>NZ_JBGIWG010000005.1:0-394769 GCF_041320715.1 Enterobacter sp. KB-221C9
GGCGGCTTTAGCGCGGTGGTCCCACCTGACCCCATGCCGAACTCAGAAGTGAAACGCCGTAGCGCCGATGGTAGTGTGGGGTCTCCCCATGTGAGAGTAGGGAACTGCCAGACATCAATTAAGTGAGAAGGCCATCCGAAAGGATGGCCTTTTTGCGTTTATACGCTGAAAAAACGGTAGGCCGGGTAAGGCGCAGCCGCTACCCGGCAAAGCAAACGACTAATGAATTACCTGCGACAGGAATGCTCGCGTACGTTCTGACTTCGGATGCGCAAAAAACTCATCCGGCGGTGCCTGCTCAACAATCTCCCCGCGATCCATAAAGATCACCCGGTCGGCCACGGTTCGCGCAAACCCCATCTCATGCGTCACGCACAGCATGGTCATGCCGGATTGCGCCAGCCCAATCATGGTGTCCAGAACCTCTTTCACCATTTCCGGATCCAGGGCAGATGTTGGTTCATCAAACAGCATAATTTTCGGTTTCATACACAGCGAACGGGCGATAGCCACACGCTGCTGTTGGCCACCCGATATCTGGCCAGGAAACTTATTGGCATGTTCTGCGATACGTACGCGCTCCAGGTAGTGCATGGCTAATGCCTCCGCTTCCTTTTTAGGCATCTTTCGAACCCAAATTGGCGCAAGCGTACAGTTCTGCAGAACGGTCAGATGCGGAAACAGATTAAAGTGCTGAAATACCATTCCCACTTCCTGACGTACGCGTTCAATATTGCGGATATCTTCATTCAGCTCGATGCCATCAACCACAATGCGTCCTTGCTGATGTTCTTCAAGATGATTAATACAGCGAATGGTTGTGGATTTCCCGGATCCAGAAGGGCCGCAAAGGACAATGCGTTCTCCCTGCTTTACCTTAAGATTAATGTCCTTCAGGACATGAAATTGTCCGTACCATTTATTCACATTTTCCAGCGTAATCATCGCGTCGGCGGGTGTCATAGTTATTTGGCTCATAATTTCCTCAGTGCGGTGTACGCCCGGTGTTAAAGCGCTTTTCCAGATGCTGGCTGTAGCGCGACATGCTAAAACAAAAGATCCAGTAGATCAGCGCTGCAAAGACATATCCTTCGGTGGACATACCCAGCCAGACAGGGTCAACGGTCGCCTGTTGCACGCTGCTAAAGAGATCGAACAATCCGATGATGATCACCAGGCTGGTATCCTTGAAGAGGGCAATGATCGTGTTGACCAGACCCGGGATGACCAGCTTGAGTGCCTGTGGAAGAATGACCAGTCCCTGCGTTTTCCAGTAACCGAGAGCCAGTGATTCCGCCGCTTCGTACTGGCCTTTAGGCAATGCTTGCAGCCCACCTCGCACAACTTCAGCGACATAGGCCGACTGAAAGAGAATCACCCCCACCAGGGCACGGATCAGCTTGTCGATGGTGGTACCTTCTGCCATAAACAGCGGCAGCATGACCGACGACATAAACAGAACGGTGATAAGCGGTACGCCGCGCCAGAACTCAATGAAGATAACGGAGAGCACACGGACGATCGGCATTTTTGAACGCCGTCCCAGGGCCAGTAAAATCCCCCACGGTAGCGCACCGGCTATCCCCACTGAAGCGATAATCAGCGTCAGCGTCAGCCCGCCCCACTGGCGTGTTTCAACGCGTTCTAGCCCAAGGAAACCGCCGTACAACAGCGCCCAGACGATAATCGGATAAACCACTGCCCAGGCGGCAATATAGCGTCCACGATGAGGCAGCTTTTTCCAGAACATGGCTGCAATAGAAACCAGGCCGATAACCAGCGCCAGATTAATCCGCCAGCGCTGTTCATGGGGATACAATCCATACATGAACTGGCCGAAGCGCTCATGAATAAACACCCAGCAGGCGCCGGCTTTTGTGCAGTCAGCTCGGGTTGAACCTACCCAGTTTGCCTGTAAAAACGCCCAGTTCAGCAGGGGAGGAATCAATTCCCACATGAGCCACAGGCAGACAATCGTCAGCAGGCTGTTACTCCAGCTGGAGAAAAGATTCTTACGCGCCCAGAGAACGAAACGTCCACCTGTCGACTTGGCAGGGCGCGAGGAGTGCGACAGTATCGCTTTTGTCATCATGGATCCTTAGCGCTCGACCAGTGCTATACGACGGTTATAAAGGTTCATCAGCAGTGAAATCACCAGGCTGATGATCAGGTAGACAGACATCGTGATGGCGATGGTTTCAATCGCTTGTCCGGTCTGGTTAAGCACGGTTCCGGCGAAGAGTGACACCATATCCGGGTAACCAATGGCAGCGGCCAGCGACGAGTTTTTGACAATATTGAGATACTGGCTGGTCAGGGGCGGAATGATGACCCGTAAAGCCTGCGGAATGATGACCTGGCGAAGCGTCACGGTATGGGGTAATCCCAGTGAGCGTGCCGCCTCGTGCTGTCCATAAGGTACTGCCTGTATCCCTGCACGGATAATCTCTGCGATAAACGCGGACGTATAAATCGACAGCGCCAGCGTCAGGGCTGCCAGCTCGGGAATTAATACCATCCCGCCCTGAAAGTTAAAGCCACGCAGATGTGGAATGTCCCAGTGCAGCGCGGCCCCAAACAGCCAGTGCGCAATTAGCGGCAGGCAAACGACCAGGACAGCTGCCGTGGGCCAGGTTCTACGGAGCTGACCGGTTTTAATCTGATGCTTGCGGTTAAAACGGTATACCCCAGCAGAGAGAGCAAGCGCTATCACAATCGCGCCGATGAAAGCGTACAGGCCTTCACCCACCAGGGGAGAAGGGATGGACAACCCACGGTTACTCAGGAAAAACAACTCAAACGCGTCGACGGCCTGGCGGGGACCGGGAAGGTTACGCAGTACGGCGAAATACCAGAAGAATATCTGCAGCAGCGGGGGGATATTGCGGAACGTCTCAATATAAACAGTCGACAGTTTCCGCAGGAGCCAGTTTTCAGAAAGACGCGCCAGGCCAATAAAGAAGCCCAGTATCGACGCGAAGACGATACAAAGCGCCGATACCAACAGCGTATTCAGTAAACCGACTACGAACACGCGTCCGTACGTGTCACCTTCCTGGTAATCAATAAGGTGCTGAACGATACCAAACCCCGCGCTGCGATCTAAAAACGCGAAACCGGAAGTAATGCCGCGATTATTCAGGTTGGTGATGGTGTTATGGATGAGATACACGGCGATGAGAACAACCGCAACAATAGCAATAATCTGGAATAGCCAGGCGCGGACCGCGGGATGAGAAAAGGATAGCGATCCTTTTACGGCTGAGCGGCGATGGGACATAAAGAAACCTCAGTAACCATGACTCTGGAGTTGGCACTGCCTGAGCAGTGCCCGTTACAGCTATGACTTAACGTACTGGTGGCGCGTACTGAATACCGCCGTTGTTCCAGAGATTGTTCTGGCCGCGTTTGATCTTCAGCGGGCTTTCCGATCCCACGTTGCGCTCAAAGATTTCAGAGTAGTTGCCCACCTGTTTGATGATGTTGTAAGCCCACTTGTTATCCAGCTTCAGATCCTTGCCGAAATCACCTTCTTTACCGAGCAGGTGTGCCATATCCGGGTTGGATGGCTTAGCGGCTTTCTCATCAACGTTTTTAGAGTTGATGCCCATCTCTTCTGCGTTCAGCATGGCAAACAGCGTCCAGCGAACAATGGAGAACCAGTCTTCATCGCCGCGACGAACGACGGGGCCGAGAGGTTCTTTGGAGATCACTTCAGGCAGGACAATCCACTCTGCCGGGTTGCTCAGCTTAATACGTAAGGCATACAGCTGCGACTGGTCAGAGGCCAGCGTGTCGCAACGGCCGGATTCCAGCGCTTTGGCCGATTCATCCGAGCGGTCAAATGTCACCGGGGTGTATTTCATGTTGTTTGCTTTGAAATAATCCGCGACGTTCAGCTCGGTATCGGTGCCCGCCTGGATACAAACGGTGGCACCATCCAGTTCCTTAGCGCTTTTCAGGCCTGCTTTATTGTGGGTCAGGAAGCCGATGCCGTCATAATAGGTCACGCCCGTAAATGACATCCCCATGCCTGCATCACGGGAGGAAGTCCAGGTGGTATTACGGGAGAGCATGTCGACCTCGCCGGACTGCAGCGCCGTAAAGCGTTCTTTCGCCGTCAGCGGGGTGTATTTTACTTTGCTGTCATCGCCAAAAACGGCGGCTGCAACGCCACGGCAGACATCTACATCAATACCGGTAAATTTGCCGTTCGCATCGGCATAAGAGAAGCCAGGCAAACCGTCACTGATACCACATTGAACAAAACCTTTCTTTTTAACGGCATCCAGTGTCGTTCCCGCATGGGCTTGACCGGCTACGGCAAACAACATGCCTGCAGCGGCCAGGCTGGCTATCATCGTCTTTTTCATAATGCATCCTGTGTGGCGAAATTTATCGTTATAGAGGCGTTTTTAAACGCTTAACCTGTCTGTGGCTTTGGCCAACGTTTATAAAGCAAACGTAATGCCAGTTTTGCGTTCGACAAAATAAGAGACGAGTGAACGCTTAATGCTGAGTGTAGACAGGCTTAAATAAAACGAGCGCCCCGAAACGGTGCGAAATTACAACCTGTGCCACAAATCGGAGCAAAAGTTTTGAGTCGGGTCAGGAAAAAGAAGAGATAGTTTCCAGGGTGAATATTGGCAGGGTATTCAATAATATTAATGTGTGAAAATCATCACGATAGAATAAGTAATTTGAATGAGTATGCGAAAAAGTTGTGACTGACTTCAGGCTTGAATTAATTACTTGAATAAATACGGGGCTATTTTTTTACTTATTTGAAAATACTGCACTCATTAAAAGCAAAAGCGCGGCTATAGCCGCGCTTTCTCAACGGATGTTACTTCGTCAGGGCAACAATACCCAGCGTCAAACCTGCTACTGCGGCAGCACCGCCGGCGATAGCACCCGCAGTCTCCCAGTTATCCTGGGTGGTGCCTTTCACACAGGTATTGGTATGAACCAGTCGGCCCTGATCGTCGTAAACCGGTACACATGGAGAGTCGTGCGCGCAACCAGCAAGCAGCGCAGCGAGAAGTGCAACGGAAATGAATCTTTTCATGATGTTACCTCAGTATTATTTCTCATCCGCCATAAAGCCAGGAGGGCTATTAACGAACTGGAGGTTATTTTACCACCGGGGTAAGTCCTCGTTACACGAGGAATAATCTCAAATTATGTAGTTTGTAAAAATCGTGGAGAAAAGTCGGTTTCAGGAGGAATTAATGGAGACATTATGAAGATGTAAGGGGCTGTTTTTACTTAATGCAAATCATCATGTTTTAACACTGCCTTTATGTAAAGCCTAATTTATTGTTTATGTTAAAAATAAAAAAGGCACCATAGGTGCCTTTTCAGGGAAACATTACTCTTTATAGTGAGTAAACCGTCGCCGAACAACCACAAAGAAGACGGGCACGAAGAAAATCGCCAAAAGCGTTGCGGAAAGCATTCCCCCCATAACCCCCGTACCGACGGCGTTTTGCGCGCCGCTCCCGGCCCCGGTGCTGATCACCAGCGGCATGACGCCAAGGATAAAGGCCAGAGACGTCATCAGGATCGGTCGAAGTCGCATCCTGGAAGCTTCCAGCGTGGCTTCAATAATGCCTTTGCCTTCTTTATCCATCAGGTCTTTAGCAAATTCGACGATCAGGATGGCGTTTTTCGCCGATAAACCAATCGTCGTCAGCAGGCCGACCTGGAAATAGACGTCATTATTCAACCCGCGCAGCGACGCTGCGAGAAGCGCCCCAATGACCCCCAGCGGTACAACCAGCATAACGGAGAACGGAATGGACCAGCTTTCATACAGCGCTGCCAGACACAGGAACACCACGATCAGCGAAATGGCGTACAGTGCAGGCGCCTGGTTACCCGAGAGCCGCTCCTGATAAGACATTCCCGTCCAGTCATAGCCGATGCCGGAAGGCAGTTTTGCCGCGAGACTTTCCATCATAACCATGGCCTCACCGGTACTTTTACCCGGGGCTGATTCACCCAGGATCTCTATAGAGGGCATCCCGTTATAGCGCTCCAGTCGAGGTGAACCATAGACCCAGTGAGCGTTGCTAAAGGCTGAGAACGGGACCATTTCCCCATTCGCGCTGCGCACGTAAAGGTTGTTAATATCGCCTGGCAACATACGGAATTTTGCATCGGCCTGTACATAGACCTTTTTCACTCGTCCATGATCGATAAAGTCGTTCACATAGGTGCCACCTAAGGCCGTCGAAATCGTCTGGTTGACGTCAGAAATACTGACGCCCAGCGCCTGCGCTTTTTCCTGATCGACATCCAGCTTGAACTGAGGCGTATCTTCAAGACCGTTAGGGCGCACGCGAACCAGCAGGTCAGGGTGCTCTTTCACCATGCTGAGCAGTTGGTTACGCGCCTGCGTCAGCTGGGTATGCCCCAGGTTGGCCTGATCGATCAATTCAAAGTCGAAGCCCGTGGCGGTACCCAGCTCAATAATTGCAGGCAGGTTAAACGGGAACACAAGGCCATCTTTAATCTGACTGAAGGCTTTCGTCGCGCGACCCACAATGGCTTCGACGCCATTTTCCGCCCCCGGGCGCTCCTCCCAGGGCTTCAGGCTGACGAATGCCATACCGGAGTTCTGACCCTGGCCGCTAAAGCTAAAGCCGTTAACGGTAAAGACGGATTCAACGTTCGCCTTCTCTTTGTTCAGATAGTAGTCCTGAACCTGGTCGAGGACCTGCTGAGTTCGCGTCTGGGTTGCACCTGCCGGGAGTTGAACCATCGTCATAAACACCCCCTGATCCTCTTCGGGCAGGAAGGAGGTGGGCAAGCGCAGGAAGAGCACCGCCATCCCACCGACAATAATGACGTACACCACCAGATAGCGCCCTGTCTTACGCAAAATACCGCTCACGCTGTTGCTGTAGTGCTCCACGCTTTTATCAAAGAGCGCATTAAACCAGCCGAAGAAGCCACCTTTTTTCTCATGATGGTCGCCGGATACGGGCTTAAGCAACGTTGCGCAGAGTGCAGGCGTCAGGATGAGCGCCACCAGTACGGACAACGCCATAGCGGAAACGATAGTCAGCGAGAACTGGCGATAGATCGCCCCCGTCGAGCCGCCAAAAAAGGCCATCGGAATAAAGACCGCCGAGAGCACCATGGCGATCCCGACCAGTGCCCCCTGGATCTGCTCCATCGACTTCTGCGTGGCCTCTTTCGGCGGCAGCTTGTCCTCGACCATGACACGTTCAACGTTCTCAACGACCACGATAGCGTCATCAACCAGCAGACCTATCGCCAGCACCATGCCGAACATCGTCAGGGTATTGATGGAGAAACCAAATGCCGCCAGAACCGCAAAGGTACCCAGCAGAACGACCGGCACCGCGATTGTTGGGATGAGGGTCGCACGCAGGTTTTGCAGGAACAGGTACATGACCAGGAAGACGAGAACGATCGCTTCAAACAGGGTCTTCACCACTTCGTGGATGGAGATTTTTACAAAAGGCGTGGTGTCATAGGGATAAACAACCTTCAGCCCCTGTGGGAAGAACTGCTGCAGTTGCGCCAGCTTGCTCTTTATGGCTGCTGCGGTGTCCAGCGCATTTGCCCCGGTTGCCAGCTTAATCCCCAGACCGGTTGCCGCCTGCCCGTTGATTTTAGTGACCATGTTGTAGTTTTCGCCACCCAGCTCAATGCGGGCCACGTCCTTCAGATGAACCATCGAGCCGTCCTGGTTCACCTTGAGCGTCACGCGGCCAAACTCCTCCGGTGATTTCAGGCGGGTTTGCGCAATGATCGAGGCATTCAGCTGCTGCCCTGGAATGGACGGCGTTCCGCCCAGCTGGCCTGCCGCTATCTGATCGTTCTGCGTTTTCAACTGGTTGATAATATCCAGCGGCGTCAGCTGGTATTTGTTCATCGCGTTGCTGTCGAGCCAGATGCGCATCGCGTACTGAGCGCCAAACAGCTGAACGTCACCGACGCCAGACGTTCGGCTGATGGCATCTTTGACGTTTGAGGCGACATAGTCAGAGATGTCGTTCTGCGTGAGGCTTTTGTTGTCTGAAACAAAACCGGCGACCAGCAGGAAGCTGCTGCTGGATTTCTCCACGCCAATCCCTTGCTGCTGAACCTCTTGCGGCAGCAGCGGCATGGCGAGCTGCAGCTTGTTCTGCACCTGCACCTGAGCGATGTCCGGGTCGGTTCCTGACTCGAAGGTCAGGGTGATGGTGACGTTACCCGCTGAATCGCTGGTGGAGGACATATACATCAGGTTATCGATACCGTTCATATTCTGTTCGATAACCTGGGTCACGGTATCCTGCACCGTTTGAGCGTCCGCTCCCGGGTAGGTCGCGGAAATCGCCACGGCGGGAGGGGCAATGGTTGGATACTGTGCGACGGGGAGTTTGAGAATGGCCAGCCCGCCTGCAATCATCAAAATGATGGCAAGTACCCAGGCGAAAACCGGTCTCTGAATAAAGAAATTAGCCATGTCGTCGTCCCTTAACCGGCTGGAGTCGTGGTGGTATCCGGCGTGGCGACGACGGTTACCCCTGGTCTGACTTTCTGTAGCCCGCTGACAATCACGCGGTCACCGTTTTTCAGCCCTTCCGTCACCAGCCAGCGATCGCCAATTGCCTGAGGGGCCACGACGGTTCGCGGCTCAACCTGGTTTTTATCGTTCACCACCAGCACGGTTGCATCGCCTCGCGGCGTACGGGTCACGCCTTGCTGTGGAACCAGAATTGCGTCCGGCTGGGTGCCTTCATCAATGCGGGCGCGAACAAACATGCCGGGTAACAGCAGATGCTGAGGGTTCGGGAAAATGGCGCGCAGGGTAATCGAGCCGGTACTTTCATCGACCGTGACGTCAGAGAACTGTAACGTGCCTTTCAGCGGATAGGGCTGACCGTTTTCCATCAGCAGTTCGACGCTGCTGGCGGTATCGCCTTTTTGCAGACTCGTCTGTTTCAGGCGCATAAAATCATTACTGGACTGTGTGACATCGACATAAATCGGATCGAGCTGCTGGACCGTTGCCAGTGCTGCGGCTTGTCCGTTCGTCACCAGCGCCCCTTCGGTCACGCTGGATTTCCCGATACGGCCATCAACAGGAGAGGTCACTTTGGTGTAAGCAAGGTTGATACGTGCGCTTTCAACGCCAGCTTTTGCAGCAACAACGCTGGCATCTGCCTGCTGAGCCGTCGCCACGGCCTGGTCATACTCCTGCTTACTGACATATTGGGTGCCTACCAGCGGGAGATAACGTTTTACCGTCAGGTGTGCAATATTGGCCGCCGCCTGAGCCTTCGCCAGTTCGCCTTTCGCGCTGTCATAGGCTGCCTGATAGGTCGCAGGATCAATCTGGTAAAGTGAATCACCCGCTTTTACATCGCTACCTTCCGCGAAGTTGCGGCGAAGGATGATGCCGCTAACCTGAGGACGAACCTCCGCAACGCGAAATGCATCTGTTCTGCCCGGGAGTTCAGTGGTGACAGCCAGAGGCGCGCTTTTCACAATATGCACGCTGACCTGAGGCGCCTGCAGGTGTTGTTGTTGATTTTCCTGACCATCGCATCCAGTGAGCAGTACCGCGCAGACAATGAAACCGGATAAGGGCAAGCGTCTGAAATGATTCGTCATTACTGTTCCTTTAAATACCCATTAACCGATATATGCCGCGAATCGGTATCTGGGGCAGAGGGATAAAAAATAAAATGTAGCTGCGTATAATAATGAGGGTATTTAATGTTTTTTAATTTATAAGTGCGAATGACCATGCTTGTAGAAAAAAATCAGAATCAGACCTGGACCATTCGGGGATATACTTCAGGCATGTTAATCAGGTAAATGCGTTTAATGTTGTCTAATTATTCATTTCGTGAATTTAATTGATTTGATGTATTTGCCTTAATTATAAATTAAGCGGATTGACTTTTTTTGTGCAAAATTAAAACGGATTTTAGTGAATACTTACATTTGCATGAATGCACTATTACCTTTCAACCTTGCGAGTAACGAGTGGTTGCCTATGGCGCGTAAAAAGAAAGAAGAGGCTCAACAAACCCGGCAGCAGCTGATTGAGGCGGCTATCGCACAGTTTGCGACGCGTGGCGTAGCCAGCACGACGCTGACGGATATCGCTGATGCTGCAAAGGTGACGCGCGGCGCGATCTACTGGCACTTCACCAGTAAATCAGAAATATTTAATGCCATCTGGGAGCAGCAATTACCGCTTCGCGACATTATTCGCGACAGGCTTTCTCTTTCCGATAGTGATGATCCATTGTTAAAACTTCGTGAGCAATTTATTACCGCGCTGCAGTATATTGCCCATGAACCCCGGCAATGTGCGCTTTTACAAATTCTCTATCATAAGTGTGAATTTAGCAGTGATATGATTTCAGAGCGTGAAATCAGAAAGCGTATTGGATTCAATGATGACACGCTACGCGCCACGCTGGAGACCTGTATTTCGCGCAATATCATTTCGCCCAAGGTGAATGTTGATCTCACCTTGATCGTATTCCACGGTTTTTTTAGCGGAATAATTAAAAACTGGTTAATGAATAACGACAGTTTTAATCTTTATCAGCAGGCACCCGCTCTGGTCGATAGCATACTGGCGACACTTCCTGTCATTCGCGTGTCGCCTGATGAGGGGGCTTACAGCTCAGCGCCAGGTAACATTTCCCCTCGGGCACAAAGTGCTTCGATGGTCTGCGCGCTGGCGGGTTTACCTAACAGATAACCCTGAAGGGTGTTACAGCCCAGCTCGGTTAAAAAGGCCTGCTGTGCTTCTGTTTCCACACCTTCAGCGACGACCTTCAGGTTAAGGGTTTTAGCGAGGGCCACAATCGCTGAGACAATAGTGGCATCCTCGCTTTCGCCGCTGAGCTCTTTCACAAACGCCCTGTCGATTTTCAATTCACAGGCCGGTAAGCGTTTGAGGTACAGCAGGCTCGAATATCCGGTGCCAAAATCATCAATGGAGGCCTTCACGCCCGCATCCGTCAGCTCTGTCAGCACTCGTACGCTCTCATCAGGGTTGCTCATCGCCGTGGTTTCCGTCACTTCGAGGATCAACATTTCCGGTGGCACACGGTGAAGAGCCAGGCAGTCGAGAACCGTTTTAACCAGCGAGGGTTGTTCAAACTGCAGTGTCGACAGGTTTACCGCCATTGACCAGCTTTGATGCCCCTGAAGATGCCATTCCCGCAGCTGGCGACAGGCTTCATTAATCACCCAGTTGCCAATGGGGATGATCAGCCCCGTTTTTTCCGCTAGCGGCAGAAAAAGGTCCGGCGTCAGTAGCCCCTGTTTAGGATGCTGCCAGCGCAATAACGCCTCGAATCCGAGGACAGGACCCGCGGGGGCGTGAAATTTTGGCTGATAAAGCAGGCGCAGCTCATTGCGATCGAGCGCCATCCACAGATCGTTCATTAACTGGAGATGGGTCTGCGCCAGGGTGTTCATGGAGGGCTGGAAAAAGTGGTAACCGTTACGACCCATATGCTTCGTGTGATACATCGCCGCGTCGGCGTTAAACATCAGCTCACGCTCGGTTTTACCGTCGTGAGGATACAGCGCGATACCAATGCTGAGGGTCACCACCAGTTCATAGGGGCCGAGATTGAACGGGCTATCGATCGCGCGGACCAGCGAATTCGCCAGCGATGCCGCGTCGTCCGGACCTTCTCCCTCGGCCAGCAGAACAAACTCATCACCGCCGATACGTGCAAGGGTGAACTGGCCTTTCAGGAGAAGCAGCAGACGCTGCGTTACGGCGACCAGCAGCTTGTCACCGACATCATGGCCATAGGCGTCATTGATAGCTTTAAAGCCGTCGAGATCCATGAACATCAGGGCAAAGTGGTTCCCTTCACGATCGGCTTTGCTGATGGCCTGATCGAGTCTGTCTTCCAGCAGGATACGGTTGGGCAGACGCGTCAGGGTATCGTGCAGCGCCAGTTGAGCAAGTTCCCGGTTAGCTTCTGCCAGCGAGGAAGCCAGAAGGGCGGTACGTGCCTGAAGGCGGGCATCCAGCATCGACACCAGCAGGGTGATACCCAGAATAGAGAGCGCGACGACGCTAACCAGCACCGCCAGCCAGCTTCCGTTAATCCCCTCATGATGAACCATTGTGGACATGGGAAACTGCGCCGCTTTCATCCCGGCATAGTGCATACCGGCAATGGCAATCCCCATCGTGATGGCGGCCCCCATGCGCATCAGCACGACCTGCGCGGCTTCTCGCCGCAGGCGGAAGGTCAGCCATAATGCCGCGAGCGAAGCGGCAAGCGCAATCGCGATCGAAATGGCCACCCAGACCTTGTCCCAGATAATCCCGGGCATCACTTCCAGCGCCGCCATGCCGGTGTAATGCATAGCAACGATACCGCTGCCCATCACCAGCGCGCCGGGCAGCAGTCGGCGTAAACGTAATTGCTCGCAGCTCACGAGCCATAGCGCAAACAGCGACGAACCCACGGCGATGACCATGGATAACACCGTCAGGGTGGCGTTGTAGCTCATGCTCATGGAGAGGTCCATCGCCAGCATGCCGATAAAATGCATGGCCCACACGCCAATGCCCATTGCAATACCGCCGCCAGCCAGCCAGACGCGGGCAGCGACGCCCTCACTCCCGGCGACGCGTGCAGCCATGTTCAGCGCGGTATACGCCGCAAGGATGGCAACAACAAAGGAGAGGACGACAAGGATATGGTTGTATTGGCTGACCAGCATGAACGGTTCTACTCGAGTGTGGGGTTACGCTAGAGCGGTTAAGAAGGGCGAGACATTATCACCGTCAGGTAATGGCTCAAAGGGATTTAAATCCCCGTTTTTAGTGGGTAATAACGGGGGCTGGCGTAATCGTGCGGTTAGTCGAGTTCGGAGCAGTTCACGAGTTTCAGCGGATTGACGGAGTTCATATTGCGACACTTATCGGTTTCGGTGCTCATCAGTTCAATCCACTGCATCAGGAGTGCATCGAAAATGAGAACGGAGATTGCAAAGACAACCAGCCACCAGTATTTACGAATCATTGTGTCATTCCGCGAGAAGAACGCCAGTAAGGTGGGGGAAATATACACGAAAAACCGTGGTTGAAAAGCGGGATAAGCGAAGGTTTACAATGCGTTGACGGAGAGGCGCAGGTAATAAAAAAGGCGCTTCCCCATGCCGAAGAGCGCCTTTTTAAACAAGCATTTAACTGATTAGTATCAGTTCATGCCGTATTTTTTCAGTTTCTTACGCAGAGTACCACGGTTGATACCCATCATCAGCGCAGCGCGGGTTTGGTTACCGCGGGTGTATTGCATCACCATGTCCAACAGTGGCTGTTCAACTTCAGCCAGTACCAGCTCATACAGGTCATTAACATCCTGACCGTTCAGTTGAGCAAAATAGTTCTTCAGTGCCTGTTTAACCGAGTCACGCAGGGGCTTTTGAGTTACCTGGTCCTGAGAGTTAACGGTAGAAACGGTCAGTACGTCAGAATTTACGCGTTGTTCGAACATAGTTCTGTCAGCTCTTTATTTCATTACGCAAGATTTTCGAAGTATGCCTCCAACGCCTCCAGCTGTACGCTGGCATCCTCTATGGCGTTGAATGTGCGCCGAAACTGGTCATCTGGAGCGTGCTCCTGGAGATACCAGGAGACGTGTTTACGCGCAATTCGGTACCCTTTTGCCTGGCCGTAGTGGTCATGCAGTTCCCGAACATGCGAACAAAGCAAGCGCTTAACCTCTGCCAGAGGCAGCGGGGCAAGCAGCTCCCCAGTGTCCAGATAATGCTGGATTTCCCGGAAGATCCAGGGTCTTCCCTGAGCTGCACGTCCTATCATCAGAGCATCAGCTCCCGTATAGTCGAGTACAGCTCTGGCTTTAAGCGGGTCAGTTATGTCGCCATTCGCGATAATCGGAATGGAAACTTTCTGCTTAACTGCCCGAATGCTGTCGTATTCAGCTTCACCGTTGAACAAACAGGCGCGAGTGCGTCCATGAATGGTCAGGGC
This sequence comes from Enterobacter sp. KB-221C9, assembly GCF_041320715.1. NCBI lineage: Bacteria > Pseudomonadati > Pseudomonadota > Gammaproteobacteria > Enterobacterales > Enterobacteriaceae > Enterobacter > Enterobacter sp. KB-221C9. The sequence goes on from NZ_JBGIWG010000005.1 coordinate 14,015, forward strand.
CTGAATGCCACAGTCTTCGGCCAGTTGGGCAATCTCTACACAGTTACGGTGTTCCGGCGACCAACCCGTGCGAATCTTCAACGTAACAGGAACGTCCACTGCGCTGACAACCGCCGTCAGGATAGCTTTCACCTGGTCGGGGTATTGCAGAAGGGCTGAACCTGCAAGCTTGCGATTCACTTTTTTGGCCGGGCACCCCATATTGATATCAATAATCTGGGCACCACTTTCCACGTTAATCCGCGCGGCATCTGCCATCTCTTCAGGCACGCTTCCGGCAATTTGCACGGTGCGAATACCTGGTTCATCAACGTGCACCATCCGAAGGCGGGATTTATCGCTTTCCCAAACCTGCGGGTTAGACGACATCATCTCGGATACGGTTAAACCGGCTCCCATCTCATAGCACAGCGTCCTGAACGGCCGGTCTGTAATACCTGCCATAGGGGCTGCGATCAGGCGATTTCTAAGCTGGTGGTGTCCGATGCGCATGAGTTAAGAAATGACCATACTGTGACTGCAAGGCGGCGTATATTACGCATTTTTTGCACGAGATGAAAGGCCAAACTTTGAACAATCCACTGTTGTAGATCAAGGAATCGCCGCTCAATCTTCCTGTTCAAAATTATTCATTATTTAAATCATTAAGTTATACGAGAATGGTTATTTTATGGGCGCTTACAATTTCCCGTAACTTCTCATCATTTCTGAATAAATGCTTCGCTGAAGCGGGATAATCTGCTGTTTTTAGCAGCAGATTTCCCCACTTCTTTGCGATCTGCGTCGCATTTTAGAACATGATCGTTATGCGAAAAATGTGTCTTATTCGACCACTATGCGCCCATGCAGCGACTGTACCGGCCGGTTATTATCGTGATGCATTGTATGGGTGAATCGATCAAGCTGTTCTGCAGAAACCGTCAGGGGCTGCTTTAGCACAATCCAGGTGACGCCTTCTGAACACGGAGGGGTGGTCAATGAACCGCTAAAGCGCCAGTACGTTTTATTTTTTGGCAGCAGTTTATTCAGGTTAAGATCCTGTTTGATGGAGACGTTCTGCTCGGCCTGCTGAGGCATAACGCGCCACAGTTTTTCAAGCTCCGGGTTTGCGGCCCCTTTATCAAACATGACTGCCACTACCGTCAGTTCCCCACTGGCATTTTTATGAACCAGATGCATTTCCATCGCATATTTTTTGCCATGAACGGTGTTTTCGCTCGGCGCGTGGAAATGGAACTGCTGTAACGTCCAGGTTTGCTTATCAAGAGTAAGGGTATCGCGGGTGTCAGCCTGTTCGCTTGCCTGAATGGTATGGCCGTTGTTTGTCAGCGTAACAGGGCCATCAATGTAGTGGGTTTGTAGCGGGGAGAGGTGGGCGTTAGCGGTCGAATCAATATTAATGGGAGACTGGTTCATTCCGCTTTGACAGGTCTTGTATGCCTCGTCCAGTTCGCCCCAGTGTTCCGGCGAACCTTCCCCTTCGTAGCTCCAGTGTGATGCAAATGCTGAAGCCGAGATCATGCTCAGCGCCAGCAGCGCTGCCTTGCCAGTAATGTGTTTCATCATATTCTTCCGGTGAATTTTTATAATACAAATCAACGTGATTTGTAGGGTTATTTTACCGAAGAATGACCGGGGGAGAGAGGATTATCAAAGGGGGAGAGGCGTGGTCAGATGACCACGCCAAATGCTTATTTTTTACGGCCGGTGATGCGGCACCACTCTTCTTTCTCCACCACAGGGTCGAGGGCAAAGAGATCGGCGTAGGCTTCACACACGCTTTCGGCCTGGCTCGCCAGGATACCGGAAAGCCCCAGCAGACCGCCCTCAACGGGCAGCACGCTGATTAACGGGGCCAGCTCGCGCAGTGGGCCCGCCAGAATGTTTGCGACCACCACATCGGCTTTCATGGCGTCTGGCTGAGCATCCGGCAGATACAGCTCCAGACGATCGGAGACGCCGTTACGCTCGGCATTATCGCGGCTGGCCTGAATTGCCTGCGGATCGATATCGATCCCGATCGCTTTTGCCGCGCCCAGTTTCAGGGCTGCAATCGCGAGGATCCCGGATCCACAGCCGAAGTCGATCACTGTCTTACCGTCCAGATCCAGACCATCCAGCCACTGCAGGCACAGGGACGTGGTTGGGTGAGTGCCGGTACCAAACGCCAGACCCGGGTCGAGCATCACGTTGACCGCATTCTCGTCCGGGACGTCGCGCCAGCTTGGACAGATCCACAGACGTTTGCCGAACTGCATCGGGTGGAAGTTATCCATCCACTCGCGTTCCCAGTCTTTGTCTTCCAGCTGTTCGATTTTGTGCACAAAGCCCACGCCCAGCAGAGGATGATTCTCCAGAATCGCGACAACCTCTTTCATATCGGTTTCGGCATCAAACAGGCCAATAACGTCGGTATCACCCCACAGGCGGGTTTCGCCCGGCAGCGGCTCAAAGACCGGCGTGTCATGCGTGTCCTGGAAGGTGATGGAGACCGAACCGGCCTCCATCAGCGCATCGCTCAGTTCCTCGGCGTTAGCGCCGGTTGTGTTCAGTTTTAGTTGGATCCACGGCATGGCAAAACTCTTTATTTATCAGTAGAAATCATAGCGGGCTGTGGGACGGGCTGACCGAAACGGTTCCCCACCACAAACGCCAGTAAACTTAGCAGTAACGAAGGCACAATCGGATGGAAGCCCAGGTACTGAATCTTAAACGTTGCGAGGACGGCATACAGCACACCGCCGACGATCATGCCGCTCAGCGCGCCCGCCGCGTTTGCGCGTTCCCAGTAAAGCCCTAACACCAGCGGCCACAGGAATACCGCCTCAAGCCCACCAAATGCCAGCAGGTTCAGCCAGATGATCATCTCCGGTGGACGCCAGGCGGCGAGCATCATCAGAATGCCGAGCACCAGCGTGGTCCAGGTTGAGATGCGTTTCAGCTTCTGCTCATTATGCATTTTAGCCGGACGCGCGCTAAGCCACAGATCTTTGATGATGGTGGCGGAAGCCTGAAGCAGGTGCGCGTTAACGTTAGACATGATTGCCGCCATCGGTGCAGCAAGGAACAGCCCGGCGGCCCACGGCGGCAGAACCTGCACCATCAGCGTAGGGATCACCTGATCCGGCACGGTCAGGTGAGGTAATACGGCCCGTCCAAGCGCGCCCGCCAGATGCATGCCCAGCATAAGAAGGGCGACAACGACGGTACCAATCACAATCCCGCGGTGAACGGCTTTGCTGTCTTTATAGGAGATACAGCGCACGGCGGTGTGCGGCAGACCGATAACCCCAAAGCAAACCAGCACCCAGAAGGAGGTCATAAACGCGGGCGTCAGGATATCGTCAGCACCATGAGGGCTGACCAGCTTAGGATCAATCTGTTCCAGCGTTTGCACCGCATTGTGTAACCCGCCGGCCGCGTAGATGACGCCAACCAGCAGCACAAGGGTGCCTATCAGCATCACCATTCCCTGCATGGTGTCGTTCAGCACGCTGGCGCGGAAACCGCCAAACGCGGTGTACAGTGCAATCGTGATCCCGAAGATGAGCAACCCGGTCTCGTACTTGATACCCGCAGCCGTTTCCAGCAGGCGTGCGCCGCCAATAAACTGAACGGCAATGGCGCCAACGAAGGCGACAATCAGGCTGATACTGGCAATCCAGACCACCGCACGGCTCTGATAGCGTGCCTGCAGCATGTCGTTCAGCGTAATGGCGTTATAGCGACGGGCGAGAATGGCAAATTTTTTGCCCAGAATGCCCAGCGACAGCCAGATTGTGGGCACCTGAATCATGGCCAGCAATACCCAGCCCAGGCCGTATTTATATGCGGCTCCCGGCCCGCCGATGAACGAACTGGCGCTCACGTAGGTGGCGGTCAGCGTCATCGCCAGCACAAACCCGCCCATCGAACGGCTGCCGAGGAAATATTCGCTCAGAAACGACCCGGTGCTGCGTTTGCGCATGGCATAGAAAGAGAGACCAAATACCACGATCAAATAGACAACCAGCACGGTGATGATTTCAGTTTGCATCACTGTCCTCCAGCGGGAAATCCCGGAAGATAAAACGCACCATCAGCCAGCTGAGCAAAATAAAAATCAGCGGTACTAACAGACATGCCATTTCAAACCAGTGCGGCAGGCCGGTTATGCCTGTGGTTGAGTCTGGTAAGTAAGCGGTCACTAACCATGCAGCGAGATAGAGAAGGGTCAGCCACAGCGCCCAGCGCGCTTCTTTATGGGCCTGAACAAAACGTTTGTCCATTGTTTGTCCCTTGTGGATGAAGAAAGCGGGGATTGTACATGATGAGGCTTTCCAGGCCCCAGAAATAAAAAAGGCCGGATAATCCGGCCTTTTCGCAAAGATGCTGTATTACTTCTCGTGCAGACCGAGTTTTTTCTCCAGATAGTGGATGTTGGTTCCACCATTCTGGAAGTGCTCGTCGCTCATAATGCGCATCTGCAGATCAACGTTGGTTTTAATACCGTCGATGATCAGCTCCTGCAGGGCGTTCTTCATGCGGGCAATCGCCACGTCACGGTTTTCGCCATAGCAGATAAGCTTGCCGATCATTGAGTCATAGTACGGCGGTACGGTGTAACCAGCGTAGATATGAGATTCCCAACGCACGCCAAAGCCACCCGGCGCGTGGAAACGCGTGATTTTACCCGGGCTTGGCAGGAAGGTGTTCGGGTCTTCGGCGTTGATACGGCATTCTACCGCATGGCCTTTCACCACAACTTCTTCCTGCTTGATGGACAGCGGCTGGCCTGCAGCGATACGCAGCTGTTCTTTGATCAGGTCAACGCCGGTGATCATTTCGGTAACCGGGTGTTCAACCTGAATACGGGTGTTCATTTCGATGAAATAGAACTCGCCGTTTTCGAACAGGAACTCGAAGGTACCTGCACCGCGATAGCCGATATCGACACACGCTTTGGAGCAACGCTCGCCGATGTAGCGACGCAGCTCTGGGGTAATGCCCGGTGCTGGCGCTTCTTCGACCACTTTCTGGTGACGACGCTGCATGGAGCAGTCACGTTCTGCCAGATAGATCGCGTTACCCTGACCGTCAGCCAGCACCTGAATTTCGATGTGGCGTGGGTTTTCCAGGTATTTTTCCATGTACACCATGTCATTGCTGAAAGCGGCTTTCGCTTCTGCTTTGGTCATGGAGATGGACTGCGCCAGTTCAGCATCGCTACGCACAACGCGCATACCGCGACCGCCGCCGCCGCCGGACGCTTTGATGATAACCGGGTAGCCAATGCGTTTAGCATGAGCACGGTTAGCATCCATGTCGTCGGTCAGAGGGCCGTCAGAGCCTGGTACGGTTGGAACACCGGCTTTTTTCATCGCGGTGATTGCAGACACTTTGTCGCCCATCAGGCGAATGGTGTCGGCTTTCGGGCCGATGAAGATAAAGCCAGAGCGTTCAACCTGCTCAGCAAAGTTGGCGTTCTCAGAGAGGAAGCCGTAACCCGGATGAATTGCCACCGCGCCGGTGATTTCAGCGGCGCTGATGATAGCCGGGATGTTCAGATAGCTTTTTACGGACGGAGCCGGGCCAATACAGACCGTCTCATCCGCCAGCAATACGTGTTTTAAATCGCGATCCGCGCTTGAGTGCACAGCGACGGTCTTGATGCCCAGCTCTTTACAGGCACGAAGAATACGCAGTGCGATCTCGCCGCGGTTGGCGATAACAATTTTATCCAGCATGTACGCCTCGTTACTCGATGACGACCAGCGGCTCGTCAAATTCAACCGGCTGACCACTTTCGACCAGAATCGCTTTCACAGTACCTGATTTGTCTGCTTCGATCTGGTTCATCATTTTCATCGCTTCAACGATGCACAGGGTATCGCCTACGTTGACTTTCTGACCCACTTCGATGAACGCCTTCGCGTCCGGGCTCGGGGTGCGGTAGAAAGTACCAACCATTGGGGAACGTACGATGTGACCACTGATTTCTGCTGCAGCGGCAGGTGCGGCTTCAGCTGCTGGTGCAACGGCTGCGGAGAGCGCAGGCTGCTGCACTGGCGCAGCATAAGCTTGCTGCATTACCGGGAAGCTAGCGGCTGGGGCTGCACGGCTGATGCGTACAGACTCTTCGCCTTCAGAAATTTCCAGTTCGGAGATGCCTGATTCTTCAACCAGCTCGATCAGTTTTTTAATCTTACGAATATCCATGAGTGGGTTCCGTACTCTTGTTTAGTGTGATTGTGACAAGCGTTTTACCGCTGTCTGTAAAGCGTATGAATAGCCGTCGGCGCCCAGCCCACAAATAACGCCAACAGCGATATCTGACAGATATGAGTGGTGGCGGAACGGCTCTCGGGCGTGCACATTACTCAGGTGGATCTCGATAAACGGGATACTCACCGCGAGCAGTGCGTCGCGGATAGCAACACTGGTGTGCGTAAACGCGGCCGGATTGATCAGGATATAGTCCACAGTGTCTTTAGCCTGATGAATACGGTCGATGAGTGCGTACTCCGCATTCGACTGAAAATGATCCAAATCCACATTCAGTGACGCTGCTTCCGTTCCCAGACGGTTAACAATTTCACCCAATGTTAGCGTGCCGTACTTCTCTGGCTCACGGGTGCCGAGCATGTTCAGGTTCGGCCCGTTCAAAACTAAGATATGGAACTTATCAGTCATTATGCCGCTATCTCCTGCGATTTTCGGGTAAAAAACAAAATATACCTTCGAAGCGCAAATGTCACCTTTTCAGAGGCTTAAAACCGCTGTCAGGCGAACCAAGGTCGCACATTATAACGATTTCGTAGCATTTAGCAGCTAAATACTGGTCTTATCAGGGAAGATTATCAACCGCTATCCGAAAAAGATTTGCGGTTGACGGGGAATCTGCGGGAAAACGCACAGTTTCGCGAACTATCGCCACCACTGGCGGAACTTCTTGTAACGCCATGCTAAAAGCGCCACGGCCGCCAGTGCATATAGGACCGGCTGCGGGGAGAGGATCTTCACCGACCACAGGTAGTGAATGGGGGCGAGGATCGCGACAAGATAGACGAAGTTGTGCAGCAGCTGCCAGCGCCTGCCCAGTTTCCGCTGCGCATATTGCGTGGATGTCAGCGCTAACGCCAGTAAAACCACCCAGCTCACGATACCCAGCGTCAGATAAGGACGCGTCACCAGTTCGCGGCCAAGCAGCGCCAGATTGTTAATTCCCAGCTCCAGCAGGGCATAGCTGGTGAGATGCAGCGTCGCCCAGGCAAAACACCATAGCCCTAACAGCCGACGGGTACGTATCAATAATGGCTGTTTAGCGTAGCGCGCCAGCGGCGAGACGAGCAAGGTGGCCAGCAAAAATTTCAGAGCCATCCGACCGGTAAAATGCTGGATATCCTTCGCCGGGTCTGCGCTAAAGAGCCCCTGGCTGGCGGCCCAGAACAGCCATATAAAAGGAAGCAGCCCGGCCAGATGCAGCAGCACTTTCAGCCAGGTAATCTGTTTTGCCGTTAAACGCACTCAGAAGTTCTCCCGTAAATTGAGACCACGGTAAAGCGAGGCCACTTCATCCGCATAGCCGTTAAACAGCAGCGTCGGCTGGCGCTTCACGTCCAGCGCACCGCCGGAACCAATAAACCGCTCGGTTGCCTGCGACCAGCGCGGATGATCCACGTGCGGGTTCACGTTGGCGAAGAAGCCGTATTCGTCCGGAGCCGCCAGATTCCAGGTGGTTGGCGGACGCTCGCGGGTAAGCTTAATGCTGACGATAGATTTAATCCCTTTGAAACCATATTTCCACGGTACGGTTAAACGGATGGGGGCACCGTTCTGCGGCGGAAGCGCTTTGCCATAAACGCCGACGGTCAACAGGGTAAGAGGGTGCATCGCTTCATCGAGGCGTAACCCTTCCACATACGGATACTCAAGCCCGCCGCCGATAAACCGATCTTTCTGCCCTGGCATCTCGTCCGGCGCATAGCGCGTCTGGAAAGCGACATATTTTGCGTTGCTGGTGGGCTCAACCATCGCCAGCAGTTTATGCAGCGGGAAGCCGATCCACGGCACCACCATCGACCACGCTTCCACGCAGCGCATGCGATAGATACGTTCTTCGAGCGGGAAACGGGTGGTGAGATCGTGGTGGTCCAGCGTCAGGGGTTTCGCCACTTCGCCATCAATCTTCAGCGTCCACGGATCGGTTTTGAGGCTTCCCGCGTTCGCGGCAGGATCGGCCTTATCGAGACCAAATTCGTAGAAGTTGTTGTAGCCGGTGACTTTATCTTCCGGCGTGAGCGTCAGTTTGTTTTGCCATTGGGCGGGTTTGGTAAAGGTGAGCGGGGCGCCGGAAGGGGCCTTCGGCCGATCGTTGCCTTTAAACCAGTCGAGCAGGTCGGCGTGGGCCGCCGGAGAGAGCGTCAGGGCAGTGGCGCTGATGCCAAGCATTTTCAGGATCTGGCGGCGCTGTAGCATAAAGACAGATTCAGACGTTACGTCGGCTTCCGTCAGTTTTCGGTTTTTCATGGCATCCTCCGTCATGCGTTTTTCTAAGCATGACGGAGGAGAGGGATTCGCGCGAATATGTCACGAAAATTTGAAGATTAGGCGATTTTTACCAGCGCACGACCGTGGAACTGGTTGTCCATGATCTTACTGGCGTATTCCGGCGCCTGGCTGAGGGTTATCTCCGTTGCGCTCTGGGTATAGAAAGATTCAGGCAGATCGCGTACCAGCCGTTCCCAGGCTTCATGACGACGGGAAGGCGGGGTCATCACGGAATCCACACCCTGCAGGCGTACGTTACGCAGAATAAATGGCATCACGGTGGTTGGCAGGGCAAATCCGCCCGCCAGACCGCAGGCTGCCACGCAGCCGCCGTAGTTCATCTGCGCCAGGACTTTCGCCAGCACTTTGTCTCCGACGGTATCCACCGCCCCTGCCCAAACCTGTTTTTCCAGCGGACGGGTTTCGGCAAATTCGTCGCGGCTGAGAATGCGGCTGGCGCCGAGCTGGCGCAGATAATCATGGGTACTTTCACGGCCGGAAACCGCAGCGACCTGATAGCCCAGCTTGTGCAGCAGCGCGACTGCCGTACTGCCCACGCCGCCGCTGGCGCCGGTGACGACAATTTCACCCGACTCAGGGCGAATACCCGCATCTTCCAGCGCCATCACGCACAGCATGGCGGTAAAGCCTGCCGTGCCGACGATCATCGCCTTGCGGCCATCCATACCTTTCGGCATTGGCACCAGCCACTCGCCCTTCACGCGCGCCTGCGTTGCCAGCCCGCCCCAGTGATTTTCACCTACGCCCCAGCCGGTAAGCAGCACCTGCTGGCCCGCGTGGAAACGCGGATCTTCGCTGGTATGAACCCGGCCAGCGAAATCAATACCTGGCACCATAGGGAAATTTCGGATGATTTTACCCTTACCGGTAATCGCCAGCGCATCTTTATAATTTAAACTGGACCAGTCGATGTCGACGGTTACTTCGCCTTCCGGCAGGCGACTCTCTTCTACCGCCTGCACTGAGGCAAGCGTTTTGCCATCCTGCTGTTCTAAGATCAAAGCCTGCATACGGGGTCCTCTCGACTCAGATGATTGGAAAATAATTTCTGAAGACTATACTCGCTCAGGGAAACGCAGTGCCGATTTAACGCAATAAATTGCCAGATACGCCCGATTTGGTAGTATGCCGCATTTGAAATGCTAGTTAGCGCTTACTCGCTACCCCATCAACCCACGGAGTAATCTCAAGGATGCGATTAACGACGAAGTTCTCGGCTTTTATCACCTTGCTGACGGGGCTTACCATTTTTGTCACCCTTCTGGGCTGCTCCCTGAGCTTTTACAACGCCATTCAGGACAAGCTGGTCAACCGGGTACAGTCTGTTGCCTCGGTGATTGATACGCGTCTGCTGACGACGCCGCTGCCGGCGCTGTCCCGCGAGCTCGATGAGTTGATGGTACCTGTTGATATTGTTCAGATCGACATTCAGCAGGGAAAGCATCGTGTTTTAAGCCACGAACGGTCGGGAAGTTATTTGCCTGCGGGCGTGGTGAGCCAGTATCGGGAAGTGACGGTACACTCCCTTAAAAATCCGGGGATGACCATACGCATGGTCTACCTCGATCCGATGGCGAGCTATTTCCGTTCCATGATGACCACCGCGCCGCTCACCGTCGCCGTTGCGTTTATCGTCCTGCTGATCTTTCTCGCGGTTCGCTGGCTGCGCCGCCAGCTCTCCGGTCAGGAGCTGCTGGAGATGCGCTCTGTACGGATCCTTAACGGTGAACGCGGCCCGCAGGTGCGTGGCTCCGTCCACGAGTGGCCGTCGCGCGCCAGCAGCGCGCTGGATACCCTGCTCTCCGAAATCCAGTTTGCCAGCGACCAGCGCAGCCGTATGGATACGCTGATCCGCTCTTATGCGGCGCAGGATAATAAAACCGGCCTTAACAACCGTCTTTTCTTTGATAATCAGCTCGCCACGCTGCTCGACGATTCAGAAAAAGTGGGGACACACGGGGTAGTGATGATGATCCGCCTGCCCGATTTCGATCTCCTGCGCGACACCTGGGGACAGCGGGTCGCGGAAGAAAACCTCTTTACGCTGATCAACCTGCTCTCCACCTTTATTATGCGCTACCCGGGCGCGCTGCTGGCCCGCTATCACCGCAGCGACTTTGCCGTATTGTTGCCTCACCGCACGCTGAAGGAATCGGAAAGCATCGCCAGCCAGCTGCTGAAGGCGGTGGATGCGCTGCCGCAGAGCAAAATGCTCGACAGGGACGATATGGTCCACATGGGGATCTGCGCCTGGCGCGGCGGACAATCCACAGAACAGGTGATGGAACATGCGGAAGCCGCTACCCGCAACGCCGTGTTGCAGGGGGCGAACGGGTGGGCGGTTTATGATGACTCGCTGCCGGAAAAAGGGCGCGGCAACGTGCGCTGGCGAACGCTGATTGAGCAAATGCTCAGCCGCGGCGGGCCACGTATTTATCAAAAACCCGCGGTCATGAAAAACGGCAACGTTCATCACCGTGAACTGATGTGTCGTATTTTTGACGGCGCGGAAGAGGTTATTTCTGCGGAATATCTGCCGATGGTGCTGCAATTTGGCCTGTCTGAAGAGTATGACCGCCAGCAAATTACCCGGCTGATTCCGTTTTTATCCTTCTGGCCTGAAGAAAACCTGGCGTTACAGGTCACCGTGGAGTCGTTAATACGCCCACGTTTTCAGCGCTGGCTACGTGATACATTAATGCAATGCGAAAAATCGCAACGCAAACACATTATTTTTGAACTTGCTGAGGCCGACGTAGGTCAACACATCAGCCGGTTACGTCCGGTGGTACGTTTGATCAATGCGCTTGGTGCGCGTGTAGCGGTGACGCAGGCAGGTTTAACGCTGGTCAGTACCAACTGGATCAAGGAGCTGGATGTGGAGTTATTAAAGCTACATCCGGGGCTGGTAAGGAATATTGAGAAGCGTACGGAAAACCAGCTGCTGGTACAGAGTCTGGTTGAAGCATGCAAGGGAACGCGAACACAAGTATTTGCCGCGGGCGTGCGCTCCAGAAGCGAATGGCAGATGTTAACAGAGCGCGGTGTGATGGGTGGTCAGGGGGATTTTTTTGCTGCCTCTCAACCGCTTGACACCAACGTGAAAAAATATTTGCAAAGATACTCGGTTTGACCTGCCGTTTACGCTGTTTTCACGTAGAATATCGCGCCTGTAGCTTTGAGTATGTCGAGCAAAAAGCCAGTGAACGACCTGTAACGGGTTACAAACGTCAGTGGGGAACGCTACTGTTTACTCAGCCCTGAGGGAGTCAGGGGATAGTTTGTAACATCAGGAAACGTACTGCACAAATTTTCACCGTTGCAGATGATTTTTGCGCCTTGTCGCTGCTGCGTGTGGTTGGTAAAGTAAGCGGATTTTGTTTTCCGCCCCAGCTTTCAGGATTATCCCTTAGTATGTTGAAAAAATTTCGTGGCATGTTTTCCAATGACCTGTCCATTGACCTGGGTACCGCGAATACCCTTATTTATGTAAAAGGACAAGGCATCGTATTGAATGAGCCTTCCGTTGTGGCCATTCGTCAGGATCGTGCGGGCTCGCCGAAAAGCGTGGCCGCTGTGGGTCATGACGCGAAGCAGATGCTGGGTCGTACCCCTGGCAACATCGCCGCCATTCGCCCAATGAAAGACGGCGTTATCGCCGACTTCTTCGTGACTGAAAAAATGCTTCAGCACTTCATCAAGCAGGTTCACAGCAACAGCTTCATGCGTCCAAGCCCGCGTGTTCTGGTGTGTGTGCCGGTTGGCGCAACCCAGGTAGAACGTCGCGCAATCCGTGAATCTGCCCAGGGGGCAGGTGCACGTGAAGTGTTCCTGATTGAAGAGCCAATGGCTGCGGCCATCGGTGCTGGCCTGCCTGTTTCCGAAGCTACCGGTTCTATGGTGGTGGATATCGGTGGTGGTACCACTGAAGTGGCTGTTATCTCTCTGAACGGCGTGGTGTACTCCTCTTCCGTACGTATCGGTGGTGACCGCTTCGATGAAGCCATCATTAATTATGTGCGCCGTAACTACGGCTCTCTGATCGGTGAAGCCACCGCAGAGCGTATCAAACACGAAATCGGCTCTGCGTATCCGGGCGATGAAGTGCGCGAGATCGAAGTACGCGGTCGTAACCTGGCTGAAGGTGTTCCACGCGGTTTTACCCTGAACTCCAACGAAATTCTGGAAGCACTGCAGGAACCACTGACGGGCATCGTGAGCGCGGTAATGGTTGCGCTGGAACAGTGTCCACCAGAGCTGGCGTCCGATATCTCCGAGCGCGGTATGGTTCTGACCGGTGGTGGTGCGCTGCTGCGTAACCTCGACCGCCTGTTAATGGAAGAGACAGGTATTCCTGTCGTAGTTGCAGAAGATCCACTGACTTGCGTCGCCCGTGGTGGTGGCAAGGCGCTGGAAATGATCGACATGCACGGCGGCGATTTGTTCAGCGAAGAGTAGTCGAGTTTGAGAGGGTAGCAATTTGCTACCCTTTCTCTCTGACGCGAGAATACGCATAGCCTATGAAGCCAATTTTTAGCCGTGGCCCATCGCTACAGTTTCGCCTCATCCTGGCGGTTCTGGTTGCGCTTGGGGTCATTATTGCCGATAGCCGCCTCGGTACGTTCAGCCAGATCAGAACGTACATGGATACCGCCGTCAGTCCTTTCTACTTTGTTTCAAATGGTCCCCGTGAACTGCTCGACTCCGTTTCTCAAACGCTGTCTTCGCGCGACCAACTCGAACTCGAAAACCGGGCATTACGTCAGGAACTGCTGCTGAAAAACAGCGAACTGCTGATGCTGGGGCAATACAAGCAGGAAAACGCGCGTCTGCGTGAACTGCTCGGCTCGCCGCTGCGTCAGGATGAGCAGAAAATGGTCACGCAGGTAATCTCCACCGTGAACGACCCCTACAGCGATCAGGTTGTGATCGACAAAGGGAGCGTGAACGGGGTGTATGAAGGTCAGCCTGTTATCAGTGATAAAGGCGTCGTGGGCCAGGTTGTTGCCGTGGCCAAACTGACCAGCCGCGTGCTGCTGATTTGCGATGCCACGCATGCGCTGCCGATCCAGGTCCTGCGCAACGACATCCGCGTGATTGCGGCCGGTAACGGCTGTACGGACGACCTGCAGCTGGAACACCTGCCGGCTAACACGGATATCCGCGTGGGCGACGTTCTGGTGACGTCCGGCCTGGGTGGACGCTTCCCTGAAGGCTATCCGGTTGCGGTGGTCTCTTCGGTCAAGCTGGATACTCAGCGTGCCTATACCGTGATTCAGGCGCGTCCAACCGCCGGTTTGCAGCGTCTGCGCTATCTGCTGCTGCTGTGGGGCGCCGATCGTAACGGTGCTAATCCGATGACGCCTGAAGAGGTGCATCGCGTAGCAAATGAGCGCCTGATGCAGATGATGCCGCAGGTTCTCCCGCCTGCGGATTCCATGGGGCCGCCTGCGCCAGTACCGGCGCCGGCCACAGGGTTAACGCAGCCGCTGCCGGATGCGCCGCCACCGCCTAAACTCTCTTCGGGAGGGCAGTAGTGGCAAGCTATCGTAGCCAGGGGCGCTGGGTCATCTGGCTCTCGTTTCTCATTGCACTGTTACTGCAAGTGATGCCCTGGCCGGATGACATTCTCGTTTTCCGGCCAAACTGGGTATTGCTCATTTTACTCTACTGGATCCTTGCCCTGCCGCATCGCGTAAATGTCGGCACAGGTTTCGTGATGGGTGCCATACTGGATCTCATTAGCGGCTCTACGCTTGGCGTACGCGCCTTGTCCATGAGCATTATTGCGTACCTCGTCGCACTCAAATTCCAGCTCTTTCGTAACCTTGCGCTCTGGCAACAGGCCCTGGTGGTGATGCTATTGTCGCTCGCTGCGGATATCGTTGTTTTCTGGGCAGAGTTTTTAGTGATCAACGTCTCTTTCCGACCGGAAGTGTTCTGGAGTAGTGTAGTAAACGGTGTGCTCTGGCCATGGTTATTCCTGCTGATGCGTAAGGTTCGCCAGCAGTTTGCTGTGCAATAAAAGGTTTCTATGACGTCTTTGTATCTCGCTTCCGGCTCCCCGCGCCGTCAGGAACTCCTGACGCAGCTAGGGGTTTCTTTTGAACGCATCGTGACCGGCATTGAAGAAAAACGTGCTGAGGGCGAAAGCGCTCAACAGTACGTGTCTCGCCTGGCGCGCGAGAAAGCGCAGGCGGGCGTGGCCAGTGTGCCACGCGATCTTCCCGTGCTGGGAGCAGATACCATCGTTATTCTGAACGGTGAAGTGCTTGAGAAACCGCGCGACGCCGATCATGCGGCGCGCATGCTGCGCAAAATGTCCGGACATACGCATCAGGTGATGACGGCCGTCGCGCTGGCTGACAGCCAGCATGTGCTGGATTGCCTGGTGGTGACGGATGTGACGTTCAGAGTACTTACCGACGACGAGATTGCCGCTTATATTGCCAGCGGTGAACCAATGGATAAAGCAGGTGCATACGGTATTCAGGGGCTGGGTGGCTGTTTTGTCAGGAAGATTAATGGCAGCTATCACGCCGTAGTCGGCTTACCGCTGGTGGAAACGTATGAGTTGCTGAGCAATTTTAACTCACTGCGTGAGGGAAGGGATAATTATGACGGCTGAATTGTTGGTAAACGTAACGCCATCGGAAACCCGTGTGGCCTATATTGATGGTGGCATTCTTCAGGAAATTCATATTGAGCGTGAAGCGCGGCGCGGAATAGTAGGCAATATCTACAAAGGTCGTGTCAGTCGTGTACTACCGGGTATGCAGGCGGCTTTTGTAGATATTGGACTGGATAAGGCGGCATTTTTACATGCCTCCGATATCATGCCGCACACCGAGTGCGTCGCGGGCGAAGAGCAAAAGCAGTTTGCCGTGCGCGATATTTCTGAGCTGGTACGTCAGGGACAGGATCTGATGGTGCAGGTGGTGAAAGATCCCCTCGGCACCAAAGGCGCCCGTCTGACCACCGACATCACCTTACCTTCCCGCTATCTGGTCTTTATGCCCGGCGCGTCGCACGTGGGCGTTTCGCAGCGTATTGAGAGCGAAACCGAGCGCGAGCGTCTGAAGAAAGTGGTCAGCGCCTACTGCGATGAGCAGGGTGGCTTTATCATCCGTACCGCTGCGGAAGGGATCAGCGAAGAAGATCTGGCGTCGGATGCGGCTTACCTGAAGCGCGTCTGGACCAAAGTGATGGAGCGTAAAAAACGCAACCAGACCCGCTACCAGCTCTACGGTGAACTGGCGCTTGCTCAGCGCGTACTGCGTGACTTTGCTGATGCCCAGCTCGACCGCATTCGCGTGGACTCGCGCCTGACCTATGAAGCACTGCTAGAATTTACCGCCGAGTACATCCCGGAGATGCCTGGCCTGCTGGAGCATTATTCAGGGCGTCAGCCAATCTTCGATCTCTATGATGTCGAAAACGAGATCCAGCGTGCGCTGGAGCGTAAGGTCGAGCTGAAGTCAGGCGGCTATCTGATCATCGATCAGACCGAAGCGATGACCACCGTCGATATTAACACCGGTGCGTTTGTCGGCCATCGCAACCTGGATGACACCATCTTCAACACCAACATCGAAGCCACGCAGGCGATTGCGCGCCAGCTTCGTCTGCGCAATCTGGGCGGCATTATCATCATCGACTTCATCGATATGAGTAATGAAGACCATCGTCGCCGCGTGCTGCACTCGCTTGAGCAGGCGCTGAGTAAAGATCGCGTGAAAACCAGCATCAACGGCTTCTCACAGCTGGGGCTGGTGGAAATGACGCGTAAGCGCACCCGTGAAAGCGTTGAGCATGTGCTGTGTAATGAATGCCCAACCTGCCATGGACGCGGAACGGTAAAGACGGTTGAGACCGTCTGCTACGAAATTATGCGTGAAATCGTCCGTGTTCATCATGCCTACGACTCCGATCGTTTTCTGGTCTATGCTTCCCCTGCGGTGGCTGAAGCGCTGAAAGGCGAAGAGTCGCACGCGCTGGCGGAAGTGGAAATCTTTGTCGGCAAACAGGTAAAAGTACAAATTGAACCGCTCTATAACCAGGAGCAGTTTGACGTCGTGATGATGTAAGACGCAGTACGCTGCGTGACGAAAGCTGACAAGGAGAGATGCGTGAGGCGATTGCCGGGGATTTTATTGCTTACAGGGGCAACGCTGGTCGTGATTGTCGCGTTGCTCGTGAGCGGGCTACGCCTCGTATTACCGCATCTGGACAGCTGGCGTCCGCAGCTGCTGGCTAAAATCGAATCCACCACCGGCGTGCCGGTGAACGTAAGTCAGATTAGCGCTAACTGGCAGAATTTTGGCCCGACGCTCGATGTCCGGGATATCAACGCCAGCCTGAAAGATGGCGGCCACCTCAAAATCAAACGCGTAACCCTGGCGCTGGACGTCTGGCAAAGCCTGCTGCATCTGCGCTGGCAGTTTCGCGATCTCACCTTTTATCAACTCCAGTTCCTGACCAATACGCCACTGTCCGGCGGCGATAGCGGTCAGGGTCTTGAAGCCAACCGCTTCAGCGATCTTTTCCTCCGCCAGTTCGATCATTTCGATCTGCGCGACAGCGAAGTGAGCTTTATTACCCTTTCCGGCCAGCGCGCCGAACTGGCGATCCCTCAGCTGACCTGGCTCAACGGTAAAGAACGTCACCGCGCCGAGGGGCAGGTCAATCTCTCAAGCCTGAACGGCCAGCACGGCGTGATGCAGGTGCGTATGGATCTGCGGGACGACGACGGCCTGTTAAACAACGGCAAAGTCTGGCTGCAGGCCGACGATGTGGACGTGAAGCCGTGGCTGGGCGACTGGATCCAGCAAAATATGCAGCTGGAGACTGCCCGTTTCAGCCTTGAAGGCTGGCTGACCCTGACCAAAGGCGAATTTGCCAGCGGCGATATCTGGCTCAAGCAGGGGGGCGCAAGCTGGAAAGGCGAAAAACAGCAGCATCAGCTTTCCGTCGATAACCTCACCGCGCACGTGACGCAGGAGAAAGAGGGCTGGCAGTTTGCCATTCCCGATACCCGCATCACCATGGACGACAAGCCGTGGCCGCGCGGTGCGCTGACGCTGGCCTGGATGCCGGAGCAGGACGTTGGCGGCGCGGCCAGTAAACGCAGCGACGAGCTGCGCATCCGCGCCAGCAACCTCGATTTGGCTGCCATTGAAGGCCTGCGCTCGATGGCGGCAAAGATATCTCCGGACCTGGGCGAGATCTGGCTGGCAACGCAGCCGAGCGGGAAAATAGACGCCCTGGCGCTGGATATCCCGCTCCAGGCGACGGAAAAAACCCGCTTCCAGGCAGCGTGGAAAGATCTTGCCTGGAAGCAGTGGAAGCTGCTGCCCGGGGCAGAGCACTTTAGCGGCAAGCTGGAAGGCAGCGTGGAAAACGGCAGGCTGACGGTTGATATGCACGACGCCAAAATGCCTTACGAGACGGTCTTCCGCGCGCCGCTGGAAATCGAACAGGGCAGCGCGGTGCTTAACTGGCTCCGTAACGACAAGGGTTTCCAGCTTGATGGCCGCCATATCGATGTGAAAGCCAAAGCGTTACACGCGCGCGGCGATTTCCGCTATCTGCAGCCTGAAGGTGATGAGCCGTGGCTGGGCATTCTGGCCGGGATCAGCACCGATGACGGCTCTCAGGCCTGGCGCTACTTCCCGGAAAACCTGATGGGAAAAGCCCTGGTAGACTATCTCAGCGGCGCGATTCAGGGCGGTCAGGCGGACAATGCCACGCTGGTCTACGGCGGTAATCCGCATCTTTTCCCGTACAAACATAATGAAGGCCAGTTCCAGGTGCTGGTGCCGCTGCATAACGCGACCTTCGCTTTCCAGCCCGGCTGGCCCGCGCTGAAAGACCTGGATATCGAACTCAACTTCCTCAATGACGGACTATGGATGAAGTCCGACAGCGTAGCGCTGGGCGGCGTGACGGCCAGCAACCTGACGGCCAACATCCCGGACTACTCAAAAGAGAAGCTGCTGATTGATGCCGACATCAACGGTCCCGGCAAAGCGGTGGGACCGTACTTTGAGGAGACACCGCTGAAAGAGTCGCTGGCGGCGACGCTTCAACAGCTGCAGCTTGATGGCGATGTGAATGCTCGCTTACATCTTGATATCCCGCTGGACGGGGAGATGACCACCGCCAAAGGCGACGTCCGTCTGAAGAACAACAGCCTGTTCATCAAGCCTCTTGAGAGCACGCTGAAAAATCTCAGCGGGCAGTTCAGCTTTGAGAACGGTAACCTGAAGAGCGAGCCGCTTACGGCCAGCTGGTTTAATCAGCCCGTGAATATTGACTTCACGACCACCGAGGGTGAAAAGGCTTATCAGGTGGCCGTCAATCTGGACGGTAACTGGCAGCCATCACGTATGGACGTCCTGCCGAAGCCCATGGAGAAGTCCGTAGAGGGCTCAGTTGCCTGGCAGGGTAAAGTGGCAATCGACCTGCCTTATCACGCGGGTGCCCGGTATAAGGTCGACATCACGGGCGATCTGAAAAACCTTCACAGCCAGCTGCCTGCGCCGCTGGATAAACAGTCCGGACAGCCGCTGCCGGTAAAGCTGAACGTCGATGGCAACCTGAACAGCTTCGAGCTGACCGGCAGCGCGGGTGGGACAAACCACTTCAACAGCCGCTGGCTGCTTAACCGCAAGCTCACCCTCGACAAAGCCATCTGGACAACGGATAGCCGCTCCACGCCGCCGCTGCCGGAGCAGCCGGGCATTGAGCTGAACCTCCCGCCAATGGACGGTGCAGAGTGGCTGGCGCTGTTCCAGAAAGGGGTTGGGCAAAACGTTGATGAAACCGCCCAGTTCCCGCAGGCCATTACCGTACGTACGCCGTCGCTGATGCTGGGCGGGCAGCAGTGGAACAACCTGAGCATTGTCTCGCAGCCTGGCGCTAACGGCACGAAGGTGGAGGCCCAGGGCAGAGAGATCAACGGTACGCTGACCATGCGCAATCACGCGCCGTGGCAGGCGGCGATCCGCTACCTCTACTACAACCCGGCAAGCGCCGCGAGCGGGAAAGACAAACCGGCAGAGACGTCGCCGCTGAGCCATACCACCCGCGTCGATTTTAGCGGCTGGCCCGATCTCCAGCTGCGCTGTGCGGAATGCTGGCTGTGGGGGCAGAAATATGGCCGTATCGACGGTGATTTCACCATCCAGGCAAATACGCTTACGCTCTCCGGCGGCCTGGTTGATACCGGCTTTGGCCGCATGACGGCCGCGGGGGAATGGGTGAATAACCCGGGCGAGCAGCGAACCTCCCTGAAGGGTGACATTAAAGGCAACAAGCTGGACGCGGCAGCCAATTTCTTTGGTATCAGCACGCCGCTGCGCGGCTCGTCATTTGACGTCGATTACGATCTTCACTGGCGTGACGCCCCGTGGAAGCCGGATGAGGCCTCGCTGAACGGCATTCTGAAAACCCACTTTGGCAAAGGTGAAATTGCCGACGTAAGCACGGGGCGCGCCGGGCAGATCTTGCGCCTGCTGAGTTTTGACGCGCTGCTGCGCAAGCTGCGCTTCGATTTCAGCGATACCTTCAGCGAAGGTTTCTACTACGATTCCATCCGCAGCACGGCGTGGATCAAGGACGGCGTTCTGCACACGGACGACACGCTGGTGGATGGCCTGGAAGCGGATATCGCCATGAAAGGCTCCGTCAACCTCGTGCGGCGCGAGCTGGATATGGAAGCCGTGGTGGCACCGGAAATTTCCGCAAGCGTGGGCGTTGCGGCGGCCTTTGTGGTGAACCCGATTGTCGGTGCGGCGGTGTTTGCCGCCAGTAAAGTGCTGGGTCCACTCTGGAGCAAGGTCTCCATTCTGCGCTACCGCATTACCGGTCCGGTAGATAAACCGCAGATTAACGAGGTGCTGCGCCAGCCGCGCAAAGAAGCACAGCAATGATTTGACGTGGGCAGGTAATTGCCTCACTCTCAATAAATACGATCTTTATACCGCCACGGGCGGCAACGAACGAGTAGCAATACGATGAGTCTGAACCTGGTAAGTGAACATTTGCTCGCAGCGAACGGCCTGAGCCATCAGGACCTGTTCTCCATTCTTGGTCAACTGACCGAACGCCGTCTCGACTACGGCGACCTTTATTTCCAGTCGAGCTATCACGAATCCTGGGTTTTAGAAGACAGCATCATCAAAGATGGCTCCTACAACATCGACCAGGGCGTCGGCGTCCGTGCCGTCAGCGGCGAGAAAACCGGTTTTGCCTATGCCGATCAGATTAGCCTCACCGCACTTGAGCAGAGCGCGCAGGCCGCGCGTACCATTGTGCGTGATACCGGCGATGGTCGCGTGAAAACCCTGGGAGAAGTGCAGCACTCTGCGCTCTATACCAGCATCGATCCGCTGCAGAGCATGAGCCGTGAAGAGAAGCTGGATATCCTGCGTCGCGTGGACAAAGTCGCCCGCGCGGCGGACAAACGCGTGCAGGAAGTTTCTGCCAGCCTGAGCGGTGTGTATGAGTTGATTCTGGTTGCGGCAACGGACGGTACCCTGGCGGCAGATGTTCGCCCGCTGGTGCGTCTCTCCATCAGCGTGCAGGTCGATGACGACGGCAAACGCGAGCGCGGCTCAAGCGGCGGCGGCGGTCGTTTCGGCTATGACTGGTTCCTGGGCGACGTTGACGGTGAAGCACGCGCTGACGCGTGGGCAAAAGAAGCCGTGCGCATGGCGCTGGTGAATCTGAATGCCGTCGCGGCGCCGGCGGGCTCATTCCCGGTGGTGCTGGGCGCTGGCTGGCCGGGCGTGCTGCTGCATGAAGCGGTGGGTCACGGTCTGGAAGGCGACTTTAACCGTCGCGGGACGTCCGTGTTCAGCGGTCAGATTGGGCAGCTCGTCTCCTCCGAACTGTGTACCGTGGTGGATGACGGCACCATGCTCGATCGCCGCGGCTCGATTTCTATCGACGATGAAGGCACCCCGGGCCAGTACAACGTGCTGATCGAAAACGGCGTGCTGAAAGGCTACATGCAGGACAAACTCAACGCGCGCCTGATGGGCGTAGCGCCGACGGGCAACGGACGCCGTGAATCTTACGCGCACCTGCCGATGCCGCGCATGACCAACACTTACATGCTGCCAGGCAAATCCACGCCGCAGGAGATTATCGAATCCGTTGATTACGGTATCTTTGCGCCAAACTTTGGCGGCGGCCAGGTGGACATCACCTCCGGTAAGTTTGTTTTCTCCACGTCAGAAGCGTATCTGATCGAGAAAGGCAAAGTGACCAAAGCGGTGAAAGGCGCGACGCTGATTGGCTCCGGTATTGAAGCCATGCAGCAGATCTCCATGGTCGGCAACGATCTGAAGCTGGATAACGGCGTGGGCGTCTGCGGTAAAGAGGGCCAGAGCCTGCCGGTTGGCGTGGGCCAGCCAACGCTGAAAGTGGACAACCTGACGGTGGGCGGAACAGCCTGACCTGACCCTGCATAAAAAAAGGGCGCTACTGATGTAGCGCCTTTTTTTTAACGTAAGTTACCCAGCGGTATCTCCGGATCCGGCTCGTGGGTGATGCGGTTACGCAAGTCACGACGAATGATTTCGATCGACCAGAACCAGATCAGATGGCCCACGATCTCTGACACGTGTTCATACCACGGCAGCTCAAACAGCGGTGGCGTCAGACCCATCAGCGGGAAGGAGATCATATGCACAAAGAGCTGAGCTAACGCACCCGCCAGCAAACCCTGCCAGAGTTTAATTTTCGGGAAGACTTCAGCAACGACACAATATCCAACAGCGAAGACGATAGAGAAGATAATATGCGTCACGCCGACCCAGTTAAATATATGTCCGGCAAATGTATAAACCGCCGCGTTAGGATCGGCCACGCCCAGCCAGTCGCGTAAAAATACATAGGGAGGATTTAAAAAATTACGTGAACAGTCAATCTGGCTTGCGGCTCTTATTAATTGCTCAGGCCCGCATGCGCCGGTGAATAAATCGGTGGGGCTGCGTGGTGGAAGAGGCACCTCGGCTCCCCATTTGACAAACGCGGAGACAATCCCTGCAATTAAACCAATGAACGCGGCGAGTCCATAGCGCCTGCGTGAAGGCGGTGTTTGTTCAAATAGATTCATTTCTTTTCCTTGTTTAATGTCATCCTGCGAAATACATTTTATTATTCAAATTAGCAACAAATTAATAACAGCCTGAAAGACAGGCTCTTATTAAGGTAAAGGGCAGGCGGCGGCAGTGTCAATTCGCTATTACTGATAGTGACGAAGGAATATTCCAGAATGCAGAGGGGTTTCATCCTGGAAATATTCATCGCTCATATATTTTCAGCGTTAAATTGACTATTCCTTCCTTCTTCCCCGCATCCCCTGAAACAGCTCCGCCACGTCCACAAAATACTCGGTCAGATAGTTAATACACACCTGTACCTTGAGCGGGAGTTTGTCTTTTTCGGTATACAGGGCGTAGACCGGACGCGGATCGGACTGGTAGCGCGGGAAGAGGATCTCCAGCACGCCGCTGTTGATCTCGTTGATCACCCACATTAACGGCACGTAGGCGATCCCGGCACCGGCCACCAGCCAGCGCGAAATAGTCATTGGATCGTTGGTGACAAACCGCCCTTCCGGCAGCAGTTTGGTGGAGATCCCTTCCGGGGCAATCAGCTCGAATTCATTATCGGGCCGCACGCTGTATTCCAGCCACGAGTGGTTGGTGAGATCGGCGGGCTTCTCCGGAACGCCGTACTGCGCCAGATAGCTTTTCGAGGCACAGACCACCATCGGCATGCTGCCCAGCCTGCGCGAGAACAGGCTGGAATCCTGCAACGCACCGACGCGGATCACCACGTCCAGGCCGTCGGCAATCAGGTCCGGCGCCGGGATACCCGTCACCAGATTGACGGTCAGCCCAGGGTACTCTTTCAGCATTTCCGCGGTCATGGCAGCGAGAACATTTTGTGCCATAGTTGAAGAACACCCGATGCGCAGCGTGCCGATGGGGGTGTTATTGAAGGCATAGAGCTGTTCGTGAACATCCTGCACTTCAAGCAGCATGCGGCGACAGCCCTGATAGTAAATTTTACCCGCTTCCGTCAGCCCAATGCTGCGGGTACTGCGGTTGAGCAGCTTGACCTGAAGCTCATCTTCCAGTTTGGACACCGTCTGGCTGATGGATGAGACGCTCATCTGAAGCTG
Organism: Enterobacter sp. KB-221C9; assembly: GCF_041320715.1. NCBI lineage: Bacteria > Pseudomonadati > Pseudomonadota > Gammaproteobacteria > Enterobacterales > Enterobacteriaceae > Enterobacter > Enterobacter sp. KB-221C9. Next base: position 37,764 of record NZ_JBGIWG010000005.1, read on the forward strand.
GCGGGCAGCGGCGGTAAACGAGCCCAGCTCAACCACTTTGGCGAAGACCGACATGCGTTTTAAACGTTCCATTGTTCACTCTGGCTTAAAAGTGATTTAGATCACATATTATAGATAACAGCATAACAGTTACGTTAATATATTATTAATTACATAACGGCTGCGCCATTCTCGCCCGGCGTTTCTTGCTCTCCTGCGGTGGCGTGCGCTTAAAAATTCTGAAGCCTGCACTCTCTCTTATCAAGGTCAACATGAGTCTGTTTCCCGTTATCGTGGTGTTCGGTCTGTCGTTCCCACCGATATTTTTCGAGCTTCTTTTATCACTGGCGATCTTCTGGCTGGTGCGCAAGGTGCTGGTCCCTACCGGGATCTACGATTTCGTCTGGCACCCTGCATTGTTCAATACCGCGCTGTATTGCTGCCTGTTTTACCTGATATCGCGCATGTTTGTCTGAGGTTGATGTGAAAACGCTAACAAGAAAAATCTCCCGCACTGCCATCACGATGGCGCTGGTTATCCTCGCCTTCATCGCTATTTTCCGCGCCTGGGTTTATTACACCGAATCACCGTGGACGCGTGATGCACGCTTCAGCGCCGATGTGGTGGCAATAGCCCCTGACGTGGCCGGTCTTATCACGGCGGTCAACGTCCATGACAACCAGCTGGTGAAGAAAGATCAGGTCCTGTTCACCATCGACCAGCCTCGTTACCAGAAAGCGCTGGAAGAGGCGGAGGCGGACGTGGCCTATTACCAGGCGCTGGCTGCGGAGAAACGCCGCGAGGCAGGCCGCCGTAATCAGCTGGGCGTTCAGGCAATGTCCCGCGAAGAGATTGACCAGTCCAACAACGTGCTGCAAACCGTGCTGCACCAGCTGGCGAAAGCGCAAGCAACGCGCGATCTGGCGAAGCTCGATCTGGAGCGCACCGTGATCCGCGCGCCGTCCGATGGCTGGGTGACCAACCTGAACGTCTATGCCGGAGAATTCATTACCCGTGGCTCAACCGCCGTGGCGCTGGTTAAACAGAACTCCTTCTACGTGCTCGCCTATATGGAAGAGACCAAGCTGGAAGGCGTGCGTCCGGGCTTCCGGGCGGAAATTACGCCGCTGGGCAGTAACCGCGTCTTTAAAGGCACCGTCGACAGCGTTGCCGCAGGGGTGACTAACTCCAGCAGTTCTAACGATACCAAAGGGATGGCGACGGTAGATTCCAACCTGGAGTGGGTGCGTCTGGCCCAGCGCGTGCCGGTGCGCATTCACCTTGACGAACAGCAGGGAAATCTGTGGCCTGCGGGTACCACGGCGACGGTAGTGATTACCGGTGAAAAGGACCGGGATGCCAGCCAGGACTCGTTCTTCCGTAAAATTGCCCACCGCCTGCGCGAGTTTGGTTAATCGCCATGGGTATCTTTTCCATCGCCAGCCAGCACATTCGCTTCGCCGTGAAGCTGGCGTGCGCCATCGTGCTGGCGCTGTTTGTCGGCTTCCACTTCCAGCTTGAAACTCCTCGCTGGGCGGTGTTAACGGCCGCCATTGTCGCGGCGGGTCCTGCCTTCGCCGCGGGCGGGGAGCCCTATTCTGGCGCGATCCGCTATCGCGGGATGCTGCGTATCATCGGGACGTTTATCGGCTGTTTCGCGGCGCTGACCATTATTATTTTGATGATCCGCACCCCGCTGCTGATGCTGATGGTCTGCTGTATCTGGGCGGGTTTCTGCACCTGGATCTCGTCTCTGGTGAAAGTGGAGAACTCCTACGCCTGGGGGCTGGCGGGCTATACCGCGCTGATTATTATCATCACCATTCAGTCTGAACCGCTGCTCGCCCCGCAGTTTGCCGTTGAGCGCTGCAGCGAGATTGTGATTGGTATTGTTAGTGCGATCGTCGCTGACCTGCTTTTCTCCCCGCGCTCCATCAAGCAGGAAGTCGACCTTGAGCTTGACGCGCTGATTGTTGCTCAGTATCAGCTGATGCAGCTCTGCATTAAGCATGGCGACAGCGAGGAGGTGGATAAAGCCTGGAGCGGCCTGGTACGTCGTACCCAGGCCCTGGAAGGGATGCGCAGCAACCTTAACATGGAGTCCTCGCGCTGGGCTCGTGCGAATCGTCGCCTGAAAGCCCTCAACACCGTCTCTCTGACGCTAATTACTCAGGCATGTGAAACCTATCTGATTCAGAACACCCGCCCGGAAGTGGTCACCGATACGTTCCGCGAACTGTTTGCCGAGCCGGTGGAAACCGTGCAGGACGTCCATAAGCAGCTCAAACGCATGCGCAGGGTGATTGCCTGGACAGGCGAGCGCGACACGCCGGTAACGATTTACACCTGGGTCGGCGCCGCGACGCGCTACCTGCTGCTGAAGCGCGGAGTGATCGGCAATACCAAAATCAGCGCGGCGGAAGAAGAGGTGCTGCAGGGGGAAGTGGTGATCAAGGCGGAATCCGCCGAGCGCCATCACGCCATGGTCAACTTCTGGCGTACGACGCTTGCCTGCATGCTCGGCACGCTGTTCTGGCTGTGGACGGGCTGGACGTCCGGCAGCGGCGCGATGGTGATGATTGCCGTCGTGACCGCACTGGCGATGCGTCTGCCTAACCCGCGTATGGTCGCCATTGATTTCCTCTACGGCACCATTGCCGCCCTGCCGATAGGCGCGCTCTATTTCCTGGTCATCATCCCGTCGACGCAACAGAGCATGCTGCTGCTCTGTATTAGCCTGGCGGTAATGGCGTTCTTTATCGGCATTGAAGTACAAAAGCGGCGCCTGGGATCGCTGGGGGCGCTGGCGAGTACGATTAACATCATCGTGCTCGATAACCCGATGACCTTCCATTTCAGCCAGTTCCTGGACAGCGCGTTAGGTCAGCTGGTGGGCTGTTTCCTGGCCATGATGGTGATACTGCTGGTTCGGGATAATTCGCAGGCAAGAACGGGCCGCGTGCTGTTAAACCAGTTCGTGTCGGCTGCCGTGTCGTCGATGACAACCAATACCGCGCGCCGTAAAGAGAACCACCTGCCCGCGCTCTACCAGCAGCTGTTTTTACTGCTGAACAAGTTCCCGGGCGATATCGCGAAGTTCCGTCTGGCGTTAACCATGATCATCGCGCACCAGCGTCTGCGTAACGCGCCCGTGCCGATCAACGACGATCTGTCGGCCTGGCACCGCCAGCTGCGTCGTACCGCCGATCACGTGCTTTCCGCCAGCAGCGATGACAAACGGCGTCGTTACTTTACGCAGCTGCTTGAAGAGCTCGATATCTATCAGGAAAAGCTCAAGCACTGGGAGGCACCGCCTCAGGTGACCGAGCCGGTAGGACGGCTGGTGTTTATGCTGCATCGTTACCAGAATGCCCTCACCGATAACTGACAGAAGTAAAAAAACCGACGCCAAAAGCGTCGGTTTTTTTGTGGCTATACTTATTCCAGCACGTTCTTACATTTCAGAAAGGGAGAACACATGACGACGCAGGCGCTTCAGGACCACATCCTTTTTCAGACCGGTTATCTGGTCAACGGAATCTGGAAAACGCTGGATACAACCTTTGATGTGCTGAACCCCGCGACCGGTGAGGTCATTGCTAAAGTTGCAAAAGCGGGTAAAGCGCAAACCGAAGACGCTATCGCAGCGGCTACCCAGGCCTTCCCGGCATGGCGTGCCAAAACCGCGAAAGAACGCTCGGCCATTCTCTACCGCTGGTATGAACTGATTATTGAGAATAAAAGCTGGCTCGGGCGGTTAATGACCACCGAACAGGGCAAACCCCTGAAAGAGGCGGAGGGAGAAGTCGAGTACGCCGCCAGCTTTATCCAGTGGTTTGCCGAAGAGGCCAAACGCGCGAACGGTGAAATTATTCCGCCGATCAAGCCCGGCTCACGCATTCTGGCGACCCGTGAACCCATTGGTGTAGTCGCGGCGATTACGCCGTGGAACTTCCCGATGGCCATGCTCACCCGCAAGTTGGGCCCGGCGCTGGCCGCGGGGTGTACCGGGGTGATCAAACCGGCCAACAACACGCCGCTCAGCGCCTTTGCGCTGCTTACGCTGGCGAAACAGGCCGGCGTGCCCGACGGCGTTCTCAACGCCGTGGCCGGGAATACGCATGAAATCAGCGATGCGATCATGGCAAGCCGCGACGTGCGTAAAATCTCCTTTACCGGTTCAACCTCCGTCGGCAAAACGCTGGTGCGTAACGCCGCAGAAACCATGAAAAAAGTCTCGATGGAGCTGGGGGGAAATGCCCCGTATATCGTTTTTGAGGATGCGGACATCGACGCAGCGGTTAAGGGGGCGATCGCCAACAAGTTCCGTAATGCCGGGCAGGTCTGCGTCAGCGTGAACCGTTTTTATATTCAGGAAACCGTCTACGACAAATTTGTGAATAAACTTGCCGATGCGGTGAGTGCGCTGAAGGTGGGGAATGGTCTTGAGGAGGGCGTGGTCGTCGGGCCGCTGATTGAATCTTCTGCGGTCAACAAGGTGCGTGAGCATGTCGACGATGCCGTTGCCCGGGGCGCAACCGTACTGGCTGGAGGTAAGCCCCATCCGCTTGGCGGGAATTTCTGGATGCCAACCGTACTGGGCGACTGCCATGAAGGCATGAAGCTGGCAGAAGAAGAGACGTTTGGCCCGGTGGCGGCGTGCTTCCGTTTTACCTCGGAAGATGAAGTCATCCAGCGCGCCAATAATACGCCGTATGGGCTGGCGGCTTACTTCTATACCCAGAACCTCTCACGGGTCTTCCGCGTTTCGCAGGCCATCGAAAGCGGGATGATCGGTATTAACGAGTGTGCCGTCTCCACGGAGCTGGGGCCTTTTGGCGGCGTGAAAGAGTCAGGCCTTGGACGAGAGGGCTCCGTGCTGGGGCTGGAAGAATATCTGGAAGTTAAAACCCTGCATATTGGGGGATTATAATAGACAGGGCGGCATCTGCCGCTCGCCTGGACTGGGTGGCTGGCAATGAAAACCTATACGTTTGATTTTGACGAGATCGACAGTCAGGAAGACTTCTACCGTGAATTTATCCGGGCGTTTGATCTTGAACGGGAAAGCGTGACGAATCTGGATACGCTGTGGGACGTGGTTACCGGCAGTCTGTTGCCGCTACCGCTGGAGATTGAGTTCATCCATTTGCCCGATAAGCTTCGCAGACGTTTTGGCGCGCTGATATTGCTGTTCGATGAGGCGGAAGAAGAGCTTGAAGGACAGCTGCGCTTTAACGCGCGGCATTGAATGAAAAAAAGCCCCTGACCATGAGGCCAGGGGCAAGTCGTATGATGAGATACGACGAGGGTTTATTTATACAGCTCTGCCGTTGCATGCCAGTGGTCACCCTGATTCAGTTCGGTGACGCGATAGCTGCTGGCGCCTGCTTTTTCAGCTTTGGCGGCAAGTTCGTGACGGATATCCATCGGTGAACCGGTGACAGACGTTACGGAGATGCTGCCCATACGCTGTAGATTTTGTGCCTGGTCGGCATTCACCTGCTGTACGGCTGCGCTTGCGCCGAAAGAGAGAACAGATGCCAGACCGAGGGTTGCGATGATCAATTTGGTTTTCATAGTCTTTACTCCTGAATAGGGTTTTTTACTCAACGGCGAGAAGGGTTGAACCGCTATTTTTATGCCTGGTGCCGTTGAGTGGAGATTTACGTTTTCAGTTATTACTAAAACTTATTTGTAGAGCTCAGCGGTGGCGTGCCAGTGGTCACCTGAACGCGCTTCGATGATGCGATAGGATGACGCACCCTGTTCTTCCGCTTTTTTGTTCAGCATCTCATGCATGTCCATTGGCGATGTGCCGACCGCGCCGACAGAAACCGTACCGATAGCCTGGCGGGATTGCGCCTGGTCAGCATTGATAGAGTCAGCCGCGAAAGCACCGAATGACAGGACGGACAGGACGCTCAGCGCCGCTACAGTTGATTTGATTTTCATGATTCTTACCTCGTCGAATTTTTTAGTGGGGTCTTGTTTCGTGACCCTCATCACAAAATCAAGTATACACTAATAACGGTAAAAATTAATACCAGACTAATGGTTTCCCTTGTTATTACGTGTTAACCAGTCTGTTTTTTATAACCAAATTGCATAATGTTGGGCGTTTTCTGTTCGCTTTTGATGGTTATATCTAATTAAATCATATGGATATGAGCTTTTGATTTTTTGTGCGATTTTTTGATTTAGCATTCACCAGATGAATGTTAATGGGTGGTAAAAAGCACTATTTGTCAAAGTGAATGGCAGTGTAAAAGAGGGGGAAATGCAGCAGAAGCAGAACGATCCCCGCAGCGGCGCTACGGGGAGAGGGGATTAAAGTTCCTGTTCGAACAGAACCAGAATCGCTTCGTGGAGATCTTTCACGGAGAAACCGCTAGCCGGTGTGGTAAAGATGGTGTCATCGCCGGCGATAGTGCCGAGGATACCCTCCGTTTTACCCAGCGAGTCCAGCATGCGGGCAATCAGCTGCGCGGCACCCGGGCTTGTGTGGATCACCACTACGGCGTCGTTATGATCGATATCCAGAACCAGATTCTTGAGCGGGCTGGAGGTGGTCGGCACGCCAAGTTCTGCTGGCAGGCAATAGACCATCTCCATCTTGGCGTTACGGGTACGCACCGCGCCAAACTTCGTTAACATGCGGGAGACTTTCGACTGATTGATGTTATCGAAGCCTTGTTCCTGCAGCGCCTGAACAATTTCTCCCTGAGAACTGAATTTCTCTTCTTTGAGTAGCGCCTTAAACGCCTTTACTAATTCTTCTTGCTTAGACGAGCTTCGCATAAGTCACCCGGAATATGACGATAGAAACAACATTATTATGCATGTGGATGAATTTTTATGCAAATTATCTACCCAGCGGTAGGCTGAAATAATGTTATGAAAGGGAGTGATTTTATCAGATTTCGTTATCAGAAAACATGCCTGGGTCACGCCGCGCAAATAAGCTTAAAAGTAAATTAAATGTTATCAAAATGATGTTGTTTTGGTGGCGGGGCAGGGTGTATTGTAACCACCTCTTAAAGCGTTGCCCTCTGTCGTCAGATAGTCTTCTGGTGAGAGATAAAGCCGCGTGACCTCAAATTCTTTAGCTACGAAAATTGTAATTATTTACTTGCTGAATTATGGTCGCCGCAACGGATTTACAGATACTTAAGTTAACCATAATAAGGAGTTTAGGATGAAAGTCGCAGTCCTCGGCGCTGCTGGTGGTATCGGCCAGGCGCTTGCCCTACTACTGAAAACCCAACTGCCTTCAGGCTCAGAACTCTCCCTGTACGACATTGCCCCGGTAACCCCAGGTGTGGCGGTTGACCTGAGCCACATCCCGACCGCTGTAAAAATCAAAGGCTTCTCCGGTGAAGATGCACGTCCTGCACTGCAGGGTGCCGACGTGGTGCTGATTTCTGCGGGCGTGGCGCGTAAGCCAGGCATGGATCGTTCAGACCTGTTCAACGTCAACGCGGGCATCGTGAAAAACCTGGTGCAGCAGATTGCAGAAATCTGCCCAAAAGCATGCATTGGTATCATCACTAACCCAGTGAACACCACTGTGGCTATCGCGGCAGAAGTGCTGAAGAAAGCGGGTGTTTACGACAAAAACAAACTGTTCGGCGTGACCACGCTGGATATCATCCGTTCCAACACCTTTGTTGCTGAGCTGAAAGGCAAGCAGCCAACAGAAGTGGAAGTTCCGGTCATCGGCGGTCACTCTGGCGTCACCATCCTGCCTCTGCTGTCGCAGATCCCAGGCGTGAGCTTCACCGAGCAGGAAGTGGCTGACCTGACCAAACGCATCCAGAACGCGGGTACCGAAGTGGTAGAAGCGAAGGCGGGTGGCGGTTCTGCAACCCTGTCTATGGGCCAGGCAGCTGCGCGTTTTGGTCTGTCACTGGTTCGCGCTCTGCAGGGCGAGAAAGGCGTTGTTGAATGCGCTTACGTTGAAGGCGATGGCGCACACGCTCGCTTCTTCTCTCAGCCGCTGCTGCTGGGTAAAAACGGTATCGAAGAGCGTAAATCCATTGGTACCCTGAGCGCGTTTGAACAACACGCGATGGAAGGCATGCTGGATACGCTGAAGAAAGATATCACCCTGGGCGAAGAGTTCGTTAACAAGTAAAACGAACCGTCTCCCGGTAAAAAAAAACGGAGCTTATCGCTCCGTTTTTTTATGCCTGTCAGTTAGTGGCCGGGTATTCCTGAATCGTCACGTGCAGCGTCAGTTTTTTATCGTTGCGCATGACCTCAACAGGGATGATAGAACCCGGGCGAATTTCTGCCACCTGATCCATCGTCTCCAGCGCGGAGACCGCTGGCGTGCCGTTGACCGACACAATGACATCATTGACCTGAATACCCGCATTAGCGGCCGGGCCACCAGGCGACACTTCATTCACCACAATTCCCTGAATCTGATCGATACCGCCGCCCTGGGTATGCATCGGCGCAATTTCACGCCCGCCGATACCGATATAGCCGCGGATCACGCGTCCGTCGCGGATCAGCTTATCCATAATTTTGGTCGCCAGCTGGAACGGAATGGCAAAGCCGATCCCTTCCGGCGTCTCACCGTCGTTACTCTTATCGAACGAGAGGGTGTTGATGCCCATCAGTTCGCCCAGCGAGTTGACCAGCGCCCCGCCGGAGTTACCGTGGTTGATTGAGGCATCGGTTTGCAGGAAGTTCTGTCGCCCGGAGGGGTTCAGACCAATACGACCGGTCGCGCTGATAATCCCCTGGGTGATGGTCTGGCCGAGGTTGTAAGGGTTGCCGATAGCCATTACGACGTCACCAATATGCGGGGTACGCTTACGGTTTATCGGTATGACCGGCAAACCGCCCGTAGCGTTAATTTTAAGGACGGCCAGGTCGGTAAGGCTGTCAGACCCAACGAGTAACGCCTCAAACACGCGGCCATCCTGCAGAGCGACGATAATCTGGTCGGCATCGTTAATGACGTGCTTGTTGGTAATAATGTAGCCGCGCTCGTCCATGATCACGCCAGAGCCGAGGGTACGGATCTCCAGCTGGTTATGGGCTGAGGTATTCAGGCCACGGTTATAGACATTAACCACGGCAGGTGCGGCACGGCGGACGGCCCCGTTATAGGTGGCCGGCGTTTCATCCGTGCTATCGAACTGGGGAGCCGACAGTTTATTGAACTGACGTAAAGACGGCAGTGCCAGCAGCAGTAGGCCAGCGACAATCAAACCGATGACAATAGAACGTAAGAGCTTTAAAAGCATGATGCGCGTGTCGTTAAAAAAGGAACGATTTGCAGCATAACATGAGTTATCCGGACATCACACGCAGCGGTGATGTCCGGGTCGCAAATGCTTAGCGCAACAGAATATAGATGGACTCATTGCCACGCATGACCTGCAGGGCAATAACCGCCGGTTTACTTTCCAGCACCTTGCGCAGTTCGGCAATGGACTGCACGCGATTGCGGTTTACACCGATGATCACGTCATCCTGATGCAGTCCAGCCTGTGCCGCAGGGCTGCTCTTCTCGACGGTGTCGATGCTAATGCCTTTCGTACCGTCTTTCAGCTGCCCATCGCTCAACGTAGCCCCTTGCAGCGCCGGGGCGATAAGCTCCGCACTGGCCGAGGAAGAGGTGCTCTTATCCAGCGTCACTTCAACGTCCAGCGGCTTACCGTCACGTATCAGGCCCAGCTTCACTTTGGCGCCAGGTTCCGTTGTGGCAATCCGCGAACGCAGTTCTGCAAAGCTGCTCAGCGGTTTGTCGTTCAGGCTGACGATCACATCACCCGATTTCACGCCCGCCTTTGCGGAGCCGGAGTTTGGCAGCACTTCACTGACAAACGCCCCGCGCTGTACGTTGATGTTGAACGCTTTTGCGATATCCGCGCTCATCTCCATACCTTTAATCCCCAGCAGCCCGCGTTTGATTTCACCGAACTGGATGAGTTGCTGCGCCAGCGTTTTGGCCATATTGCTGGGGATAGCAAAACCGATCCCAATGCTGCCGCCGCCCGGAGCCAGAATCGCCGTGTTGATCCCAATCAGCTCGCCGTTAAGGTTAAGCAATGCTCCACCGGAGTTCCCGCGGTTGATTGAGGCATCGGTCTGGATAAAGTTTTCCAGCCCTTCGAGATTGAGGCCGCTGCGTCCGAGTGCCGAGACGATCCCGGAGGTGGCGGTTTGCCCTAAGCCAAAGGGGTTGCCCACGGCGACGGCAAAATCGCCGACGCGCAGTTTGTCGGAGTCCGCGATGGCAATCTGGGTCAGGTTGCTCGGGTTTTGAACCTGCAAAAGCGCGATGTCGCTCTGGTCATCGCCGCCGATCAGTTTGGCATCAAATTCGCGGCCATCGTTCAGCTGGACGCTGATTTTATCGGCCTGGCTGATGACGTGATTGTTGGTCAGAATATAGCCTTTTGCCGCATCAATAATGACGCCAGAACCCAGGCCTTCAAAAGGCTGCGCCTGCTGGTCCGGAGACTCATCGCCAAAATATTTTTTCAGTTCTTCAGGGACGCGCTGGCTTTGTACTGCGGTGCCCTCAACCTGAACGCTGACGACCGCAGGCAACACTTTTTCCAGCATGGGGGCGAGGCTTGGAATGGCCGCCTGGCCAGGCACCTGGGTGGGAATGGCGGCGAATACAGGGACGGACGCCGAGAGAGATAACCCGACACTTAACGCGATAGCGCTCAACAGCTGGTTTTTTTTCTTCATCGATGTTGACTCTCGTAACCTGGAATAAAGGAAAAACGGCCCCAAAAAACACGTTGATGTTATTGAATTTTAAACCGCTGAACAATGAGGTGTTTAACTAAATGATAGCTGGGGTCATCAAGAAAGGACGGGCGCAATCGCTGCGCCCGTAAAATAAATTCAGGTTGTGCGATTAATCGCGTTTTACACCGCCGCGCAGCAGGCCGGACGCGCCATCGGAATAATCGCGAGGCATCTGAACGGGCGCCTGATCGTTACCGGCTTCAGAGTCAGCGAGACGGTTGCGGAACGGGTTGGTTTCCGCGGTCATTTCCGGCAGCAGGCTGCTGGAGCTTTTTGCCATATGTTGATACAGCTGGCGATAGTCGGTTGCCATGTTGTCCAGCAGCTCGGCGCTACGGGCAAAATGGCTGACCAGCTCTTCACGATACTCTTCCAGCTCTGCTTTGTTCTTTTCCAGTTCGTACTGCAGTGACTGCTGCTGACGCAATTTGCGATTACCGAAACGCATGGCCACAGCACCGATGACGATGCCGACGACTAAACCGATTAGCGCATATTCCCAGGTCATGAACTTCTCCCGTTGTCTTGTTGTTCCGTAGGGTGTTGGCTCGGCTCCTGCCTGTGCCTGATAATGCCACTATAACCGCTATTTCCGCAGAAGTGGAATCCTGACGTATCATCGCGTAGTGTAGAACGGCCTTTTTTTCATCAGTCACGTCTGCTGGTGAGCGTTAATTGAAGGAATAACAATAAGATTATGCAAAACCTGTCCCCTGCATCGCGATATCAACTGGCCCTTAACGAGGGCACTCATCAGCCTGATGACGTCCAACGTGAGGCGGTAAACCGTCTGGAGATGATTTATCAGGAGCTCACGGCAAAACCCGCTGAAGTTGAACAGAATGGTGGGCTAAAGGCGGCATTTGGGCGGTTGCTCGGTAAAAAAGCGCCACAGGCTCACGCGCCGGTGCGCGGTTTGTATATGTGGGGCGGGGTAGGTCGCGGAAAAACCTGGCTGATGGACCTGTTTTATCTGAGCCTGCCCGGCGCACGTAAACAGCGTCTGCACTTCCATCGTTTTATGCTGCGGGTGCATGAAGAGCTGACCGCACTGCAGGGCAAAAGCGATCCGCTGGAGATTGTGGCCGACAGGTTCAAGGCGGAAACGGACGTGCTCTGTTTCGATGAGTTTTTTGTGTCTGACATCACCGATGCCATGCTGTTAGGCGGCCTGATGAAAGCGTTATTTGCCCGCGGTATCACGCTGGTGGCCACGTCGAATATCCCGCCGGATGAGCTCTATCGTAACGGCCTGCAGCGGGCACGCTTCCTGCCCGCCATTGATGCCCTCAAGCAGCACTGTGACATCATGAACGTCGATGCCGGTGTCGATTATCGTCTGCGCACGCTGACCCAGGCGCACCTGTGGCTTTCACCATTAAATGCAGAGACCACCCGCGAGATGGATGCACTTTGGCTGGCGCTGGCGGGGGCAAAACGCGAGCACGCCCCTGAACTCGAGATTAACCATCGCCCGCTGCCCACCCTCGGCGTAGAAAACCAAACGCTGGCGGTCTCCTTTACGACGCTCTGCGTGGATGCCCGCAGCCAGCATGACTACATTGCGCTTTCGCGTCTGTTCCACACCGTGATGGTGCTGGATGTGCCGGTGATGACGCGGCTGATGGAGAGCGAAGCACGGCGCTTCATTGCGCTGGTGGACGAGTTTTATGAGCGTCACGTCAAGCTGGTGGTCAGCGCCGAGGTACCTTTATATGAGATTTACCAGGGCGAGCGGCTGAAGTTTGAGTTCCAGCGCTGCCTGTCGCGCCTGCAGGAGATGCAGAGCGAGGAATACCTGAAGCTGGAGCATATGCCGTAACAAATGCCACCCTCTCCCCGTGGGAGAGGGGCTGGGGGTGAGGGCACCAGACCGCACAATACCCACCCCCGAAAAACCCAATTCCAAATCGCATTTAAGGGTCGATCTTTGACCTCAACTTCTCTATAATCTTGCGACCCCACGTTACGAGAAGGTTTTTTTCCCAAAACTTTCTATGTGTCGGCATGTGCTATTCGAAGGGGTAGGTTTGCCGGACTTTGTCGTGTGAGCCTCAACTGACTAAACGTTTGGGTGTTCACCAACGTGTAACTTATTTATTTGGGTAAGCTTTTAATGAAAACTTTTACAGCTAAACCAGAAACCGTACAGCGCGACTGGTATGTTGTTGACGCGACCGGTAAAACTCTGGGCCGTCTGGCTACTGAACTGGCTCGTCGCCTGCGCGGTAAGCATAAAGCGGAATACACTCCGCACGTTGATACCGGTGATTACATCATCGTTCTGAACGCTGATAAAGTTGCTGTAACCGGCAACAAGCGTACTGACAAAGTGTACTATCACCACACCGGCCACATCGGTGGTATCAAAGAAGCGACCTTTGAAGAGATGATTGCCCGCCGTCCTGAGCGTGTGATTGAAATCGCGGTTAAAGGCATGCTGCCAAAAGGCCCGCTGGGTCGTGCTATGTTCCGTAAACTGAAAGTTTACGCAGGCAACGAGCACAACCACGCGGCACAGCAACCGCAAGTTCTTGACATCTAATCGGGATTATAGGCAATGGCTGAAAATCAATACTACGGCACTGGTCGCCGCAAAAGTTCCGCAGCTCGCGTTTTCATCAAACCGGGCAGCGGTAAAATCGTAATCAACCAGCGTTCTCTGGAACAATACTTCGGTCGCGAAACTGCCCGCATGGTAGTTCGCCAGCCGCTGGAACTGGTTGATATGGTAGAAAAACTGGATCTGTACATCACCGTTAAAGGTGGTGGTATCTCCGGTCAGGCAGGTGCGATCCGTCACGGTATCACCCGCGCTCTGATGGAGTACGACGAATCCCTGCGTTCTGAACTGCGTAAAGCTGGCTTCGTTACTCGTGACGCGCGTCAGGTTGAACGTAAGAAAGTGGGTCTGCGTAAAGCACGTCGTCGTCCACAGTTCTCCAAACGTTAATCCATTCTGCTTACGCAGAACGATTGGCGAAAAACCCGCTTCGGCGGGTTTTTTTATGGATAATGCGCAGGTTATCCACAATCTCCATGCATATATCTTCTCTTTTTCCACATTTCCAGAATCCCCTCACCACAAAGCCATCAAAATCTGGTAAACTATCATCCAATTTTCTGCCCAAATATCGGTGAATACTCGATTTTTGTTCGTTTCTTGAACAATGTGTTTTCTCTGGGATGGGCGATACAACATCTGGCTGGCCCCTGTTGGGCTGGTAGCAGTAAAAATTCTGAATATACCTGGAGGTTTTCATGGCTGTCGCTGCCAACAAACGTTCGGTAATGACGCTGTTTTCTGGTCCTACTGACATTTATAGCCATCAGGTTCGTATCGTGCTGGCCGAGAAGGGTGTCAGTTTTGAGATCGAGCATGTGGAAAAGGATAACCCGCCTCAGGATCTGATCGATCTCAACCCGAGCCAAAGCGTGCCGACGCTGGTGGATCGCGAGCTGACCCTGTGGGAATCCCGTATCATTATGGAATATCTGGATGAGCGTTTCCCGCATCCGCCACTGATGCCTGTTTACCCTGTCGCGCGTGGTGAAAGCCGCCTGTACATGCAGCGTATCGAAAAAGACTGGTACTCGCTGATGAACGTGATCGTTAGCGGTTCCGCTTCTGAAGCCGACGCTGCGCGTAAGCAGCTGCGTGAAGAGCTGCTGGCAATCGCGCCTGTGTTTGGTCAGAAACCATTCTTCCTGAGCGATGAGTTCAGCCTGGTGGATTGCTACCTGGCACCGCTGCTGTGGCGTCTGCCAACCCTGGGCGTAGAGTTCAGCGGTCCTGGCGCGAAAGAGCTGAAGGGCTATATGACTCGCGTATTTGAACGCGACTCTTTCCTGGCATCCTTAACTGAACCGGAACGTGAAATGCGTCTCGGCCGAGGCTAATGACTGTGGAAATGTCACAACTTACCCCACGCCGTCCGTATCTGCTGCGCGCCTTCTATGAATGGCTGCTGGATAACCAGCTCACGCCGCACCTGGTTGTGGATGTGACGTTGCCGGGCGTGCAGGTTCCTATGGAATACGCGCGTGACGGGCAAATCGTACTGAACATAGCCCCGCGCGCGGTGGGTAACCTGGAGCTGGCAAACGATGAAGTGCGCTTCAACGCGCGTTTCGGCGGCGTGCCGCGCGTGGTCTCCGTACCGCTGGCAGCGGTGCTGGCTATCTACGCCCGTGAAAACGGTGCAGGTACCATGTTCGAGCCGGAAGCGGCGTATGATGAAGATGTTGCCAGCCTGAATGATGACAACGCATCCGATGAGCGCGAAAGCGACACGGTGATGTCACTTATTGATGGCGATAAACCCGATCGTCACGACGACAATGACCCTGATGACGATCCGCCTCCGCGCGGTGGTCGTCCGGCTCTTCGCGTCGTGAAATAAAAAAACAGGCCCAATCGGGCCTGTTTTTTTTACACTTCGAGGTAGTTCAGTATGCCGTCAGCCGCCTTGCGGCCTTCGGCAATCGCCGTTACCACCAGGTCAGAACCGCGAACGATATCGCCACCGGCGAAGATTTTCGGGTTGCTGGTCTGGAACGCATTATCGCTACCTTCTGGCGCGATGACGCGGCCCTGTGAATCCAGCTCGACGCTGTGCTTCGCCAGCCACTCCATGCTGTGAGGACGGAAACCGAACGCCATCACCACGGCATCGGCCGGGATCACGTGTTCAGAACCGGCGACGATCTCGGCGCGACGACGGCCTTTCGCATCCGGTGCCCCCATCTCAGTGCGCGCCATCTTCACGCCGCTCACTTTACCGTTGGCATTCACTTCAATACCCAGAGGCTGGATGTTGAACTGGAACTCCACGCCCTCTTCACGCGCGTTTTTCACTTCGCGTTTAGAGCCCGGCATGTTCTCTTCGTCACGACGGTAGGCGCAGATCACGTGTGCCGCATTCTGACGAATGGAGGTACGCACGCAGTCCATCGCGGTATCACCGCCGCCCAGCACCACCACGCGTTTGCCTTCCATGCTGACGAACGGCTCATCGGCGGTTTCACCGTAGCCCATGATCTGCTTGGTGTTGGCAATCAGGAACGGCAGGGCGTCAAACACGCCCGGTGCGTCTTCGTTTTCCAGACCGCCGCGCATGGACTGATAGGTGCCTACGCCAAGGAACACGGCATCGTAATCCTTCAGCAGGTCGTCGAGCTGCACGTCGCGGCCCACTTCCACGTTCAGTTTGAACTCAATGCCCATGCCGGTGAAGATTTCACGGCGGCGGGTCATGACCTCTTTTTCCAGCTTGAAGGCCGGGATACCGAAGGTCAGCAGACCGCCGATTTCCGGATGACGGTCAAAGACTACCGCCTTCACGCCGTTGCGGGTCAGCACATCCGCACAGGCCAGGCCCGCCGGGCCCGCGCCGATGATGGCTACGCGCTTGTCGGTTTGACGCACGCCGGTCATATCCGGACGCCAGCCCATCTCAAACGCTTTATCGTTGATATAGCGCTCGATGTTGCCGATGGTCACCGCACCGAACTCGTCGTTCAGCGTACAGGAGCCTTCGCAAAGACGGTCCTGAGGACACACGCGGCCGCACACTTCCGGCAGGGTGTTGGTCTGGTGAGACAGCTCGGCGGCTTCAAAAATACGCCCTTCATTGGCCAGCTTCAGCCAGTTCGGGATGTAGTTGTGTACCGGACATTTCCATTCGCAGTAAGGGTTACCGCAGGACAGGCAGCGGTCTGCCTGCGCTTTGGCCTGGCCTTCTGAAAACGGCTCGTAGATTTCAACAAATTCAATTTTGCGGATCTTCAGCGGTTTCTTTGGCGGATCAACACGCTGCAGGTCGATAAACTGGTATACGTTCTGGCTCATCTGAATTCCTTACTGCGCCTGCACGCGCAGCTCTGCTGCGCTACGACTACGGTGACCCAACAGGGCTTTAACATCGCTGGACTTCGGTTTAACCAGCGCGAATTTCGCCGAGAACGCCGGCCAGTTCGCCAGGATCTCTTCGCCGCGTGAAGAACCGGTATGCTGCACGTGTTCGGTAATCAAGCCGCGCAGGTGTTCTTCATGGATAGCCAGCGTATCGACGTCCAGCACTTCCACCAGCTCCGGGTTCACGCGTTTGCGGAACTCACCGTCTTCGTCCAGGACGTACGCAAAACCGCCCGTCATGCCCGCGCCGAAGTTCACGCCGGTTTTACCCATTACGCAAACAATCCCGCCCGTCATGTATTCACAACCGTTATCGCCAATGCCTTCCACCACGGTGATAGCACCGGAGTTACGCACCGCAAAACGCTCGCCCGCACGGCCTGCTGCAAACAGACGACCGCCGGTCGCGCCGTACAGGCAGGTGTTACCGATGATGCTGGCTTCGTGGCTGCGGAAGGCTGAGCCGACCGGAGGACGCACCGCCAGCAGACCGCCCGCCATGCCTTTACCGACGTAGTCGTTGGCATCGCCGGTCAGGTAAAGCTCAACGCCACCTGCGTTCCAGACGCCGAAGCTTTGACCCGCGGTGCCGCTGAAGTGCGCGGTAATCGGATCCGCCGCCAGCCCCTGGTCACCGTGCGTCTGCGCGATATAACCGGAAAGGGAGGCGCCCACGGAGCGGTCAGTGTTGCGGATATCAAACCAGAACGTTTTGCTCTGCTTGTCGTCCACGTACGGCTTCGCCTGCTGCAACAGCTGCGCGTTCAGCACGCCGTTATCAAACGGCGGGTTGTTCTCGGTGCAGTAGACCGCTTTCCCAGGGTGCGGCTGCGCGGTTTCCAGCAGTTTGCTCAACTCCAGCTTCTGCTGCTTAGCGGTGAAGCCTTCCAGCTCTTTCAGCAGGTCGGTACGGCCAATCAGGTCCACCAGGCGTTTAACGCCCAGCTGCGCCATCAGCTCGCGGGTTTCGCGGGCGATGAAGTCAAAGTAGTTGGTCACTTTGAACGGCAGACCGTGATAGTGGTTCTTACGCAGCTTCTCGTCCTGGGTCGCAACGCCGGTTGCACAGTTGTTCAGGTGGCAAATACGCAGGTATTTACAGCCGAGCGCAACCATTGGGCCGGTACCGAAACCGAAGCTTTCAGCGCCCAGAATCGCCGCTTTGATGATGTCGAGGCCGGTTTTCAGGCCACCGTCTACCTGCAGGCGGATCTTGTGACGCAGACCGTTAGCCACCAGCGCCTGCTGGGTTTCCACCAGGCCAAGCTCCCACGGGCAGCCCGCATATTTCACGGAGGAGAGCGGGCTTGCGCCGGTACCGCCGTCGTAGCCGGCGATGGTGATGAGATCCGCATAGGCTTTCGCCACGCCGGTGGCGATGGTGCCGACGCCCGGTTCGGAAACCAGCTTCACGGAGATCATCGCCTTCGGGTTGACCTGCTTCAGGTCGAAAATCAGCTGCGCTAAGTCCTCGATAGAGTAGATATCGTGGTGCGGCGGCGGAGAGATCAGCGTCACGCCCGGCACGGAATAGCGCAGTTTGGCGATGTACGGGGTAACTTTATCACCCGGCAGCTGACCGCCTTCGCCCGGTTTAGCACCCTGAGCGACTTTAATTTGAATCACGTCGGCGTTGACAAGGTACGCAGGGGTCACGCCAAAGCGGCCGGATGCCACCTGCTTGATACGGGACACCTTGTTGGTGCCGTAACGCGCCGGATCTTCACCGCCTTCGCCGGAGTTGGAGTTGCCGCCGATGCTGTTCATGGCTTCCGCCAGCGCTTCGTGGGCTTCCGGGCTCAGCGCGCCGATGGACATCGCCGCGGTATCGAAGCGTTTGAACAGTTCGGATGCAGGCTCAACTTCGTCAATGCTGACCGCTTCATCACCCGGGTTGAGGGCAATGAGGTCGCGCAGCGTTGCCGCCGGACGGTTGTTTACCAGCTCAGCGTACTGCTGGTAATCACTGTATTCGCCGCTCTGAACCGCCTGCTGCAGCGTGCGCACCACGTCCGGGTTGTAGGCATGATACTCGCCGCCGTGAACGTATTTCAGCAGACCGCCCTGATCGAGCGGCTTACGTGCCAGCCAGGCGCGTTTGGACAGGTTCACCAGATCCTGCTGGAAGTCAGCAAAACCGGCGCCGCCGATGCGGCTGACCACGCCCTGGAAGCAGAGATTGGCGACCTCGTCATGCAGGCCGACCGCTTCAAACAGCTTCGAACAGCGGTAGGAGGCAATGGTCGAGATGCCCATTTTGGACATGATCTTGTACAGACCTTTGTTGATGCCGTTACGGTAGTTCAGCATCACCGCGCGGTAATCTTTGTCGATCGCGCGGGTATCCACCAGACGGGCCAGCGTTTCGTAGGCCAGGTACGGGTAGATCGCCGTCGCACCGAAGCCTAACAGCACGGCAAAGTGGTGCGGGTCGCGGGCGCTGGCGGTTTCAACAATGATGTTGGCGTCGCAGCGCAGGCTCTTATCGACCAGACGCGTCTGGATAGCGCCAACCGCCATGGGGGCAGGCACCGGCAGACGGTTTTTCGCGATATTACGGTCGGACAGCACCAGCAGAACGGTACCGTTACGCACCATCTGTTCGGCCTTGTCACACAGCGCATTCACCGTCTCTTCGAGGCTCGCTTCGTTCACGTCAAACGTAATGTCGAGCGTGTCGGCGCGGTAGTGCTCCTCTTTCATGGTGGTGAGCTGTTTGAAATCGGAGTACAGCAGGATCGGCGATTTAAAGGTCAGACGGTGCGCCTGGCCTTCGGCTTCGCAGAAGACGTTCATCTCGCGACCGATGCTGGTCGCCAGCGACATCACGTGCGCTTCACGCAGCGGGTCGATCGGCGGGTTGGTGACCTGCGCGAACTGCTGACGGAAGTAATCGTAAATGATGCGTGGCTGGCTGGAGAGCACGGCAAACGGGGTATCATCCCCCATGGAGCCGACCGCCTCCTGGCCGTTTTCACCCAGTACGCGAATCACAGAGTCCAGCTCTTCCGCGCTGTAGTTAAACTGTTTCTGGAAGCTCGCAAGCATATCGTCGTCCAGTTCGCGACGACCCACTTCTTCATCCGATAAATCTTCGAACGGCACGAGGCGACGCACGTTCTTCTCCATCCACTCTTTGTACGGATGGCGACTTTTCAGATCGTGATCGGTTTCGGCAGAGTGCAGAATGCGCCCACCGCGGGTGTCGATAACCATCAGCTCGCCCGGACCGACGCGGCCCTTCTCGACCACTTCGTCAGGCTGGTAATCCCAGATACCGACTTCCGAGGCGCAGGTGATGAGCTTGTCTTTGGTGATGACGTAGCGCGCCGGACGCAGACCGTTACGGTCCAGGTTACAGGCGGCAAAACGGCCGTCGGACATGACGATGCCCGCCGGGCCGTCCCACGGCTCCATGTGCATGGAGTTAAAGTCGAAGAACGCGCGCAGCTCAGGGTCCATATCCGGGTTGTTCTGCCAGGCCGGTGGTACAAGCAGACGCATGGCGCGCACGATGTCCATCCCGCCTGCCAGCAGCAGTTCCAGCATATTATCCATTGAGCTGGAGTCAGAGCCGGTTTCGTTCACGAACGGCGCGGCATCGTGCAGATCAGGGATCAGTGGCGTCTGGAACTTATAGGTACGGGCGCGGGCCCACTGGCGGTTACCGGTGATGGTGTTGATCTCGCCGTTGTGCGCCAGGTAGCGGAACGGCTGAGCCAGCGGCCAGCGTGGAACGGTGTTGGTGGAGAAGCGCTGGTGGAACAGGCAAATGGCCGATTCCAGACGCAGGTCCGCCAGGTCCAGGTAGAAGCGCGGCAGGTCAGCCGGCATACACAGACCTTTATAGATGTTCACCAGGTTAGAGAGACTACAAACGTAGAACTCTTTATCGTCCTGGAGACGTTTTTCAATGCGGCGGCGGGCGATAAACAGACG
Organism: Enterobacter sp. KB-221C9; assembly: GCF_041320715.1. Classification (NCBI taxonomy): domain Bacteria; kingdom Pseudomonadati; phylum Pseudomonadota; class Gammaproteobacteria; order Enterobacterales; family Enterobacteriaceae; genus Enterobacter; species Enterobacter sp. KB-221C9. The sequence continues at coordinate 58,385 of NZ_JBGIWG010000005.1, forward strand.
GCGTTCCATATCACGTGGACGCCAGCCCGCAGGCGCGTTAACGAAAATCTGTTCAATACGAGGCAGCGAGGAGAGGGCAATTTCACCGAGCACCCCTTCGTTGGTTGGCACATTGCGCCAGCCGACAATCGACAGGGTTTCACGCTGAAGTTCTTCTTCGACGATGCGGCGTGACGCGGCAGCCTTTTCAGGATCCTGATTCAGGAACAGCATGCCGACAGCGTAGTTTTTGGCTAAACGCCAGCCGCGCTCTTCCGCTACGATGCGGAAGAAACGATCCGGTTTTTGCAGCAGCAGGCCGCAACCGTCGCCGGTTTTGCCATCGGCAAGAATAGCGCCACGGTGCTGCATTCGGGCCAGTGCGTGAATAGCAGTACGCACTACCTTGTGGCTAGGTTCGCCTTCTATGTGGGCGATCAGGCCGAAACCACAGTTATCCTTCTCAAGGGATTTATCGTACAACATATCAGTGAACCTCCCCAGGCTCGTCGGGCTTCCCACTGAACTTTACCGTGGCGCACAGGCACAGAAAGAGCATGGCGACGGGGTTTGCGTATCATACGCGGACCTCGCATTCGCCCTCTTTTTTCATCCTTTCGCGCAGGTAAACAAGTTTGAGGACTTGCTTCAGAGGGAATCTCAATTACTGCATAAATATGATGAGCAGGCCGCTCATCCAGAAAGCTTCCAGCGGATTTCCAACTTATCGGGAATTGGTACACAGGTCAAATGGCAATCTTATTTATACAAAAATGTGCTAAAGAGAGTTTATCTGATTGTAATTAAAAGGTATTTAACTATTTTTACATTGATTGTATGCCCTGGCAGGACGCAGCGGAGTGTGATCTGACTCACTATATGAAAGCGGTATTATCAATGTAGCGTGCTGAATAGCAGTTTTATAGCAGAATATTAATCTGGCATTGACCGCAAACCCGCATAAAGCCACTGTTTTTCAGTGATGGCGCTATAAATGAAAAAAACAATCAGAACATAAGGAAAAGTAATCACAAATAGCGTGAATGAAATTGCAGTAATCTTGAGTATTTATTCATATAGATAAAGGCCGTCCAGGGCGATTGATCCAGGTCATCGCCGACAGAGGCTAAAAGTGGCAGGCTTGTCCCCTTTCTCCGGGACGGTCTATCAGATTATGCAGTTACAGAAATTAGTCAATATGTTTGGTGGGGATCTTTTGCAGCGGTACGGGCAAAAGGTTCATAAGCTGACGCTGCACGGCGGGTTTAGCTGCCCGAATCGCGATGGCACCATCGGGCGCGGCGGCTGCACCTTCTGTAACGTTGCGTCCTTTGCTGACGAAGCCCAGCAGCATAAATCTATCGCTGAACAGCTTGCCCATCAGGCGAGCCTGGTGAACCGCGCGAAGCAATATCTGGCCTATTTCCAGGCCTACACTAGCACGTGGGCGGAGGTGCAGGTGCTGCGCTCTATGTATCAGCAGGCCATCAGCCAGGCTAACATCGTTGGGCTGTGCGTGGGCACGCGCCCGGACTGCGTACCGGAGGCGGTGCTGGACCTGCTCAGCGAGTACAAAGAACAAGGCTACGAGATCTGGCTGGAGCTGGGCCTGCAAACCGCGCACGACAAAACCCTGCACCGCATTAACCGTGGCCATGATTTCGCCTGCTACCAGCGCACCACGCGTCTGGCCCGTGCGCGTGGGCTGAAGGTCTGTTCGCACCTGATTGTTGGGTTACCCGGCGAAGGTCAACAGCATGGCATTGAAACGCTGGAAAAGGTGGTTGAGACCGGCGTGGACGGCATTAAGCTGCACCCGCTGCATATTGTTACGGGAAGCATCATGGCGAAAGCCTGGGAAGCGGGGCGGTTAAGCGGTATTGCGCTAGAGGATTATACGGTGACGGCGGGGGAGATGATTCGCCACACGCCGCCGGAAATTGTCTACCACCGTATTTCGGCCAGCGCCCGGCGTCCAACGCTTCTGGCACCGCTATGGTGTGAGAACCGCTGGACGGGGATGCTGGAAATCGACCGCTATCTACAGGAGAACGGCGTGCAGGGGACGGCGCTTGGCCGCCCGTGGGTTCCCCGTCTACCGGCGACGGCCGCCTAACAGACTCCCCAGCATGCCGCGCACTATCTGATTGGTGACCTGCCGTGCAGCGCTTTTCGCCATGGTTTGTACCACGCCGTCGCGCTTGCCGCCGCGCGGCCCGGTACTGCCGAACAGGATGTCTTTGAGCCCCCCGAGAATACCGTCATCCACGGCGACAGACTGCCCTTTAGCGGCAGGCGCATCCTGCGATTCGGTGGTCGCCTGCACCCCTTTTTGCAGCATCTCGAACGCGGACTCGCGATCCACCTCGTCTTCGTACTTCCCGTAAACCGGAGAGTGGTTAATCAGGCCGTTACGTTCATCGTCGGTAACCGGCCCCATGCGGGAGCAGGGCGCGATCACCATGGCGCGTTCCACCACGGATGGGCTGCCCTTCGCATCCAGGAACGAGATCAGCGCTTCACCGGTGCCTAACGCCTGAATCGCCGCTTCGGTATCAAAGGCCGGATTGGCGCGCATGGTCTGCGCGGCGGCTTTCACCGCTTTCTGATCCTTCGGCGTAAAGGCGCGCAGGGCGTGCTGCACGCGGTTACCGAGCTGGCCGAGCACGTTATCCGGAATATCCGACGGGTTTTGCGAAACAAACCAGACGCCGACCCCTTTGGAGCGGATCAGGCGAATGACCTGTTCAATTTTATCCAGCAACACCTGCGGCGCGTCGTTAAACAGAAGGTGCGCTTCGTCAAAGAAGAACACCAGCTTCGGTTTTTCCAGATCGCCCGCTTCCGGTAACTGCTCGTACAGTTCGGAGAGCATCCACAGCAGGCTGGCAGCGTAGAGCTTTGGCATCTGGTAGAGCTTCTCTGAACTCAGAATGTTGATGATGCCTTTGCCGCTGCTGTCGGTGCGCATCCAGTCTTTGATATCCAGCATCGGCTCGCCAAAGAAGTGTTCGGCACCCTGTTGCTCCAGGGTCAGCAACCCACGCTGAATGGCGCCCACCGAAGCGCTGCTGATATTGCCGTACTGGTTCTGGAAGGATTTTGCGTTATCGCCGATGTACTGTGTAATGGCGCGCAGATCTTTGAAATCAAGCAGCAGCAGTCCCCGATCGTCGGCAATGCGGAAGATAATATTCAGCACGCCGGACTGCACGTCGTTGAGGTTAAGCAGACGGGCCAGCAGCAGCGGGCCGAGATCGGAGACTGTAGCGCGCACCGGATGGCCTTTCTCACCGAAGATATCCCACACCACCACCGGATTGTTGTGCGGCGTCCAGTCCGTGATGCCAATATTTTTCAGCCGTTCGAGCAGTTTTTCAGAGGCCGTCCCTTCCTGAGCCACACCGGTTAAATCGCCTTTCACGTCAGCCATAAAGACCGGTACGCCAATCTCCGAAAGCGACTCCGCCAGCTTTTGCAGGGTGACGGTTTTCCCCGTCCCGGTCGCTCCGGTGATCAGGCCGTGGCGGTTCGCCATTGCGGGCAGTAAATACAGCTCTTTTTCCAGCGTCCGGGCAATTAACAATGGTGTACTCATGATGCGCTTCCTCTCTTAGTCCTGGGTGGAGTATAGGCAACCTGATAGCAATTTGGTTGAGTAAATTCCTGACTTTGCGGCGCATTATCCAGCGCGGACTATGCTTTTGCATACGGTTCACAAAATAGTGGGAAACTATGTCCAGATTCTTCTTTAACGATCGCAAACAGCTGGTCAACGATGCCATTGAAGGCATACTGCTTTCTGCGCCACACGCAAACCTCGTCAAACTTGATATCGATCCGGCCATCAGGATCGTCGCACGCGGCGACTGGGACAAAAGCCGCGTGGCGGTGATCTCCGGCGGCGGCTCAGGCCACGAACCCGCGCACGCCGGGTTTGTCGGCAAAGGGATGCTGACGGCGGCAGTGTGTGGCGATCTGTTTGCCTCGCCGAGCGTGGATGCGGTGCTGAATGCCATTGTGGCGGTCACGGGCGATCGCGGCTGTCTGCTTATCGTCAAAAACTACACCGGCGATCGCCTGAACTTTGGTCTGGCGGCAGAAAAGGCCAAACGCTACGGCCTCAAGGTGGAGATGGTTATCGTGGCGGACGATATCGCGCTGCCGGATAACAAACAGCCGCGCGGTATTGCCGGTACGGCACTGGTGCATAAGATTGCGGGCTATGCGGCGGAGCACGGGAAATCGTTGAGTGAAGTGCGGGAGATTGCGCAACAGGCCTGCGACAACCTCTGGAGCCTGGGCGTTGCGATGCAAACGTGCAACCTGCCGGGCAGCGACGAGGAAGAGGGGCGTATTAAGCAAGGTCACGTCGAGCTGGGTCTGGGCATTCACGGCGAGCCGGGAGCTTCCGTCGTGGATACGCAGAACAGCAAAGCCATTATCGACACGCTGGTGACGCCGCTACGCGCGCAGGCGGGAGAGGGGCGCTTTGCGGTATTGATTAACAATCTTGGGGGCGTATCGGCGCTCGAAATGGCGCTGCTGACCAAAGAGCTGGCGTATTCGGCGCTGAAAGAGGAGATCGCGTACCTGATAGGCCCCGCGCCGCTGGTGAGCGCGCTGGACATGAAGGGCTTTTCGCTCACGCTGCTGAAGCTTAATGATTTCTTCGAAAAGGCGATTCACGCCGAGGTCGAAACGCTGGGCTGGCAGAAGCCCGTGGCGTTTGCGCCACCGCGCACCGTGGCGCATAGCGCCATCCACGATCGCGTGGAATACACCCCGTCGGAGAACACGCGGGTGGGTGAGTATGTCTCTTCGGTAACGAGGACGCTGATCGAACTTGAAAACCGACTGAACGCGCTGGATGCGAAAGTGGGCGACGGTGATACCGGCTCAACTTTTGCGCAAGGCGCGCGGGATATTGCGCAGCGCCTGGAGGATCGCAAGCTCCCGCTTGATAACGTATCGACGCTGCTGCTGCTGGTGGGCGAGCGGCTGGCCACGGTGATGGGCGGATCGAGCGGGGTGCTGATGTCGATCTTCTTCACCGCTGCCGGGCAAAAGCTTCACGATGGACAGCCGCTACCGGAGGCATTGCTCGGCGGGCTGGCGCAGATGAAGCAGTACGGTGGGGCAGATCTCGGCGATCGTACCCTGATCGACGCGCTGCAGCCGGCGCTGGAGGCGTTGCACAAAGGCGATATCGAGGCTGCGGCGAAGGCCGCACAGCAGGGGGCTGAAGCGACTGCGAAGATGATGAAAGCGGGCGCGGGCCGCTCGTCGTATGTGAACAAAGAGAATCTGGACGGGGTAATGGACCCGGGGGCGGTCGCGGTGTCAGAGGTGTTTTCTGCACTGGCGAGATAGGTGAGAATAGCCCGGTGGCGCTGCGCTTACCGGGCCTACAAAACCGGATCCAGGCCGGGTAAAGCGAAGCCGCCACCCGGCAATCTCACATCAAAAATCCGCTTTCAACACCACGCGGTAGCGGGCTTTGCCGTCACGCACGTGCTGGATCGCTTCGTTGATTTTCGACATCGGATACAGTTCGGTGGTCGGGGCCACTTTGGTGCGTCCGGCAAACTTCATCAGCTTGCGCAACTCAAACGGCGTACCGGTCGCGGAGCCTGACACGCTGCGATCGCCGCCGATCAGGGTAAACGCCGGAACTGGCAGCGGCTTCATTACGGCACCTACGGTATGGAAGTTACCGCCGTAGGCCAGTGCTTCAAAGTACGGCTGCCAGTCGAGATCCACGTTAACGGTGTTGATGATCAGGTCAAACTGCCCAGCCAGCGCGTTCAGCGCTTCAGGATCGCGGCTGTTCACGACTTTATCCGCACCCATCGCCAGCACTTCTTTCTCTTTTGCCGGGTTCGAGCTAAACGCCGTCACTTCACAGCCCATCGCGTGCAGCAGCTTGATGGCGATATGGCCAAGACCGCCAATACCGATCACGCCCACGCGGCTGGTGGCGGTGATATGGTGCATCAGCAGGGGTTTGAAGACGGTGATACCGCCGCACAGCAGCGGACCGGCGGATTCGATATCAATGCTGTCCGGCAGCGGGATGACCCATTGCCAGTCGGCGCGCAGTTTATCGGCAAAACCGCCTTTGTTGAGAATGGTGGGAACGGCGCCCTCGAGGCAGTTGATCTGATTGCCGCTGATACAGGCATCGCAGTGACCACAGCTGCGTGCCGTCCAGCCAATGCCCACGCGCTGGCCCACTTTCAGCCCTTTGTCCTGCGCGGCGCTACCGAGCGCCACGACGCGGCCAATGACTTCGTGCCCGGCAACCAGCGGATAGCTCGAGAAGCCCCATTCGTTGTCGATCATCGAGAGATCTGAGTGGCAGATCCCGCAGTAATCCACCTGCACTTCGACGTCTTCTGCTTTTAGTTCGCCCGCATCGTACTCGTACAGCTCAAGTTCTGCACCCGCCTGCGGTGCGGCGTAGCTTTTTATCTTCGACATCGTCTTTCCCCCGTTATGGTGTGAACTGAGAGTGTAGAGCATTCAGTTTACAGCCGCTTAACAGAAGAGGGCAGGAATGAACGTTACAGACTTTTCAGCATTCTGACTTCGCAATCAACGTGGCCGGTACAGCCCAATGGCGCATCAATATGCTCAAAGCCCAGATGTTCATACAGGCCAATGGCCTCTTTGAGGAAAGCGGTCGTTTCAAGGTAGCAGCGGGTAAAACCCTGCTTGCGCGCGTGGTCCAGCGCAATCAGCGCCAGCTTTTTCGCCAGTCCTTGCCCGCGCGCCGTTGGCAGAAAATACATTTTCTGTAGCTCGCAGATATCCGGCTCGCTGCAGCTGAGGGGGGCCACGCCGCCACCGCCCACAACCTGGCCATTCTGCTCGATTACCCAGTAGGCATGTCCTGGCTGGCTGTAGAGCTGAAAAAGGTCGTCCAGGTTCGGATCAGCAACCGTGTAGCCTTTGTCAGCCGTCAGACCATACTCGGCTGAAACGGTGCGGATAACGGCGGCGATAGCCGGATTATCCTGCTCAGTGATCCGACGCATCGTCGTCGCGACGGGGGTAATCACGCTCATAGCATTACTCATTACAAAAATTGACACATAACTGCTGTTAATAGCACTGCAGAAAGGGGAGTGCAAGCGAGGAGTTTTCAGGAAGGTTACCCCTTACGCCCTGAAGCGTAAGGGGTAAAAGCATTACAGGGCAGCGATAACCGCCTGCTGCTCAATCAGCTTGGTCTTCGCATCGGCGAAAGCAACCAGACGCTCACGCTCTTTCGCGATGACCGCTTCCGGCGCGCGGGCGACAAAACCTTCGTTCGCCAGCTTGCTTTCGATTTTGCCAATTTCCACGTCGACTTTCGCCACTTCTTTCGCCAGACGAGCCAGCTCAGCGTCTTTGTCGATCAGGCCCGCCATCGGGATCAGCAGCTCGGCGCCGTCGATGATTTTGGTCACGGAAACCGGACCTTTGTCATCCGCAGGCAGCACGGTGATGCTTTCCAGGCGCGCCATGGTCTTGAGGAAGGTATTGTTCTCGGTGACGCGACGAACAGCCGCTTCGCTGCAGCCACGAAGCAGCAGCTCCAGCGGTTTGCCAGGGGCGATGTTCATTTCTGCACGGATGTTACGTACCGCAACGATCGCCTGCTTCAGCCACTCGGTATCCGCGGACGCCGCTTCATCAACCTTAGCCGCATCGAATTCCGGGAACGGCTGCAGCATGATGGTATCGGCGTTGATGCCTGCAATCACCTTCACGCGCTGCCAGATGGTTTCCGTGATAAATGGAATGACCGGATGCGCCAGGCGCAGCAGACCTTCCAGAACGGTAATCAGCGTGTTGCGCGTGCCGCGCAGTTCCGCCTCGGTTCCGCCGTTCATCACCGGCTTCGCCAGCTCCAGATACCAGTCGCAGAACTGGTTCCAGGTGAATTCGTACAGGATGCCCGCTGCGATATCGAAGCGGTAGCTGTCCAGCGCGTCGCGGAACGCTTTCACCGTCTGGTTGAATTCCGCCAGGATCCAGCGGTCCGCCAGAGACAGGGTCATTTCGCCGCCGTTGAAGCCGCAATCCTGATCTTCGGTGTTCATCAGCACGAAGCGGCTGGCGTTCCACAGCTTGTTACAGAAGTTACGGTAACCTTCCAGACGCTTCATGTCCCAGTTGATGTCACGACCGGTAGAGGCCAGTGCCGCCAGGGTGAAGCGCAGGGCGTCGGTACCGTGAGACTCGATCCCGTTCGGGAACTGCTTCTCGGTGCGCTTGCGGATTTTCTCAGCCAGCTGCGGCTGCATCATGTTGCCGGTACGTTTTTCCAGCAGGTCTTCCAGAGAGATACCGTCAACCATATCCAGCGGGTCAATCACGTTACCCTTGGACTTGGACATCTTCTGGCCTTCGTCGTCGCGGATCAGGCCTGTCATGTAGACGGTATGGAACGGAACCTGCGGCTTGCCGTCTTCGTCTTTGATGAAGTGCATGGTCATCATGATCATGCGGGCAATCCAGAAGAAGATAATGTCGAAACCGGACACCATCACGCTGGTTGGGTGGAACTGACGCAGCGCGTCGGTGTTTTCTGGCCAGCCGAGGGTGGAGAAGGTCCACAGCGCGGAAGAGAACCAGGTGTCCAGCACGTCTTCGTCCTGACGCAGCGCAACGTCCGCGCTCAGGTTGTTTTCCTGACGCACTTCGTCTTCGGTGCGGCCAACGTAGACGTTGCCTTCGTTGTCGTACCACGCCGGAATACGGTGACCCCACCACAGCTGACGGGAGATACACCAGTCCTGAATGTCACGCATCCAGGAGAAGTACATGTTTTCGTACTGCTTCGGCACGAACTGAATGCTGCCGTTCTCAACCGCTTCGACAGCCGGTTTCGCCAGCACGTCGGCACGCACGTACCACTGGTCGGTCAGCATTGGCTCGATCACCACGCCGCCACGGTCGCCGTACGGCACGGTCAGGTCGTGAGGTTTGATCTCTTCCAGCAGGCCGAGCGCGTCAACGGCAGCCACGATGGCTTTACGCGCGGCAAAGCGTTCCAGCTTCTGGAACTCAGCTGGGATCTCGCTGGAGTAAACGTCGGATTCGTTGCCTTTGGTGTCATACACTTCTGCGCTTTCACGGATATCGCCGTCGAAGGTCAGAATGTTGATCATCGGCAGGGCGTGACGACGGCCGACTTCATAGTCGTTAAAGTCGTGTGCCGGGGTGATTTTCACGCAGCCGGTGCCTTTTTCCATGTCGGCGTGTTCGTCGCCCACAATCGGAATACGGCGGTTTACCAGCGGCAGCACCACAAATTTGCCGATCAGATCTTTATAACGCGGATCTTCCGGGTTAACGGCCACGCCGGTATCGCCCAGCAGGGTTTCCGGACGGGTCGTTGCGACCACCAGGTAATCTTTACCGTCGGCGGTTTTTGCGCCGTCGGCCAGCGGATAGCGGATGTGCCACATGGAGCCTTTAGACTCGCGGTTTTCCACTTCCAGATCAGAGATGGCGGTGCGCAGTTTTGGATCCCAGTTTACCAGGCGTTTGCCACGGTAAATCAGGTCTTCTTTGTACAGGCGGACGAAGACTTCTTTAACGGCGTTGGACAGGCCTTCATCCATGGTGAAGCGCTCGCGCTCCCAGTCCACGGAGTTGCCGAGACGGCGCATCTGACGGGTAATGGTACCGCCGGATTCCGCTTTCCACTGCCAGATTTTGTCGATGAACGCGTCGCGACCGTAGTCGTGGCGGGTTTTTCCTTCTTCAGCGGCAATTTTACGCTCAACCACCATCTGGGTCGCGATACCCGCGTGGTCAGTCCCCGCCTGCCACAGGGTATTTTTACCCTGCATGCGCTGGTAGCGGATCATGGTGTCCATGATGGTCTGCTGGAAAGCATGACCCATATGCAAACTGCCGGTGACGTTCGGCGGCGGGATCATGATGCAGAAGGACTCTTTGCTTTCGTCGCCGTTAGGCTTGAAATAGCCCTGCTGTTCCCAGTGCTCGTAAAGCGGCTGTTCGATATCGCGTGGGTTATATGTCTTTTCCATTATTTCCAGGTTGCCGTATTCAGGTTAAAACCAGCCAGGCGGTACGCTTTATAGCGTTCGCGCGCCAGTTGTTTCAAAGATTCTTCGTAAGGGACAAAGTCTACCACTTCTGTGAAAGCGGTGGCAAAATCTGCAAAATCTATCCGCAGGCTAATCAGAATATCGCGCGCGCTGCTGTTGCGCTTTTGCGGCCAGGCAATTTCAACCGGGGCTCCACCACGCGGGCCTTCGCCCGACAGGTTATGCGGGACAAAACTCTCCGGCGGGCGCGCCCACAGCGCCTCATCAAGGCGAATGGCCTGCTGTTCATCTTCACAGGCAATCAGAACGCGTTTACCTGCGCGCCAACGTTCTGCGGCAATTTCACACACCAGCTGTTCGACGGCGCTGAGGCCATCCTGATGGGTGTCGTTGTCCAGAAGGTAGAACGTTGCATTCTTCATATATGGGGCTTCTTGTCGTGGATTTAAATGCAAAGCCGGGTGGCGCTACGCTTACCCGGCCTACGGTTGAGTGACGCTGTAGGCCGGGTAAGGCGAAGCCGCCACCCGGCGTTTTACATCACTCGTCGCCGTTAAAACCCGCACGATTGAGCAGGAACTGCGACAGCAGCGCCACTGGACGACCGGTTGCGCCTTTGGCTTTACCGGAGCGCCATGCGGTGCCCGCGATATCCAGGTGTGCCCAGTTGTACTTGCGGGTGAAGCGAGCCAGGAAGCAGCCCGCGGTGATCGCACCGCCAGGACGTCCGCCAATGTTCGCCATATCCGCAAAGTTAGACTCCAGCTGATCCTGATACTCGTCACCCAGCGGCAGACGCCATGCGCGGTCCCCGGCCTGCTCTGAGGCACCAATAAGCTCGTGCGCCAGCGGATTGTGGTTCGACATCAGGCCGGTGATGTGGTGGCCCAGCGCAATCACACAGGCACCGGTGAGGGTAGCGACGTCAATCACCGCTTCAGGCTCGAAGCGCTCAACGTAGGTCAGCACGTCACAGAGTACCAGACGGCCTTCGGCGTCGGTGTTCAGCACTTCAACGGTCTGGCCGGACATGGTGGTCAGAACGTCACCCGGACGATAAGCGCGGCCGCCAGGCATGTTTTCGCAGCCTGCCAGTACGCCGATCACGTTGATAGGCAACTGAAGTTCCGCCACCATGCGCATCACGCCGTAAACCGCCGCCGCGCCGCACATGTCGTACTTCATCTCATCCATGCCTTCGGCAGGCTTGATGGAGATGCCGCCGGAGTCGAAGGTCAGGCCTTTACCGACCAGCACGACAGGACGCGCGTCTTCGGACGGATTGCCTTTGTACTCGATGACGGACATTAGGGATTCGTTTTGCGAGCCGTTACCGACCGCCAGGTAAGAGTGCATCCCCAGCTCTTTCATCTGCTGTTCGCCGATGACGCGGGTAATGACGTTTTTGCTGTAGGCGTCGGCCAACTGACGCGCCTGGGAGGCCAGGTACGCCGCGTTACAGATGTTAGGCGGCATGTTGCCGAGATCTTTGGCCGCTTTAATGCCGGCTGCGATCGCCAGACCGTGCTGGATCGCGCGTTCGCCGCTGGTCAGTTCGCGACGGGTAGGCACGTTAAAGACCATTTTACGCAGCGGACGACGCGGCTCGCTTTTATTGGTCTTCAGCTGATCGAAGCTGTACAGGCTCTCTTTTGCCGTTTCAACCGCCTGACGTACTTTCCAGTAGGTGTTACGTCCTTTGACGTGCAGCTCGGTCAGGAAGCAGACGGCTTCCATTGAGCCAGTATCATTCAGCGTATTGATTGTTTTCTGAATCACCTGCTTATACTGACGTTCATCCAGCTCGCGCTCTTTGCCGCAGCCAATCAGCAGAATACGCTCTGACAGTACGTTCGGAACATGGTGCAGTAACAGCGTCTGCCCAGGTTTGCCTTCCAGTTCGCCACGGCGCAGCAGGGCGCTAATATAGCCGTCACTGATTTTATCGAGTTGCTCGGCGATCGGGGAGAGTCGGCGTGGTTCAAAGACGCCCACAACGATGCAGGCACTCCGCTGTTTCTCCGGGCTACCGCTTTTTACACTGAACTCCATGCACTACGCTCCTGAATCTTAAAGACAACGGCGGCTGCTACGGATAGAATTGAAACCTTTCGTAACTCATGTCCGCTGTTGTGGTGACTTCGTGTTAATCTTACGTTACTACGGTTTCGACACGTCAGAAAAAGTCCTGAAGCGTGAATCCGCTGGATGTTTTAATCTTAGCGATGATTTCGACGACTCAAGAGAATAAATGACGTTTAAGCCATGAAACAAGCGAAATTCCTGCAAAGAGACGGGTTTTTACGGGCGTATTTAAAGTGATAATCATAAGATATCTGGTGCGGGAGACGCTCAAGAGCCAACTGGCGATCCTCTTCATCCTGCTGCTGATTTTTTTCTGTCAGAAGCTGGTTAAGATCCTCGGTGCGGCCGTTGACGGCGAAATTCCAACAAATCTGGTGCTTTCCCTGCTTGGTTTAGGGATCCCGGAAATGGCGCAGCTCATCCTGCCGCTAAGTCTTTTCCTTGGCCTGCTCATGACGCTTGGGAAACTCTACACCGAGAGTGAAATCACGGTGATGCATGCCTGCGGCCTGAGCAAAGCGGTACTGGTGAAAGCGGCCATGATACTGGCGCTGTTCACGGGGATTGTTGCGGCGGTGAATGTGATGTGGGCGGGCCCCATGTCTTCCCGTCATCAGGACGAAGTGCTGGCCGAAGCGAAAGCAAACCCCGGCATGGCGGCGCTAGCCCAGGGGCAGTTCCAGCAGGCGACCGACGGCAACTCCGTGCTGTTTATTGAGAGCGTTGACGGCAGTAAATTCAACGACGTCTTCCTGGCGCAGTTACGTCCCAAAGGTAACGCGCGTCCGTCAGTGGTGGTTGCAGACTCCGGTCAGCTTGCTCAGCGCAAAGATGGTTCTCAGATCGTGACGCTGAACAAAGGCACCCGTTTCGAAGGCACCGCGATGCTGCGCGACTTCCGTATTACGGATTTCCAGAACTATCAGGCCATTATCGGCCATCAGGCGGTGGCGCTCGATCCATCGGATACCGAGCAAATGGACATGCGTACCCTCTGGAATACCGATACCGACCGAGCGCGCGCTGAGTTCCACTGGCGTATTACGCTCGTCTTCACCGTGTTTATGATGGCGCTGATTGTCGTTCCGCTGAGCGTGGTGAACCCGCGTCAGGGACGCGTGCTCTCTATGCTACCAGCGATGCTGCTTTACCTGATCTATTTCCTGCTGCAAACCTCGATTCGTTCTAACGGCGCGAAAGGTAAGCTGGACCCTATGGTCTGGACATGGTTCGTCAACAGCCTGTACATCTTACTGGCGCTGGGATTAAACCTGTGGGATACGGTGCCTGTGCGCCGCATACGTGCCCGATTCTCGCGTAAAGGAGCCATCTAATGCAGGCGTTTGGCGTTCTTGATCGCTATATCGGTAAAACCATTTTTACCACCATCATGATGACGTTGTTCATGCTGGTGTCGCTCTCCGGCATTATCAAATTTGTCGACCAGTTGAAAAAAGCCGGGCAGGGGAGCTATGACGCGCTGGGCGCGGGGATGTATACCCTACTCAGCGTGCCGAAAGATGTGCAGATCTTCTTCCCGATGGCGGCCCTGCTGGGGGCGCTGCTGGGGCTGGGGATGCTGGCGCAGCGCAGTGAGCTGGTCGTCATGCAGGCCTCGGGTTTTACCCGCATGCAGGTTGCGCTGTCGGTAATGAAAACCGCGATCCCACTGGTGCTGTTGACCATGGCGATTGGCGAGTGGGTCGCGCCGCAGGGCGAACAGATGGCGCGTAACTACCGTGCCCAGGCCATGTACGGCGGTTCACTGCTCTCGACTCAACAAGGTTTATGGGCGAAAGACGGTAAAAACTTCGTCTACATCGAACGGGTAAATGGGAATGATGAACTGGGTGGGGTGAGCATCTACGCTTTTGATGACCAGCGCCGTCTGAAGTCAGTTCGCCACGCCTCTTCGGCGAAATTTGATGCCGACAAAAAACAGTGGCGCTTGTCCCAAGTCGATGAATCTGACCTGACCGATCCGAAACAGATCGCCGGTTCTCAGACGGTCACCGGTACGTGGAAGACCAACCTGACGCCCGATAAGCTCGGGGTCGTGGCGCTGGATCCTGACGCGCTCTCCATCAGCGGTTTACACAACTATGTGAAATACCTGAAGTCGAGCGGGCAGGATGCAGGACGTTATCAGCTCAACATGTGGAGCAAGATCTTCCAGCCGATGTCCGTGGCGGTGATGATGCTGATGGCGCTATCGTTTATCTTCGGCCCGTTGCGTAGCGTGCCGATGGGCGTGCGCGTTGTGACCGGTATCAGCTTCGGCTTTGTGTTCTACGTGCTTGACCAGATCTTCGGTCCGCTGACGCTGGTTTATGGTATTCCGCCGATGATTGGTGCGCTGCTGCCAAGCGCCAGTTTCCTCCTGATCAGCCTCTGGCTGCTGTTAAGACGCTCCTGATAGACCTCTCCTCGCTTCCGGTTAACCGGAAGCGAGGCTAATCTCCTGTTTCACCCCGCACTTTTTCTCACAACCTTCAACGCCCCGCCCTGAATTTGAGTATTATTGAGCGATAAAGTCGTGAAGGGATCCTCTATGAAGCAAATTCGAATGCTTGCCCAGTATTACGTCGACCTGATGATGAAGCTTGGGCTGGTGCGTTTCTCCATGCTGCTTGCGCTGGCGCTGGTCGTTCTGGCCATTGTCGTGCAAATGGCCGTCACCATGGTTCTGCATGGTCAGGTCGAGAGTATCGACGTCATCCGCTCCATCTTCTTTGGCTTGCTCATTACTCCCTGGGCGGTCTATTTCCTTTCCGTGGTGGTTGAACAGCTGGAAGAGTCCCGTCAGCGTTTGTCAAAACTGGTTGATAAACTGGAAGAGATGCGTGAACGCGACCTGAAGCTCAACGTCCAGCTCAAAGACAACATTGCGCAGCTGAACCAGGAGATTTCAGATCGTGAGAAGGCGGAGGCCGAGCGTCAGGCTACCCTTGAGCAGCTGAAAATCGAAATGAAAGAGCGCGAGGTCACGCAGATCCAGCTTGAGCAGCAATCCTCTTTCCTGCGGTCGTTCCTCGATGCTTCGCCGGATCTGGTGTTTTACCGTAATGAAGATAAAGAGTTTTCCGGCTGTAACCGGGCGATGGAGCTGCTCACCGGGAAAAGCGAGAAGCAGCTGATTAATCTGAAGCCGCAGGACGTTTACTCTGAAGAGGCGGCGGCCAAGGTCATGGAGACGGACGAAAAAGTCTTCCGCCATAACGTCTCGCTGACCTATGAACAGTGGCTGGATTACCCGGACGGACGCAAAGCCTGCTTTGAGATCCGTAAGGTGCCCTACTATGACCGCGTCGGAAAACGCCACGGCCTGATGGGCTTTGGCCGCGATATCACCGAGCGTAAGCGCTATCAGGACGCCCTGGAGCGCGCCAGCCGTGACAAGACCACCTTTATCTCCACCATCAGCCACGAGCTGCGTACGCCGCTTAACGGCATTGTCGGGCTGAGCCGTATTCTGCTGGATACCGACCTGACCGCAGAGCAGGAAAAATATCTCAAGACTATCCATGTCTCAGCGGTCACGCTGGGTAATATCTTCAACGATATTATTGATATGGATAAGATGGAGCGCCGTAAAGTTCAGCTTGATAATCAGCCTGTTGATTTCACCAGCTTCCTTGCCGATCTGGAAAACCTGTCCGGCTTGCAGGCGCAGCAGAAGGGACTGAGTTTTGTCATGGATCCAACCCTGCCGCTGCCGCATAAAGTGGTGACTGACGGCACGCGTCTGCGCCAGATCCTGTGGAACCTTATCAGCAACGCGGTGAAATTTACCCAGAAGGGGCAGGTGGCGGTGCGCATCCGCTTTGACGAAGGCGATATTCTGCACTTCGAAGTGGAAGACTCCGGGATGGGTATTCCGCAGGAGGAGCAGGACAAAATTTTCGCGATGTACTACCAGGTGAAGGACAGCAACGGCGGGAAACCGGCTACCGGAACGGGCATTGGCCTGGCGGTCTCTAAACGGCTGGCAAAGAGTATGGGGGGCGATATCACCGTTGCCAGCCAGCCGGGTAAAGGGTCAACCTTCACGCTGACGGTCCATGCGCCGGCGGTGGCGGAGGAGGTTGAGGATACCTTTGAAAACGACGATATGCCGCTGCCTGCGCTGCACGTCCTGCTGGTGGAAGACATTGAGCTGAACGTGATTGTGGCGCGCTCCGTGCTGGAAAAACTGGGCAACAGCGTGGATGTCGCGATGACCGGTAAGGCCGCGCTCGAGATGTTTAAACCGGGCGAATACGATCTTGTCCTGCTGGATATTCAGCTACCGGATATGACCGGGCTGGATATCTCGCGTGAGCTGACGCGTCAGTACGCGGCCGACGAACTGCCGCCGCTGGTGGCGCTGACGGCGAACGTACTGAAAGATAAAAAAGAGTATCTCGATGCCGGTATGGACGATGTACTCAGCAAGCCGCTGGCGGTGCCTGCTCTGACCGCCATGATTAAGAAGTTCTGGGATACCCGTGATGAAGAGGAGAGCACCATGACGTCTGTTGATAGCGCAAAAGCCCAAACGATACTCGATACCGCGATGCTGGAGCAGTACATCGATCTGGTCGGCCCGAAACTGATTACCGACGGTCTGGCGGTATTCGAAAAAATGATGCCGGGCTATCTGAGCGTGCTGGAATCAAACCTGACGGCTCGTGACCAGAAGGGCATTGTGGAAGAAGGACATAAAATTAAAGGTGCCGCCGGCTCGGTTGGCCTACGCCACCTGCAGCAGCTGGGCCAACAGATTCAATCGCCTGATTTACCTGCATGGGAAGATAACGTGGGTGATTGGGTTGAAGAGATGAAACAAGAGTGGCAAAACGATGTGGCGGTGCTTAAAGCCTGGGTCGATGCCAGAAAAAAATGACCCCGGCTTAACCGGGGTGCGCGAATACTGCGCCAACACCAGGGAAATCGTGGCTGCGCCTGTTTTTTAAAGTTATTTTCGAAAGGGCGCTGCCTGAAAAATTTAGGCCGCACGCAGATAAGATAGCAAATCTTAAATGGTTTGTTACATGAATCAGTGAAATGTGTGAAGCATAGCGTTTTAATCAAAATTATTAATGTGCTTCAGCAAGTTGCAGAAAAGGATTGTCATGATGAAAAAGATTGGTGTCGTGCTGAGCGGATGCGGTGTTTACGATGGTTCTGAGATACATGAAGCCGTCATCACGCTGCTGGCCCTGGCTAAGCAGGGAGCAGAGGTTATTTGTTTTGCGCCAGACAAAAATCAGGCGGATGTAATTAATCATCTGACCGGCGAGCCGATGACGGAAACCCGTAATGTGCTAATTGAAGCCGCGCGCATTGCGCGAGGTGATATCCATCCTCTTATTCAGGCAGACCCGACAGAGCTTGATGCGCTGATTGTGCCGGGTGGGTTTGGCGCGGCCAAAAATCTCAGTACCTTTGCTGCGCAGGGCGCGGAGTGTCAGATCGATCCTCATCTAAAAGCGCTGTCGCAGGCCATGCATGCGGCAGGAAAACCGCTGGGCTTTATCTGCATCGCGCCGGCAATGCTGCCCAGGATTTTTGATTTCCCGCTGCGCCTGACTATCGGGACGGATATTGATACCGCAGAGATCGTCGAGGAAATGGGGGGCGAACACGTTCCGTGCCCGGTTGATGACATTGTGGTTGATGAAGATAACAAAATTGTCACCACGCCAGCGTATATGCTGGCGAATAATATCGCTGAGGCTGCCTCAGGAATTGAAAAGCTGGTGGCCCGCGTGCTGGTGCTGACTGAATGAGGCGTAAATTTGCCGCAGGCGCAGGGGTGAAGCGTATTCTCTTGCGTATCGTTCTTGTACTGGCGGTATTTTGGGGAGGTGGGTTGGCTTTATTCAGCATTATGCCGGTTCCGTTCTCTGCCGTTATGGTTGAGCGCCAGCTCGGCGCGTGGTTCAGCGGCGATTTCAGCTATGTTGCCCACTCAGACTGGGTGAGCATGGACGAGATCTCACCGTTCATGGGGCTGGCGGTCATCGCGGCGGAGGACCAGAAATTCCCGGAGCACTGGGGGTTCGACGTTGCGGCCATTGAGAAGGCGCTAGCCCATAACGAACGCCATGAAAACCGCGTGCGCGGCGCGTCAACCTTGTCGCAGCAGACGGCCAAAAATCTGTTTCTGTGGGATGGTCGAAGTTGGGTGCGAAAAGGGCTGGAAGCGGGGCTGACCCTGGGGATGGAAACGGTCTGGAGCAAAAAACGCATTCTGACCGTCTATCTCAACGTCGCTGAGTTTGGCGACGGTGTTTTTGGCGTGGAAGCTGCCGCGCAGCGTTATTTCAATAAGCCAGCCAGCCGTCTGAGCATGTCAGAAGCAGCGCTATTGGCCGCTGTTTTACCGAATCCCATCCGCTTTAAAGCCAGTGCCCCATCAGGGTACGTGCGAAGTCGTCAGGCGTGGATCATACGCCAGATGAATCAGCTGGGCGGAGAGGGTTTTATGCAGCGTAATAATCTTATGTAGGGCGGGTAAGCGTAGCGCCACCCGCCGAGGGGCGAACGTTAGTCTTCGTCAAAGCCGGCGTTAAACAGGGCAATTACCGCCGCCAGCGCTTCCTCTTCCTGAGGTCCGGTGGCTTCTACTTCAATCTGGCGCCCTTTGGCGGAATCCAGCATCAGCAGGGCGATCACGCTGTTTGCTTCCGCTTCGGTACCTTCGTCATTCCGCAGCAGAACCTCTGCATCAAAACCCTGCATCAGCTCAAACAGTTTCATCGCCGGGCGTGCATGCATACCCAGCTTATTGGTGATCTCAACGGTTTGTTTTACGGTCATGTTTTACGTTTTTCCAGCGTGCGATGACGGGACTGAACGTTCTTCCCGCGCGAGCGGAAATAGTCGGCCAGCTGTTCGGCGATGTAAACCGAACGATGTTTACCACCGGTACAGCCAATCGCCACCGTCAGGTAGCTACGATTGTTTGTCTCCAGCATAGGTAACCATAGCTCAAGGTAGCTTCGCGTCTGGTAGATAAAATTGTGAACTTCTGTGTGCCGGTCGAGGAAGGCCGCGACGGGTTTATCCAGGCCGGTCATTGGACGCAGCTTCGGATCCCAGTGCGGGTTCGGCAGGAAGCGCACGTCGAAAACGTAATCCGCATCAATCGGAATACCGTGCTTAAAGCCGAAGGATTCGAACACCATTGTCAGTTCACGCTCGCGTTTACCCAACAACCGGGTACGAAGCATTTCCGCCAGTTCGTGAACGGACATCTCAGAGGTGTCGACAATCAGGTCGGCACGAGAACGCAGCGGCTCCAGCAGGTCGCTCTCTTCATCGATAGCGCTCTCCAGAGAGAGGTTCTTGCTGGAAAGCGGGTGTAAACGACGGGTATCGCTGTAGCGACGGATCAGCGTATTGCGGTCTGCATCAAGGAACAGCAGCTGAGGCGAGAACGCATCAGGCAGGTTGCTCATGGCCTGTTCGAAGATCTCTGGCGATTCAGGCATGTTACGGACGTCGATACTGACGGCAGCAGAGGTTTGTCTCTCCGCAAGCGTGCGTGCCAGGTCAGGCAACAACACGACCGGCAGGTTATCGACGCAGTAAAAACCCATGTCTTCCAGCGCGCGCAGAGCAACGGATTTCCCCGACCCTGAACGGCCACTGACAATCATCAGCACCATGTTCCGTTTCTCCTCAGGACAACAGATGTGAAGGCCATCTCCTGGTTATGCATCATCCTGATTGCCTTCTGCTTCAGTGATAATTTGATAGAGCTCTTCATCACTTTGGGCCGAGCGCAGTCGACGGCAAATGGTTTTATCGGCCAGACGTTTTGCGACCAGCGACAGCGTATGCAGATGGGTTTTCGTCTGGTCGGCAGGCACCAGCAGCGCGAAGAGGAGATCGACGGGCTGGTTATCAATGGCATCGAAGGCGATGGGTGTTTCAAGCTGCACAAACACACCAACGGCACGCAGGGTATCCTCTTCCAGTTTCCCGTGCGGGATCGCGATGCCGTTGCCGATACCGGTACTGCCCATTTTTTCACGGGTCAGAATCGCTTCGAACACCACCTGCGGCGGCAGGCCCAGCTGTTTTGCAGCCAGCTCACTGATGATCTCCAGCGCACGTTTTTTGCTCTGGCAGTGAACCGCACTGCGGGTACATTCCTGGTTAAGGACATTGCTCAGTTGAAGAGCGGAATCGTTGTTCATCATAATTTCACCTAAGCGCTAACTGTACAAATGGCCTGTTGTGTTTCACAACAGGCCGTCCTGCACCCGTTAACTGCCCGGACAATTAGTGTTGTTTCAGTTTATCTTTATGTTTATTGAGCTGTCGTGCAAGCTTATCAATCAAGCCGTCGATAGCAGCGTACATGTCTTGCCCTTCCGCACTGGCATGCAGTTCACCCCCGTTAACATGCAGGGTGGCATCCGAGATATGAGTCACTTTCTCCACTTTCAACACAATATAGACCTGATTGATCCTTTCGAAATACTGCTCGAGTTTTGCAAACTTCGCGTTCACAAAGTCGCGTAAAGCTTCAGTAATTTCGACGTTTTGTCCAGTGATGTTGAGCTGCATAGTGTCTTCCTTATCGGTTGTGTCAGACCAGCTGTTTACGCTGGTTGGACGGCGGAATGGATAAAGACTCTCGATACTTCGCAACAGTACGACGTGCCACCATAATACCCTGATCGGACAGCATGGTGGTTAACTTACTGTCGCTTAGTGGCTTCGCGGGGTTCTCCGCGGCGATCAACTTCTTCACCAGGGCACGAATGGCCGTTGACGACGCTTCGCCGCCGCCCTCGGTATTCACATGGCTGGAGAAGAAATACTTAAGCTCAAAAATACCGCGTGGACTGTGCAGATACTTCTGCGTGGTGACACGGGAAATGGTTGATTCATGCATTTCGACGGCCTGGGCGATATCCGCCAGTACCATCGGTTTCATATACTCTTCGCCCTGCTCAAAGAACGCCTGCTGCTGTTCGACAATACAGCGGCTGACGCGTAGCAGCGTATCATTTCGGCTCTCCAGACTTTTGATCAACCATCGCGCTTCCTGAAGATTGCTACGAATATATTGATTGTCGGAGTCGTTACGCGCGCTGGTGCACATGGAGGCATACTGCTGGTTGATTTGCAGGCGAGGGATGCTGTCTGAATTCAGTTCAACGACCCAGCGGTCATTGTGTTTTCTGACCAGCACGTCCGGGATCACGTACTCGGGCTCGCCGGTCTGGATCGACTGTCCCGGGCGCGGATCGAGCGACTGGATCAGATTCACCGCTTCTTTCAGCACCTCTTCCTTCAGGCGCGTGACGCGCATCAGGGAGCGGAAATCGTGGTTAGCCAACAGATCCAGATGATCGCTGATGATTAAGCGCGCCTCGTCGATCCATGGCGTCTCTTTGCTGAACTGAGAAAGCTGGATCAGCAGGCAGTCGCGCAGATCTTTTGCGGCCACGCCTACCGGATCGAAACGCTGAATGCGCTTCAGAACGGCTTCGATCTCCTCAAGCTCAATCTCTTCATCGCCCATGCTTTCCAGAATATCGTCCAGCGTGACGGTCAAATAGCCGGTGTCGTCAACGGCATCGACAATTGAGGTGGCAATCGCGCGGTCGGTATCGGAGAAAGGGGTGAGTTCCACCTGCCACATCAGATAATCCTGCAGCGACTGGGTGGTTTCTCCCTGATAGACCGGTAGCTCATCGTCCTGGTAGTCTGCACGCGTACCGGAAGGCGTTCCGGCGGTGTAGATTTCATCCCAGCTGGCATCCAGCGGAAGCTCGTCGGGCATCTCTTTTTGTTCGAGTGCATCCGCGGTGTCGAGCGCTTCTGTATCCTGAGATTGCTGGGTATCTACCTCGTCATGAAGATCGGTTTGTTCCAGCAGGGGGTTGCTGTCCAGCGCCTGCTGGAGCTCCTGCTGAAGTTCTAACGTGGACAGTTGCAACAGGCGAATTGCCTGCTGTAGCTGCGGCGTCATCGCCAGTTGTTGGCTGAGCCTTAATTGCAAACCTTGCTTCATGTTCAGAGCATTTTTCTCCGGTTCGGCGTTACGTTACCTCTACCCTATCAGAGTCTGAAGTCTTCCCCAAGATAGACGCGCTTAACATGATCGTCTTCGAGGATCTGCTGCGGCGTACCGTGGGCGATCAAATTGCCCTGGCTCACAATATACGCGCGTTCACACACGGCCAGCGTTTCACGGACGTTGTGGTCGGTGATTAATACGCCAAGCCCGCTGTCACGCAGGTGTTCAATGATACGTTTGATGTCGATTACCGAAATCGGGTCAACGCCCGCAAACGGTTCATCCAGAAGGATAAATTTCGGGTTTGCGGCCAGCGCACGCGCAATCTCAACACGACGGCGTTCACCCCCGGAGAGGGCCTGACCGAGGCTGTCACGCAGATGCTCAATATGGAACTCTTCCATCAGCTCGTTGGCACGATCCTGACGCTGTTCGCTGGTCAGGTCGTTACGAATTTGCAGGACCGCCATCAGGTTATCGTAAACGCTAAGACGACGGAAAATGGAGGCTTCCTGCGGCAGGTAGCCGATCCCGCGACGCGCGCGCGCGTGCAGCGGCAGAAGGCTGATGTCTTCATCGTCAATGATAATGTTGCCGGCATCGCGCGGCACAATGCCAACGACCATGTAGAAGGTGGTGGTTTTACCCGCACCGTTAGGGCCAAGCAGCCCTACAATTTCGCCGGAGTTGACGGTCAGACTGACATCTTCTACGACACGGCGGCCCTTATAGGCCTTCGCGAGATTTTTTGCAGTTAATGTTGCCATAACGAATTAGTTACTCTTCTTCTGTGCCGGGGCCTGGCCTTTGCCTTTGTCCTGCAGCTGCGACGGAACCAGTACGGTCGTGACGCGTTTGCCTTTCTCGCTGGAGGCCTGCATTTTTTGCTCTTTCACCAGATAGGTGATTCGGTCGCCAGTAATATTGCTGTCCAGCTGTTCCAGATACGCGTTTCCGGTCAGGATGACCAGATCCTTCGCCAGCTCGTAGTGCATATGCGAGGCGTGACCTTTCACAGGCTTGCCGTTGTCCTGCATCTGGTAGAAGGTTGCCGGGTTACCGTAACCATCAATGATCTCTTTGCCCTGCTCGCCACCCGGACGGGTCACGACCACTTTGTCGGCGTTGATTTTGATGGTGCCCTGAGTCATGACGACGTTACCCGTAAAGGTGACGACGTTGCCCTGCATATCGAGAGACTGGGTATCGGACTCGATATGGATCGGTTGGTCGGTATCGCCCGTTACAGCAAGCGCGGGGAGACTGGTCGCCAGCATCGCGCTGGCGATAATTACTTTAAGGCTGAGTTTGTTTGTTTTGAATTTCATAGGAGGTTCTAACCTTTTCAATCAGCTCGGCGTTCTTGCTGCGTAAGTTCCCGCGCATTCTCAAACCGCTGGAATTAAATGTTGTGCCATACAGTGTGACCAGATCCTGCGAGGTCACGTCCTGGGTTACCAGGTTAATCTGGGCATTATCCGTCGTAATTTTTCGCAGTTGTGAGTCAGCGGTCAGGGCGTTGACTTCAACGTGGCCATACAGATAAAGCATACGGTCATTTGTCAGTTTTGCCCGATCTGACTTAATTGACCACGTCGGCACCTTGTCCTTATCAAACGTGGTCATGACAGGCTGGGTAAACCACGAAATACCGTCATCTGAAAAATATTCAACGTGCTGGGCAATCAGACGATAGTTCAGCGCGCCTTCCGGGCTGTAGACCACGGTGTCGCTGTGATCGCTTTTATAGGTTGGATCGTTATTGTTGACCACTTCCGTTTGCGTATCGTCGCGATCGGCAAGGTTCACGCCAATCAATACTAGTGCGACAAGCGAAAGCAAAATGATAATCCAACGTCTGGTTTTACTCATATCGATTGCCCTTTGGCCTCATCAAGCTTGCCCTGCGCCAGCAAAAGCAGATCGCAGACTTCACGTACTGCACCACGGCCCCCGTTGATGTGGGTAACGTAGTCAGCGCGCGGGATCAGCAGCGGATGCGCATCGGCAACAGCGATACTCAGACCGACTTCAGCCATCACGGGCCAGTCAATCAGATCGTCCCCGACGTAGGCCACGTTTTCCGGTGCGATAGCCAGTTTACCCAGTAAATCCTTAAACGCCGCCATCTTATCGGACTGACCCTGATACAGATGGGTAATTCCTAAGGTTTCACAGCGGTCTTCTACCAGTTTAGCTTTTCGCCCGGTGATGATAGCCACCTCAATACCAGAAGTGAGCGCACAGCGGATACCATAGCCGTCGCGAACGTTAAACGCTTTCAGCTCTTCACCATTATTGCCCATGTAAATCAGGCCATCGGAGAGTACACCATCCACATCCAGGATGAGCAGACGAATGTTTTCCGCCTTTGCCATAATCTGGGTACTGACCGGACCATAACAGGTTGCAAGGGATGCACCCGCATTACTCATTGTCTTATCCTTCATTACACTACGCCTGCGCGCAGCAGATCATGCATATGTACCACACCCAGCAACTGGTCGCCATCGGCAACCATAACGGAGGTGATATGACGGGACTGCATCAGGTTCAGCACATCCACTGCCAGCGTACCCGGACGAACGCGGATACCGCCCGGCGTCATCACGTCGGCAATGCCGAGCGTGCGGACATCGACACCCATATCGAACACGCGACGCAGGTCGCCATCGGTGAAGATCCCCTGAATTTTCATCAGATCGTCGCACACGACCGTCATACCCAGATTCTTACGGGTGATTTCCAGCAGCGCATCACGCAGGGAGGCTTCTTTACTGACGTGAGGGATCTCATCCCCGGTGTGCATAATATCGTTTACCCGAAGCAGCAGCTTGCGCCCCAGCGCACCGCCCGGATGGGAAAGCGCGAAATCTTCCGGCGTAAAACCGCGGGCTTCGAGCAGCGCGACGGCGAGCGCATCGCCCATGACCAACGCTGCGGTAGTGCTGGACGTCGGCGCCAGGCCGAGCGGACAGGCCTCCTTGGGCACTTTCACGCACAGGTGAATATCGGCCGCACGCGCCATGCTGCTTTCCGGACGGCTGGTCATGCAAATAAGCGGCACCTGCAGTCGCTTCAGTACCGGGATCAGCGCCAGAATTTCATTGGACTCACCGGAGTTGGACAGCGCGATGACGATATCCTGCGGCGTGACCATACCCAGGTCGCCGTGCGCGGCTTCCCCTGGGTGTACAAAGAAGGAAGAGGTTCCGGTGCTGGCAAATGTTGCCGCCATTTTGCGTCCAATGTGGCCGGACTTACCCATCCCCATCACCACGACTTTGCCGGCACAGTAGAACATCTTCTCACATGCCAGACTAAAATCCTGATTAATGTACCGATCTAACTGCGCCAGACCTTCACGTTCAATCTCCAGAACCTCTTTGCCTGCTTTCTGAAAGTCAAAACCCGGCTGCAATTCTATTTGCGACATAATGCGTTTCCGATTACCCAGAGAGAAGAGGCGAGAGCCAGTACAGCATCGCCATCCATACGATAAATCCACCCGTCAGCAGCGCGCCTGCGCCTTTGCCGATCTGTCGTTGCCGCCGCCAGCAGAGCAGGGCAAATATCACGCTGACCAATAACATCACGCCGTAGTCGCGTGAGAATGCCAGGGGATTAAAGGGCCCTGGCGTAATCAGGGCCGGCAGGCCCATCACAATGGCGATATTAAAAATGTTAGAACCGATGATATTACCAATGGCAATGTCATCCTCACCTTTACGCGCCCCCGCAATGGCCGTGGCCAGCTCCGGCAGGCTGGTACCGATGGCAATCACCGTCAGGCCAATGGTCAGTTCACTGATGGCGAAATAGTTCGCCAGCACCGTCGCGTTATCCACGACCATGCGCGTTGCCATCGGCATGATGATCAGCGCAACGCCAAGCCAGAGCAGGGCAACAGGCAGCGTGCCTTCTCGTGGAAGTTCGGCAACCTGCTCACGCGTAAGGCTATCCTGGCCCTGCTTCTCAGCCAGACGGGCGATTTTAACACTATACAGCAGCCAAATGACGGCCAGCGCCAGCAAGAAAATGCCGTCGCTATAGCTCAATACACCATCGTAAAATACGCAGCCTGCCAGCAGGCTTACGATTAACATTAGCGGCAATTCACGGCGCAGAACATCAGAATGCACGCGAAATGGATGGAGCAGGGCGGCCAGGCCTAAAATCAAGAGTATATTGACGATGTTAGAGCCAATCGCGGTGCCGACTGCCAGGTCTAACTGACCATGCAGCGATGCCGAGACAGAGACGATGATCTCAGGAAGTGACGTTCCAACACTGACCACGGTCATCCCGATGACGACAGGCGGTACGCCCGTCAGGCGACACAGAATAGATGCAGCAAACACTAAACGGTCAGCACTGTAGACCACCAATAGTAAACCAATTATTAACAGTGCTGTTGCTAAAAGCATCAAAAGTCCTTTCTTCAGGTATACTCGTCGGTCCATCGCGCGGGAATGGCTGGACTGCATACAGTCTGAGGCGTAACGAATTCCTAATTTTGACTTTATGCGCCGGAAAAGTAAAACAAATGCCAGCTTTCGCTAACCTCAACGGCTATTATTCTGTAAAAATGCGGAGTTGAGGGCTGATTCAGGCGTCATGCCTTAACGTGAGCAGGGTAATAAAGGAACCATAAATGAGCCAAACGATGGCGAATTTAGTCGATGTTCGCGGTGTGAGTTTTTCTCGCGCCAACCGATTGATATTTGATGATATTTCGTTGACCGTACCGCGTGGCAAGATCACTGCCATCATGGGGCCGTCCGGGATCGGTAAAACGACCCTGCTGCGCCTTATTGGTGGGCAGATCCCACCCGATCGCGGTGAAATCCTCTTTGATGGTGAAAACATCCCGGAGATGTCACGCTCGCGCCTGTATACTGTTCGCAAACGCATGAGCATGCTCTTTCAGTCGGGAGCCTTGTTCACCGACATGAATGTCTTTGATAACGTGGCCTATCCGCTGCGCGAGCATACCAGCCTGCCGCCGGAACTGCTGAAAAGCACGGTGATGATGAAGCTCGAAGCCGTCGGTTTGCGGGGCGCCGCGAAGCTGATGCCTTCGGAACTTTCCGGAGGGATGGCGCGCCGTGCCGCGCTGGCGCGAGCCATTGCATTAGAACCTGATTTAATCATGTTCGACGAACCGTTTGTTGGACAGGATCCCATCACGATGGGCGTGCTGGTGAAGCTCATCTCTGAACTGAACAGCGCGCTTGGTGTCACCTGCATTGTGGTATCTCACGATGTACCGGAAGTATTGAGCATTGCCGATTACGCCTATATCGTGGCGGACAAAAAGATCGTCGCACACGGTAGCGCCCAGGCGCTGCAGGAAAATTGCGATCCGCGCGTGCGGCAGTTCCTCGACGGTATTGCCGATGGCCCTGTGCCGTTCCGCTACCCGGCGGGCGACTATCGTGACGATTTACTGGGAATAGGGAGTTAAGCCACTCATGCTGTTAAATGCGTTGGCCGCTCTCGGACACCGTGGCATAAAAACCATCAGGACGTTCGGGCGTGCCGGATTGATGTTATTCAACGCGCTGGTCGGCAAGCCGGAATTCCGTAAGCACGCACCGCTGCTGGTGCGGCAGCTTTATAATGTCGCCGTGCTGTCGATGCTCATCATCATTGTTTCCGGTCTGTTTATCGGTATGGTGCTTGGGCTACAGGGCTATCTTGTTCTGACAACCTACAGTGCGGAAACCAGCCTCGGGATGCTGGTGGCGCTCTCGCTGCTGCGTGAACTGGGGCCGGTTGTGGCGGCGCTGTTGTTCGCCGGGCGTGCGGGGTCGGCATTAACGGCTGAAATTGGCCTGATGCGTGCGACCGAGCAGCTCTCCAGCATGGAGATGATGGCGGTCGATCCGCTGCGTCGCGTGATCTCACCGCGTTTCTGGGCGGGGGTGATCTCTTTACCGCTGCTGACGATTCTGTTTGTCGCCGTGGGGATCTGGGGCGGTTCGCTGGTTGGCGTGCACTGGAAAGGCATTGATGCCGGTTTCTTCTGGTCCGCGATGCAGGACGCCATTGACCTGCGAATGGATCTGGTTAACTGCCTGATTAAAAGCGTGGTATTTGCCATTACGGTCACCTGGATTGCATTGTTCAATGGTTACGATGCCATCCCGACGTCGGCGGGCATTAGCCGTGCAACTACACGTACAGTCGTACATTCGTCGCTGGCCGTACTGGGTCTGGATTTTGTGCTCACCGCACTGATGTTTGGGAATTGAGTTCATGCAAACGAGAAAAAATGAAATTTGGGTCGGTGTATTCCTGGTGCTGGCGCTGCTGGCCGCGCTGTTTATCTGCCTGAGAGCGGCGGATATTACGTCTGTGCGCACCGAACCGACGTATCGCATCTATGCCACTTTCGATAACATCGGCGGGCTGAAGGCGCGCTCACCGGTTCGTATCGGCGGCGTGGTGATCGGACGCGTATCTGACATTACGCTTGATGAGAAAACCTATCTGCCACGCGTCGCGATGGATATCGAAGAGCGTTACAACCATATCCCGGACACCAGTTCTCTTTCTATCCGTACTTCCGGCCTGCTGGGCGAACAATATCTGGCGCTTAACGTTGGCTTTGAAGACCCCGAGCTGGGAACGACTATCCTTAAAGACGGTAGCGTCATTCAGGATACGAAATCCGCGATGGTGCTGGAGGATATGATTGGTCAATTCCTTTACAGCAGTAAAGGGGATGAGAAAAAATCCGACGCTGCCCCAGCGCAGAGCGAAGATCATACCGACGTCGCACCGACGCCTGGCGCGACGAATTAATATCAGGAGAAGTCATTCATGTTTAAACGACTGTTAATGGTTGCCATGCTGGTCATCGCCCCTCTTACCGCCGCTCACGCTGCGGATCAGAGTAACCCGTACAAACTGATGGACGAAGCGGCGAAGAAGACCTTCGACCGTCTTAAAAACGAACAGCCTAAAATTCGTGCTAATCCTGATTATCTGCGCGACGTCGTTGACCAGGAGCTGCTGCCGTACGTGCAGATTAAGTACGCGGGTGCGCTGGTGCTGGGACGTTATTACAAAGACGCGACCCCTGCGCAGCGTGATGCTTACTTTGCCGCGTTCCGTGAATACCTGAAACAGGCTTACGGCCAGGCGCTGGCGATGTACCACGGTCAGACCTATCAGATTGCGCCTGAGCAGCCGCTGGGCGATGCGACTATCGTCCCTATCCGTGTGACGATCAACGATCCTAACGGTCGTCCGCCGGTTCGTCTGGATTTCCAGTGGCGTAAAAACAGCCAGACCGGTCACTGGCAGGCGTATGACATGATTGCCGAAGGGGTAAGCATGATCACCACCAAACAAAACGAATGGAGCGACCTGCTGCGCACCAAGGGCATCGATGGCCTGACCGCGCAGCTGCAGTCTATCTCTCGTCAGAAAATTAGCCTGGATGAGAAGAAGTAATGTCACAGCAACTCAGCTGGTCGCGTGAAGGCGAGACATTAAAGCTGTCCGGTGAGCTGGATCAGGATCTGCTGAACCCACTGTGGGACAAACGCCATGAAGCGATGCAGGGCGTGACGCTCATCGACTTAACCGACGTCACGCGGGTGGATACGGCGGGGGTTGCGCTGCTTGCCCATCTGGTTGCGGTAGGGAAAAAGCAGGGGGCTAGCGTTACGCTTCACGGCGCGAGCGATAATGTCGTGACCCTTGCGCAGCTCTACAACCTCCCTCAGGACGTACTGCCTCGTTAATATTTTCAGTGCGTTACTTCCGAAAGCCCTGACAGTTTCATCGTCGGGGCTTTTTGCTTGTTTAAGACAACGCCACTTTGCTCTAAGATGTTGGGCTTGTTTTCACTATCAGATGATTAAGAGCCCATGGAAAATCATGAAATCCAGACAGTGCTGATGAATGCACTCTCCCTTCAGGAAGCCCACGTCTCTGGCGATGGCAGTCACTTCCAGGTTATTGCTGTGGGTGAGATGTTCGACGGTATGAGCCGTGTGAAGAAACAGCAGGCTGTGTACGCGCCGCTGATGGAATATATTGCGGATAACCGCATCCACGCCCTGTCGATTAAAGCGTTCACCCCGCAAGAGTGGGCACGCGATCGCAAACTAAACGGTTTTTGAGCTGAGGGCGACAGGCCCGCAGCACGGTTGAATTTATAAGAGAGCACACAATGGATAAATTTCGTGTACAGGGGCCAACGCGTCTCCAGGGCGAAGTCACAATTTCTGGCGCGAAAAACGCCGCGCTGCCAATCCTCTTTGCTGCGCTGCTCGCGGAAGAGCCGGTAGAAATTCAGAACGTACCGAAGCTGAAAGATATCGATACCACCATGAAGTTGCTCACCCAGTTGGGCACGAAAGTCGAGCGTAACGGTTCCGTCTGGATCGACGCCAGCAAGGTGAATAACTTCTCAGCCCCATACGATCTGGTGAAAACCATGCGCGCATCCATCTGGGCGCTTGGTCCGCTGGTGGCGCGTTTTGGTCAGGGTCAGGTCTCTCTGCCGGGCGGCTGCGCCATCGGTGCGCGTCCGGTTGACCTGCACATCTTTGGTCTGGAAAAACTGGGCGCAGAGATCAAGCTGGAAGAAGGTTACGTTAAAGCGTCCGTTAATGGCCGTCTGAAAGGCGCGCACATTGTCATGGACAAAGTGAGCGTGGGCGCAACGGTCACCATTATGTCTGCGGCGACGCTGGCAGAAGGGACCACTATCATCGAAAACGCCGCGCGCGAACCGGAAATTGTGGATACCGCCAACTTCCTCGTGGCGCTGGGCGCGAAGATCTCCGGTCAGGGTACTGACCGTATCACCATTGAAGGCGTTGAGCGTCTGGGCGGTGGTGTTTATCGCGTACTGCCGGACCGTATCGAAACCGGTACCTTCCTGGTCGCTGCGGCGATCTCTGGCGGTAAGATTGTTTGTCGCAACGCGCAGCCTGATACCCTGGATGCGGTGCTCGCGAAACTGCGCGATGCGGGTGCGGATATCGAAATCGGTGAAGACTGGATCAGCCTTGATATGCACGGCCAGCGTCCAAAAGCGGTCAATGTGCGTACGGCACCGCATCCGGCGTTCCCAACGGATATGCAGGCGCAGTTCACCTTGCTGAACCTGGTCGCAGAAGGGACTGGCTTCATCACTGAAACTATTTTCGAGAACCGCTTTATGCACGTACCGGAGCTGATCCGTATGGGTGCGCATGCTGAGATCGAAAGTAATACCGTGATTTGCCATGGCGTTGAGAAACTGTCAGGTGCTCAGGTGATGGCAACCGATCTGCGTGCGTCTGCAAGCCTGGTGCTGGCGGGTTGTATCGCGGAAGGCACAACGATCGTGGATCGTATTTATCACATCGATCGTGGCTATGAGCGTATCGAGGATAAACTGCGCGCGCTGGGTGCCAATATCGAGCGTGTGAAGGGCGAGTAATCGTTCCGGCAGCCCCCTGCCAGCAATGACCGGGGGGTTGCTGTTCCCGCCAAAAAAACGTTATTCCTTCGGTTCTTTCTTTGCCTTTCTCTGGCGAATCATGCGCGTTCTGTCGATAAACTCATGGGTAATGGGATCGTGATAGCGCGAAGGCCAAATCACCCACGGATGCGTATCCAGCGCCGTCGCGATAATTAATTCTCCCTTGGGCCAGGGGCGGGTGAGGGCGTTTGCCAGTGTTGAAGAGCTCAGACCATGGCGACGGGACTCTGCTGCCAGAGAAGTGCCTCTTTTGCGCAGCGCGGCAATAATATCAGCCGTGTGCCAGTCGATAAATTTCGTATCCATAACGCTGTCCTTAAGTTCGGATTCACCTACGCCGTTTCCTCTGAAACGACGAGGTTACTATACCCATTTCAAACTCTTGTTCTAAAAAGTTCGCGTTACTTGAAGGGATATTCAGAATAAGACACGCCTTTATTCATGCGGTCTCTAAACCGATGAATTTACATGAAGGCGGAATTTACAGGTGTGTACTGGAATCTCCCCGCTATGGTCGCGGGGAGAAACAAGGGGATTAACGGTCGCGCTGAACGGCGATGTGGGCAAGACCAATTAGCGCATCGCGCCATGGGCTGTCGGGAATGACCTGGAGAGCTTCGATGGCTTTGTCGGCTTCTTCTTCCGCACGCTGACGCGTCCATTCCAGCGATCCGCAGAAAGCCATAGTTTCCAGAACAGGTTCCAGAAGATGGCGGCCATTTCCCTGCTCGATCGCTTCACGGATCATTTTCGCCTGATCGGCCGTTCCGTTGCGCATGGCGTGAAGCAGCGGCAGTGTCGGTTTACCTTCGTTCAGGTCATCACCCACGTTTTTGCCGAGCGTCTCGCCGTCTGCACTGTAGTCCAGCAAATCGTCAATCAGCTGGAATGCCGTACCCAGATAGCGGCCATAGTCCTGCAGGCCCTTTTCCTGAGCTTCGGTACAGTCAGCCAGAATGCCGGAACACTGGGCTGCCGCTTCAAACAGGCGCGCGGTTTTGCTGTAGATGACGCGCATGTAGTTTTCTTCGGTGATGTCAGGGTCGTTGACGTTCATCAGCTGCAGCACTTCGCCTTCAGCAATGACGTTTACGGCTTCGGACATCACTTCCAGCACTTTCAGGGAGCCCAGACTGGTCATCATCTGGAAGGCGCGGGTATAGATAAAATCCCCCACCAGTACGCTGGCTGCGTTCCCGAAAGCGGCGTTTGCCGTGGCTTTGCCACGACGCATATCCGATTCATCCACCACATCGTCATGCAGAAGCGTCGCCGTGTGAATAAATTCGATGAGCGCTGCGATACTGATGTGAGCATTTCCCTGATAACCAACGGCTCTGGCAGCCAGAATGGCGATCATCGGACGAATGCGTTTACCGCCGCCGCTGACGATGTAATAGCCCAACTGATTGATCAGCTGAACGTCAGAGTTGAGTTGCTCCAGGATTGCTGCATTCACACCCGCCATATCTTGCGCGGTTAACTCGTTGATTTTTTCTAAATTCATCGCAAAAGCCGGGCTTTTTATCCTGTTGATCCCATCTTCAATGGGGTAACGAAGGGTTTCGGTTTATCAATAGTAGTGCTGATTGTACTGAAAAAACGGCACAGATAAACGTTACCGTACGTGTTGTGTTTTTTTTCTTCATGTATTGACGGTAGCACTTGTCAAAGGCTCGCGTTTTGCGTAATATTCGCGCCCTATTGTGAATATTTATAGCGCACTCTGAATCATACGAGGACGTGCGCGGAAGCGGAGTTTATATGTACGCGGTTTTCCAAAGTGGTGGTAAACAACACCGAGTAAGCGAAGGTCAGACCGTTCGCCTGGAAAAGCTGGACATCGCAACTGGCGAATCTGTTGAGTTCGCAGAAGTTCTGATGATCGCAAACGGTGAAGAAGTCAAAATCGGCGTTCCTTTCGTTGATGGCGGCGTTATCAAAGCTGAAGTTGTTGCACACGGTCGTGGCGAGAAAGTTAAAATCGTTAAGTTTCGTCGTCGTAAGCACTACCGTAAGCAGCAGGGCCACCGTCAGTGGTTCACTGATGTGAAAATTACTGGCATCAGCGCCTAAGACCTGAGGAGAGATTTAAATGGCACATAAAAAGGCTGGCGGCTCCACACGTAACGGTCGCGATTCAGAAGCTAAACGCCTTGGCGTTAAGCGTTTCGGTGGCGAATCCGTTCTGGCGGGTAGCATCATCGTTCGTCAACGTGGTACCAAATTCCACGCTGGCAACAACGTAGGTTGCGGTCGTGACCACACTCTGTTTGCTAAAGCAGACGGTAAAGTGAAATTTGAAGTTAAAGGCCCGAACAACCGTAAATACATCAGCATCGTTGCTGAGTAAGGTTTTCTCGGTCCGGTAACGGATTAAAGCCCCGCAACGTGTTGCGGGGCTTTTTACATTGGAAACCCGGAAAATTTTCTGTAGGGAAAACGGGCATGAAGCAGCAGGCCGGCATGGGTATTCTTTTGGCGCTCACCACCGCAATGTGCTGGGGTGCGTTGCCAATTGCAATGAAGCAGGTACTGGAAGTGATGGAGCCGCCTACGGTGGTCTTTTATCGCTTTCTGATGGCAAGCATCGGCCTCGGGGCCATTCTGGCTATCAAAGGTAAGCTCCCATCGCTACAGCTCTTTCGTAAACCGCGCTGGCTGGTATTGCTGGCTATTGCGACGGGCGGTCTGTTCGGTAACTTCATCCTGTTCAGCTCTTCCCTGCAATATCTCAGCCCCACGGCGTCGCAGGTGATAGGTCAGCTTTCACCGGTGGGCATGATGGTCGCCAGCGTCTTTATCCTCAAGGAGAAGATGCGCGGTACGCAGATTATCGGGGCGAGCATGCTGTTGTGCGGTCTGGTGATGTTCTTCAACACCAGTCTGATAGAGATTTTTACCCGCCTGACGGATTACACATGGGGTGTCATTTTCGGTGTGGGGGCAGCGACGGTCTGGGTGAGCTATGGCGTCGCACAAAAGGTGTTATTGCGTCGACTTGCCTCACAGCAGATCCTCTTTTTACTGTACACTTTGTGTACAATAGCATTGCTGCCATTAGCAAAGCCGGGCGTGATTACCCAGCTTAGCGACTGGCAACTGGCGTGCCTCATTTTTTGTGGGCTGAACACGCTGGTCGGTTATGGTGCGCTGGCTGAGGCAATGGCGCGCTGGCAGGCAGCGCAGGTGAGCGCGTTAATTACGCTGACTCCGCTGTTTACGCTGTTATTTTCAGATTTGTTATCAATGGCCTGGCCCGATGTCTTCGTCAAGCCGATGCTCAACCTGTTGGGTTATCTCGGTGCGTTTGTCGTGGTTGCGGGCGCGATGTATTCCGCCATTGGTCATCGTCTTTGGGGACGTTGGCGCAAAAATGAAGCGGTTGTAGTAGTCCCCCGCTCAGGCGAATGAGTTACGGAGAGTAAAATGAAGTTTGTTGATGAAGCGACGATCCTGGTCGTGGCTGGTGATGGCGGCAATGGTTGCGTGAGCTTCCGCCGTGAAAAGTATATCCCACGTGGCGGTCCTGATGGCGGCGACGGTGGGGATGGTGGTGACGTGTGGCTGGAGGCGGATGAAAACCTCAACACGCTGATCGACTACCGTTTCGAAAAATCTTTCCGTGCCGAGCGCGGCCAGAACGGCCAGAGCCGTGACTGTACGGGTAAACGTGGTAAAGACGTCAACATCAAGGTTCCGGTCGGTACGCGTGTGATTGACCAGGGCACCGGTGAAACCATGGGTGATATGACCAAACACGGTCAGCGCCTGCTGGTTGCTAAAGGTGGCTGGCACGGTCTCGGTAACAGCCGTTTTAAATCATCGGTTAACCGTGCTCCGCGTCAGAAAACCATGGGGACACCGGGCGATACGCGCGAGCTGCAGCTGGAGTTGATGCTTCTGGCAGACGTGGGTATGCTGGGTATGCCTAACGCCGGTAAATCGACGTTTATCCGTGCTGTATCAGCAGCGAAGCCAAAAGTGGCGGATTATCCGTTTACGACGCTGGTGCCAAGCCTGGGCGTTGTTCGTATGGACCACGAAAAGAGCTTTGTGGTTGCTGATATCCCCGGTTTGATCGAGGGCGCAGCTGAAGGCGCAGGACTGGGTATTCGCTTCCTGAAACACCTTGAGCGCTGCCGCGTATTGCTGCACATCGTTGATATTAATCCAATCGATGAGTCCGATCCGGTCGAAAACGCCCGTATCATCATCGGTGAACTTGAAAAATACAGCGAAAAACTCGCAGGTAAGCCACGCTGGCTGGTCTTTAACAAGATCGACCTGATGGATAAAGCCGAAGCTGAAGCAAAAGCGAAAGCGATTGCTGAAGCGATGGGTTGGGAAGATAAATACTACCTGATCTCTGCGGCAAGCCAGGTTGGCGTGAAGGATCTGTGCTGGGATGTGATGACCTTTATCATCGAGAACCCAATCGTTCAGGCGGAAGAAGCGAAACAGCCTGAAAAAGTCGAATTCATGTGGGATGACTACCACCGCCAGCAGCTCGAAGAGCTGGAAGGTGAAGAGGATGATGAAGACTGGGACGATGACTGGGATGAAGACGACGAAGAAGGCGTCGAGTTCATCTATAAGCACTAATATCTGTCTAAAGCCCCCATTATGGGGGCTTTTTATTCCAGCGTTGAGGGCAGCCAGCAGCTGGCGATCAAACCACCTTCAGCGCCATTCTCAAGCGTCAACCTGCCGTGGTGGAGTTGCACGATACGCTGCACGATGCTCAGGCCCAGACCGCTGCCACCGTAGCGCTGGTCAAGACGGCGGAATGGCTCAGTAATTGACTGTCGGTGCGCTTCATCAATACCAGGACCTTGATCGATAACGCCGATCTGCGTTCCACCCTCGACCTCGGTTAATGTCACCGTAATCGTTGTCCCAGATGGGCTGTAACGCCCGGCATTCTCAAGCAGGTTGCGCAGCATCAGGCGCAGGAGCACGGCGTCTCCCTGTACCGTGAGTGCGCTTTTAGCGGGCCAAATCACCTTATGCTCTTTGGCTTCATGCCCCAGGCCGAGAGGTTCAATGATATTTTCCGTCCAGCTCACGGTTTCGTAGTGGCCGCTCGCCATTGCCTGTCCGGCGCGGGCCAGCATCAGCAGTTGCTCAACGGTATGCATGAGCTGATCGATACGGGTAATTAGCGTCGCGGCCTGAGGCGCGCCTGACTGCGCCATGAGCTCCAGATGAAGCCGGATACCGGCAAGAGGCGTTCGAAGCTCGTGTGCGGCGTCAGCGGTGAAGAGACGCTCCTGCTGAATGGTATTGTCCAGCCGGGCGAGCAGCTGGTTCAGGGAGGTTGTCACCGCGCCAATTTCTTCCATGTCGGAATACATGGGAAGCGGAGTTAAGTTATCCGCCGAGCGGTTAGCCAGGCTGTCACGCAGTTTATTCAGCGGTCGGGTTATCCAGGTGACCGCCCAGAATGAAAATAGCAGCGTGAAACCGACCATCACCAGAGAAGGGACGAGAAGAGAAGCAATCGCCTCGCGGATCTCTTTCTCGACATGGTTATTGCGGGCTTTTGCCGACAGCGTTTCACTGACCAGAAAACCAATCTGCTCGCGGCTTTCATGCCACAGCCAGATGACGCTTATCAGCTGGAAAAATAACAGAATGACCGCCAGCAGTACCATCAAACGCCGACGCATGCTGTTCATTTCTGGCTCTCAAGGCGATAGCCAACGCCACGGACGGTTTTGATTCTGTCCTTGCCGAGCTTGCGACGCAGGTTGTGAATGTGCACTTCAAGGGTATTGGACCCCGGATCGTCCTGCCAGGAGTAGATATCCTGCTGGAGCGTTTCTCTGTGCACCGTTTGCCCGCTGCGCATGATCAGACGCGTAAGCAAGGCGAACTCTTTTGGCGTCACCTCTACCGCCTGATCCTGGCGCAGTACCTGCTGGGTTTGCAGATTCAGCGTAATATCGCCGTCGGTCAGTAAGTTATCACTATGGCCCTGATAGCGGCGAATCAACGCTCGCACGCGAGCCTGCAGCTCCGCAAGCGCAAAAGGCTTCACCAGGTAATCATCTGCGCCTGCATCGAGGCCGGTGATACGATC
Organism: Enterobacter sp. KB-221C9; assembly: GCF_041320715.1. Lineage (NCBI taxonomy): Bacteria > Pseudomonadati > Pseudomonadota > Gammaproteobacteria > Enterobacterales > Enterobacteriaceae > Enterobacter > Enterobacter sp. KB-221C9. The sequence continues at coordinate 96,118 of NZ_JBGIWG010000005.1, forward strand.
CTCAATGGCATCGCGTGCCGTCAGGATCAATACCGGGTTGGCGATGCCGCGGCGTCGCCACTGGCTGAGCAGCGTGGCGCCGTCTTTATCAGGCAAGCCCAAATCGAGGATCACCAGACTGTATTCGCCGCTTTGAATCAGGGCGTCCGCCTCCGCTGCGGTGCCGGCACAGTCGAGCGCATACCCCTCATTAGCCAGCCCCAGCGCCAGCCCTTCCTGCAATAACAGATCGTCTTCAACTATGAGTAGTTTCATCGCTAGTTATTCTGGTAGATGTCCTTATAAAGCCTGCTTTCGAAGCGAACGAGCGGAATACGACGATTGCGCTGGTCGGTCGGTTCGACGGCATAGCCGGAAAGATACTGCACGAATGCCATGCGCTGTCCGCTGGCGGTAGTGATGAAGCCTGCAAGGTTGTAAACCCCCTGCAGTGAGCCTGTTTTAGCGGATACTTTGCCATCCACACCGGCAGCGTGAAGCCCGGCGCGGTACTGCAGTGAACCGTCATGCCCGGCCAGCGGCAGCATTGAAATAAAGTTTAGCTCAGTGTCGTGCTGCGCAATGTACTGAAGCACCTGCATCATCGTGGCCGGGGAGATCAAATTATGACGCGATAATCCGGAGCCATCGACCGCGATGGTATTACCCAGCTCGATCCCGGCCTGCTGGCGCAGGATCTGACGAACGGCGTCTGAACCCGCGCGCCAGGTGCCCGGCACGCCGAAACGTGCGTGACCAATCATACGGAATACGGTGTCGGCAATCATGTTGTCAGACTTTTTCAGCATGATTCGCAGTAAATCGTGCAGCGGCGGAGACTGTTTGCTGGCGATGACCGTACCGGGCTGGTTGACCTGCGTCTGGCGAAGCAGCGTGCCGGAGTAGGTGATTCCCGCCTGTTTCAGTTCATCTTTCAGAATGGCGCCCGCGTAGCTGGCACCGTCCTGTATCGCAAAGGCCAGCGGCAGCGGATCGGCGCGCTGCGTCAGGCAGCCGGTAAGCGTGAAGCGGTTTAGATCGCCTGGCACGACGTCCAGCTCACAATATTGCGCGTCCGGGGAGCCTTTCGCCAGCGTGCGGACCTGGCTAAACATCGTGACCGGGTAGTAGGACGCTATGCGGATAAACGCTAAATCATCTGGCTTTGGCGCGCTGTAAAGCGAAACCGAGAAGCAGTTACGGTCGACAATCGCGGCGGCGGGCGGGGCGCTAAAGCACTGGGTCATGTCGTTCCACGGCCAGCCAGGGGCTTTATCGTGGCTGGCAAAGATGGACGTGTCGATCAGCACATTGCCATCAATTTTCTGCACGCCAGATTTTTTCAGCACCGCAACCATATTGCGGATATCCTGACGCTTAAAGGTCGGATCGCCGCCGAAACGGGCGATAAGATCGCCTTTCAATTCACCGCCTTCGACGCTACCTCTGGTCTCAAGCGTGGTTGTAAAACGGAAGTCAGGCCCGAGCTGGAGCAGGGCGGCGAGGGCAGTGATCACCTTTTGGGTACTGGCAGGCAGGGCCATCTGTTGACTGTGATAGTCAATCTCGGGAGCCTGCGCGCCAACCTTCTGCACCATCAGGGCAAGGTTCGCGCCTGCGGGGAGCTGATTAATGTACTCATCAACATTCGCGGCCTGGGCGGTGAACGTTATACTGGTAGTCAATCCGATGATAAATCTGGAAAATCGCATAATCTCGCGCTAACAACCCGAAAACAAACCGTCATACTACGGTGCATGGCACTGCAAAGTAAACGATGACCCATAGTGAACTTCGCGGTAAAATGCATATCAAATTGAAAAATTGCTGCTGACCTGGGGCATTGCTCCCGGGTCGGTTTTCTTTTTGCTTCTTGCCCGCTTAGGGGGGCAGGAGCAGGGAACACTGCTCCCAACAGGAATGTTTAAGAGGTATAACAAATGCAAGCTATTCCGATGACCTTACGTGGTGCCGAAAAACTGCGCGAAGAGCTGGATTTTCTGAAATCCGTGCGTCGCCCTGAAATCATCGCCGCTATCGCGGATGCGCGCGAGCATGGCGACCTGAAAGAAAACGCTGAATACCACGCCGCGCGTGAGCAGCAGGGCTTCTGTGAAGGGCGTATTAAAGATATCGAAGCAAAACTGTCCAATGCACAGGTTATCGATATCACCAAAATGCCTAACAACGGGCGTGTGATCTTTGGTTCTACGGTGACCGTGCTGAACCTGGACAACGACGAAGAGCAGACCTATCGCATCGTGGGTGATGATGAAGCCGACTTCAAACAGAACCTGATTTCAGTGAACTCTCCGATTGCTCGCGGCCTGATTGGCAAAGAGCAGGACGATGTTGTCACCATCCGCACCCCTGGCGGTGAAGTGGAATACGAAATTATTAAGGTTGAATACCTGTAATTCGCTTCTCTACTAAGATGTTGATACATTGTAAAGAAAAGAAAAAGGCCGCATAGCGGCCTTTTATCAACTCAAGGAGCATGGCATTTTGCTCGCCTGCTGACAGAAATCCCTCGTTTCACACAGAAAATGTGTTTGATTCAGGATATCCTTAGCGTGGCAGCGAGATTTTGCGCTCTTTAGATGGGCGATAGAGCACCAGCGTTTTACCGATGACCTGTACATTACAGGCGCCGGTTTCGCGCACGATGGCTTCCACGATCAAGGTTTTAGTGTCTCTGTCTTCAGAGGCGATTTTCACCTTGATCAGCTCGTGGTGTTCCAGCGCTTGTTCAATCTCGGCAAGCACCCCTTCGGTCAAACCATTGTTGCCAAGCATGACTACAGGCTTGAGCGGATGTGCCAGACCTTTAAGGTGCTGTTTTTGTTTAGTACTCAGATTCATCGTATATTTTTGCTTACGTTGGGATTGAAAACGGTTCATTCTACCGCCATCTCCCTTATATCGCCAAATAGCAGCGTAGAAATTTACGTCAAAAGTAGGCAACGATGAACCCGGACGGAAAAGTTAAATGACAGGTAAAAAGCGTTCTGCCAGTTCCAGCCGCTGGCTTCAGGAACACTTTAGCGATAAATATGTTCTGCAGGCGCAGAAAAAGGGGTTACGTTCCCGCGCCTGGTTTAAACTTGATGAAATACAGCAAAGTGACAAACTTTTTAAGCCGGGGATGACGGTTGTCGACCTCGGTGCGGCACCTGGCGGATGGTCCCAGTATGCGGTAACGCAGATTGGCGGAGCGGGTCGAATCATCGCATGCGATCTTTTACCAATGGATCCCATCGTCGGTGTCGACTTCCTTCAGGGCGATTTTCGTGATGAATTAGTGCTGAAAGCGTTACTTGAACGTGTGGGTGACAGTAAGGTTCAGGTTGTCATGTCTGATATGGCACCAAATATGTGTGGAACACCGGCGGTGGATATCCCCCGCGGCATGTATCTGGTGGAGCTAGCGTTAGAAATGTGTCGTGATGTACTAGCGCCTGGTGGTAGTTTTGTTGTGAAGGTGTTTCAGGGCGAAGGTTTCGAGGAGTATCTTAAGGAAATTCGCTCCCTGTTTGCGAAGGTTAAAGTTCGTAAGCCGGACTCTTCCCGGGCCCGTTCCCGTGAAGTGTATATTGTAGCGACCGGGCGAAAATGATAACCGGTAGATTTCAGGCGAAAGTTTGAATGAAACTGGATATAGAGTATCCTGACGCTGTTTTTAACACAGTTGTAATGTGAGGTTAATCCCTTGAGTGACATGGCGAAAAACCTAATTCTCTGGCTGGTCATTGCCGTCGTGCTGATGTCAGTATTCCAGAGCTTTGGGCCCAGCGAGTCGAATGGCCGCAAGGTGGATTATTCTACCTTCCTGCAGGAGGTCAATCAGGACCAGGTTCGCGAAGCGCGTATCAACGGACGTGAGATCAACGTTACCAAGAAAGATAGTAACCGTTACACGACTTACATCCCGGTGAACGATCCTAAGCTGCTTGATAACCTTCTGACCAAAAACGTCAAGGTGGTTGGCGAGCCGCCAGAAGAACCAAGCCTGCTGGCTTCTATCTTCATTTCCTGGTTCCCGATGCTGCTTCTTATCGGCGTCTGGATCTTCTTTATGCGCCAGATGCAGGGCGGCGGTGGCAAAGGTGCCATGTCGTTCGGTAAGAGCAAGGCGCGTATGTTGACGGAAGACCAGATCAAGACCACATTCGCTGACGTCGCCGGTTGTGACGAAGCGAAAGAAGAAGTGGGTGAACTGGTTGAATACCTGCGTGAACCGAGCCGTTTCCAGAAACTCGGCGGTAAGATCCCGAAAGGCGTGCTGATGGTTGGCCCTCCGGGTACCGGTAAAACCCTGCTGGCGAAAGCCATCGCGGGTGAAGCGAAGGTGCCGTTCTTTACTATTTCAGGTTCTGACTTCGTTGAAATGTTCGTGGGTGTCGGTGCATCTCGTGTGCGTGACATGTTCGAGCAGGCCAAGAAGGCAGCACCGTGCATTATCTTCATCGATGAAATCGACGCCGTAGGCCGCCAGCGTGGCGCAGGTCTGGGCGGTGGTCACGATGAACGTGAACAGACGCTGAACCAGATGCTGGTTGAGATGGACGGCTTCGAAGGTAACGAAGGTATCATCGTTATCGCGGCGACTAACCGTCCGGACGTACTTGACCCTGCGCTGCTGCGTCCAGGCCGTTTCGACCGTCAGGTTGTTGTGGGTCTGCCGGACGTTCGCGGTCGTGAACAGATCCTGAAAGTCCACATGCGTCGCGTACCGCTGGCGCCAGATATCGACGCGGCAATCATTGCGCGCGGTACCCCGGGCTTCTCCGGTGCGGACCTGGCTAACCTGGTCAACGAAGCTGCACTGTTTGCCGCTCGCGGTAACAAGCGCGTCGTATCCATGGTGGAATTTGAGAAAGCGAAAGACAAAATCATGATGGGTGCGGAACGTCGCTCCATGGTGATGACGGAAGCGCAGAAAGAGTCCACGGCATACCACGAAGCGGGTCACGCGATTATCGGTCGCCTGGTGCCGGAACACGATCCGGTGCATAAAGTGACGATTATTCCGCGCGGTCGTGCGCTGGGTGTGACCTTCTTCCTGCCTGAAGGCGACGCAATCAGCGCCAGCCGTCAGAAGCTGGAAAGTCAGATTTCTACCCTGTACGGCGGTCGTCTGGCTGAAGAGATTATCTACGGTGTGGAACATGTTTCTACCGGTGCGTCCAACGACATCAAAGTCGCGACAAACCTGGCGCGTAACATGGTGACGCAGTGGGGCTTCTCCGACAAACTCGGTCCGCTGCTGTATGCAGAGGAAGAGGGGGAAGTCTTCCTGGGCCGTTCTGTGGCGAAAGCGAAACATATGTCCGATGAGACGGCTCGTATCATCGACCAGGAAGTAAAATCTCTGGTAGAGCGTAACTATGCACGTGCTCGCCAGATCCTGAACGACAATATGGACATTCTGCATTCGATGAAAGATGCGCTCATGAAATATGAGACCATCGATGCACCGCAGATTGACGACCTGATGGCGCGCCGTGAAGTGCGTCCGCCAGCAGGCTGGGAAGACCCAGGCGCTTCCAATAATTCTGACAACAATGGCACCCCGCGTGCGCCGCGTCCGGTTGATGAACCGCGTACGCCAAACCCGGGCAACACCATGTCAGAACAGTTGGGCGATAAGTAAGCCACTGCTGTTGACGCATTTGTCTGTACTTCAAACCCTGGAGCTTGCTCCGGGGTTTTTCATTTCTGTTTAACGATATAGATATCAGGGATTTCGCCATGAAATTATTCGCTCAGGACACGCATCTCGATCTTTCACACCCCCATGTGATGGGGATCCTGAATGTTACCCCTGACTCCTTCTCTGACGGCGGCACGCATAACACGCTTATCGAGGCGGTTAAGCACGCGAATTTAATGATTAATGCGGGTGCCACCATCATTGACGTTGGCGGCGAATCGACGCGTCCTGGTGCGGCGGACGTGTCTGTGGAAGAAGAGCTTGCGCGCGTGGTGCCGGTGGTTGAAGCGATTGCACAGAGATTTGAAGTGTGGATCTCCGTTGATACCTCCAAACCGGAAGTGATTCGTGAAGTGGCGAGAGTGGGCGCTCACATTATTAATGATATTCGCTCACTCACAGAGCCTGGCGCACTCGAAGCTGCGGCAGAAACGGGGTTACCGGTATGCCTGATGCACATGCAGGGTCAGCCGAAAACCATGCAGGAAGCACCGAAGTACGACGATGTCTTTGCCGACGTGAATCGCCTCTTTATTGAGCATATCGCGCGCTGTGAACGTGCTGGTATCCCAAAAGAGAAATTGCTGCTCGACCCGGGGTTCGGTTTCGGTAAAAATCTCTCACACAATTATGCGTTGCTTGCGCGCCTGTCGGAATTCCATCACTTTGGTCTGCCGCTGCTGGTGGGTATGTCGAGAAAGTCGATGATTGGGCAGTTGCTGAACGTGGGGCCGAGCGAACGCCTGAGCGGCAGCCTGGCCTGCGCGGTGATTGCGGCGATGCAGGGTGCGCACATTATTCGTGTCCATGACGTCAAAGAAACAGTAGAAGCCATGCGTGTGGTGGAAGCCACACTGGCAGCGAAGGAAAACAAACGCTATGAGTAATCGTAAATATTTTGGTACCGACGGTATCCGTGGGCGCGTAGGCGATGCTCCCATCACCCCTGATTTTGTCCTGAAGCTCGGCTGGGCTGCTGGCAAGGTACTGGCGCGTCATGGCTCACGTAAAATTATCATCGGTAAAGACACCCGCATTTCCGGCTATATGCTGGAGTCCGCGCTGGAAGCGGGGCTGGCGGCTGCTGGACTTTCCGCTTCCTTTACAGGCCCAATGCCAACGCCTGCGGTTGCGTATCTGACGCGCACCTTCCGTGCGGAAGCGGGGATTGTCATCTCGGCTTCTCACAACCCGTTCTACGACAACGGCATTAAATTCTTCTCCATTGACGGCACCAAGCTCCCGGATGAGGTGGAAGAAGCCATTGAAGCCGAAATGGAAAAAGAGATCACCTGTGTTGATTCCGCAGAGCTGGGTAAAGCGAACCGTATCGTTGATGCTGCGGGTCGCTATATCGAATTCTGTAAAGGCACTTTCCCGAATGAGCTGAGCCTGGCTCACCTCAAAATTGTGGTGGACTGTGCTAACGGTGCGACCTATCACATCGCCCCGAATGTCTTCCGCGAGCTGGGTGCGAAAGTGATCGCCATTGGCTGCGAGCCGGATGGTCTGAACATTAACGAGCAGGTGGGGGCAACTGACGTTCGTGCCCTGCAGGCGCGTGTTCTGGCGGAGAAAGCCGATCTGGGTATTGCGCTGGACGGCGACGGTGACCGCGTGATCATGGTCGACCACGAAGGTAACAAGGTCGACGGCGATCAGATCCTCTACATCATTGCACGTGAAGGTCTGCGTCAGGGACAGCTGCGCGGTGGTGCGGTGGGTACGCTGATGAGTAACATGGGCCTGGAACTGGCGCTGAAACAGCTCGGTATTCCGTTTGTCCGCGCGAAAGTGGGTGACCGCTATGTGCTGGAAAAATTGCAGGAGAAAGGCTGGCGTATCGGTGCTGAGAACTCAGGTCACGTGATCCTGCTCGACAAAACCACCACCGGTGACGGTATTGTGGCCGCGCTGCAGGTGGTTGCCGCGATGGCGCGCAACCACATGAGTCTGCACGATCTGTGCAGCGGAATGAAAATGTTCCCTCAGATCCTGGTAAACGTACGTTTCACAGCCGGTAAAGGCGATCCGCTGGAAAATGAGAACGTTAAAGCGGTGATGGCTGACGTAGAAGCGGCTCTGGGCAATCGTGGACGCGTGCTGCTGCGTAAGTCCGGTACCGAACCGCTAATCCGCGTGATGGTGGAAGGTGAAGACGAAGCGCAGGTAACCGAATTTGCGCACCGTATTGCGGATGCCGTGAAAGCTGCATAATCTTGCACGCTAAATGTTTAAAAAGGCGGCGTTTGCCGCCTTTGTTTTAAGCAATTAATGGCTTTTTGCTGTTTTTTTCCGCAGTTGATACAATGCGTCGAAAATGCCCTTGCGAAGGTGATTCGCTTTGGTTAGTATTCACACCCGCTTCAGTGGGAAACAGAAATCCTGCTAATTGGTCGAAGCATTGGTATGCGGCAAATCCGCAAGGAACAGGTTGATTATGTACGAAGCTCTTTTAGTTATTTTCCTTATTGTAGCCATCGCTCTCGTAGCGCTGATTATGCTGCAGCAAGGTAAAGGCGCTGATATGGGAGCCTCCTTCGGAGCAGGCGCTTCCGGTACGCTGTTTGGTTCAAGTGGTTCTGCGAACTTCATGACCCGCACAACGGCGATTCTGGCTACGCTGTTCTTCATTATCAGTCTGGTGCTTGGCAATATCAACAGCAACAAGACCAGCAAAGGAAGCGAGTGGGAAAATCTGAGCGCGCCAGCGAAAACTGAGCAGACTCAGCCAGCTGCACCGGCTAAGCCAACCAGCGATATCCCGCACTAAGTATTCTGTACCGAGGTGGTGGAATTGGTAGACACGCTACCTTGAGGTGGTAGTGCCCTAACGGGCTTGTGGGTTCGAGTCCCATCCTCGGTACCAATATTCCAGAAAAAAGACGTCGAAAGACGTCTTTTTTTTCGTCTGTATATCCTGAGTAGTGGTTTTGTAGGCCCGGTAAGCGCAGCGCCACCGGGCAAAATGGCGGGTGGCGCTGCGCTTACCCGCCCTACGAAAGTCCACAAAAAAGGCGCCCTGTGGGCGCCTTTTGCATGTTACATCAGCGACTACTTCTTATCGCTGTGTTCCAGGTTATCAACCTGCGGCAGGCCGTTACCGGAGTTCGCGGAGAGCAGGCCATTCTCAACATAGTTGAACAGCTTCTCGCGGGTATCGGTGATGTCCAGGTTACGCATGGTCAACTGGCCAATACGGTCATCCGGAGAGAAGACTGAATCACCTTTCTCCATGGTCAGACGCTCTGCTTTATAGGTCAGGTTGTCAGACACGGTGTTCAGGATGGAGTAGTCGTTACCGCGACGCAGTTCCAGCGTCACTTCACCGGTGATCGCGCTTGCCACCCAACGCTGCAGCGCATCACGCAGCATCAGCGCCTGTGGATCGAACCAGCGGCCCTGATACAGCAGTTTACCCAGCTGACGGCCATGGGAGTGATACTGCTCAATGGTGTCTTCGTTGTGAATGCCGGTCAGCAGACGCTCGTAAGCGATGTGCAGCAGTGCCATTCCCGGGGCTTCATAGATGCCACGGCTTTTCGCTTCGATGATGCGGTTTTCAATCTGATCGCTCATGCCCAGACCGTGACGACCGCCAATACGGTTAGCTTCCAGCATCAGCTCAACATCATCAGAGAAGGTTTTACCGTTCAGCGCAACCGGATGGCCGCGTTCGAAACGCACGGTCACTTCTTCAGCCTGGATTTTGACGTTCTCGTCCCAGAACTTCACGCCCATGATCGGGTTAACGATCTTCACGCTGGAGTTCAGGAATTCCAGGTCTTTCGCTTCGTGCGTCGCACCCAGCATGTTGGAGTCGGTGGAATAGGCTTTCTCGACTGACATCTTATAGTCGAAACCGCAGGCGATCATAAACTCGGACATCTCATGGCGGCCACCCAGCTCGTCGATGAAGTCGGTGTCCAGCCACGGCTTGTAGATCTGCAGTTCGGCATTGGTCAGCAGGCCATAACGATAGAAACGCTCGATATCGTTACCTTTATAGGTGCTACCGTCACCCCAAATGTTGACGCCGTCTTCTTTCATCGCCGCAACCAGCATGGTGCCGGTGACCGCACGGCCCAGCGGGGTGGTGTTGAAATAGGTCAGGCCGCCGGTGGTGTTGTGGAACGCACCACACTGAATAGCCGCGATACCTTCAGCGACCAGTTGCTTACGGCAGTCAATCAGGCGCGCGTTCTCTGCACCATACTCTTTAGCGCGACGAGGAATGGCATCGTAGTCGTCCTCATCCGGCTGACCCAGGTTCGCAGTATAGGCGTACGGAACCGCTCCCTTCTGGCGCATCCACAGCAGTGCAGCGCTGGTATCCAGGCCACCTGAGAAAGCGATGCCAATACGTTGTCCAACCGGAAGATGCTTGAGAATCGTCGTCATAGAATAAAACCCTGCTTGATTGACTGATTAGAGACCGCTTTCGCTCTCTTGTGCATTTTTATGCAAAATAAGTGAGTATTCATTTAATCATCTTTTGGCGAAGACCGGAAGAGAGTCGTGCGTTTTTTGTAAAAATTTTGGTCTGATCGATCTGGCGGAAGTCGCCTTGACAGGTGGGGTCAACTATCAATATACTAAACGCCGATTTTACGTCCCGTCTTCGGTACCAAATCCCAGCATTATTTGCAAATTCTGTCCAAAACGCGTAGAATTTGCCACGTTTCAGGCGCGGGGTGGAGCAGCCTGGTAGCTCGTCGGGCTCATAACCCGAAGGTCGTCGGTTCAAATCCGGCCCCCGCAACCACTTTCCCATAAAGTTCTTTTTCAAATATACTGTGAAGACTTAGAGCCTTCGTAGCTGGATTTGAAAAAATTCTTTCGGAAAGTGCTCCAGGCCACAGTTGTGGCTATAGGGTTCAGTTATCTAAAGCCCCGATTTATCGGGGTTTTTTGTTATCTGACTACAGAATAACTGGGCTTTACGCCCTTTTTTTATGTCTTGGGGGTGGGCTTGTCCACATTAGAGCAAAAATTAACAGAGATGATTACTGCACCGGTCGAAGCACTGGGCTACGAACTGGTCGGCATCGAATTCGTTCGCGGCCGTACATCGACGCTGCGCATCTATATTGATAGTGAAGATGGCATCAATGTTGATGATTGTGCTGATGTCAGCCACCAGGTGAGTGCGGTTCTTGATGTTGAAGACCCGATTACCGTTGCGTACAACCTGGAAGTTTCCTCACCTGGCCTCGATCGTCCGATGTTCACGGCCGAGCACTATGTGCGCTTTACCGGTGAAGAAGTGGCTCTCGTTCTGCGTATGGCCGTACAGAACCGCCGTAAATGGCAGGGAATTATCAAAGCCGTTGATGGTGAAATGATCACGGTGACAGTCGACGGCAAAGATGAAGTGTTCGCGCTGAGTAATATCCAGAAGGCGAACCTGGTTCCCCACTTTTAACAGTCTGGATTGAGGTGAAAAGCCCGCGATGAACAAAGAAATTTTGGCTGTTGTTGAAGCCGTCTCCAACGAGAAATCACTGCCGCGTGAGAAGATTTTCGAAGCGCTGGAAAGTGCACTGGCTACAGCAACCAAGAAAAAATACGAACAAGAGATCGATGTTCGCGTAGAAATCGATCGTAAAAGCGGTGACTTCGATACATTCCGTCGTTGGGTAATCGTAGAAGAAGTGACCCAGCCGACCAAAGAGATCACGCTGGAAGCCGCCCGTTTTGAAGACGAAAGTCTGAACGTGGGCGAGTACGTTGAAGATCAGATTGAATCTGTCACCTTTGACCGTATCACGACCCAGACCGCTAAACAGGTTATCGTGCAGAAAGTTCGCGAAGCCGAGCGCGCGCTGGTTGTCGATCAGTTCCGCGATCAGGAAGGCGAGATCATCACCGGCGTGGTGAAGAAAGTGAACCGCGACAACATCTCCCTGGAGATCAAATCCGAAGGGTTGCCGGGTAACGCTGAAGCCGTGATCCTGCGTGAAGATATGCTGCCGCGTGAAAACTTCCGTCCAGGCGACCGTATTCGCGGCGTTCTGTACGCCGTTCGCCCTGAAGCGCGTGGTGCACAGCTGTTCGTGACCCGTTCTAAACCAGAAATGCTGGTAGAACTGTTCCGTATCGAAGTACCGGAAATCGGTGAAGAAGTTATCGAGATTAAAGCGGCGGCTCGCGATCCGGGCTCCCGTGCGAAAATTGCGGTGAAAACCAACGACAAGCGTATCGACCCGGTCGGTGCTTGCGTCGGTATGCGCGGTGCGCGCGTTCAGGCAGTTTCTACTGAGCTGGGCGGCGAACGTATTGATATCGTTCTGTGGGATGACAACCCGGCGCAGTTCGTGATCAACGCAATGGCTCCAGCTGATGTGGCGTCTATCGTTGTTGACGAAGACAAACACACCATGGATATCGCTGTTGAAGCGGGCAACCTGGCGCAGGCAATCGGCCGTAACGGTCAGAACGTACGCCTGGCGTCACAGCTGAGCGGCTGGGAACTCAACGTTATGACCGTTGATGACCTGCAGGCTAAGCATCAGGCTGAAGCCCATGCGGCGATCGATACCTTCACTAAATACCTGGATATTGACGAAGACTTCGCCACTGTTCTGGTTGAAGAAGGTTTCTCTACGCTGGAAGAACTGGCCTATGTGCCAATGAAAGAGCTGCTGGAAATTGACGGTCTGGATGAACAGACTGTTGAAGCCCTGCGTGAACGCGCTAAAAACGCACTGACCACCCTGGCGCTGGCTCAGGAAGAAAGCCTTGGCGATAAGAAGCCGGCTGATGACCTGCTGAATCTGGAAGGTCTTGATCGTGCGATTGCGTTCAAGCTGGCTGCCCGTGGTGTTTGTACGCTGGAAGATCTCGCTGAGCAAGGCGTTGATGACCTGGCTGATATCGAAGGTTTAACCGACGAGAAAGCCGGCGAGCTCATCATGGCCGCACGTAATATTTGCTGGTTCGGCGACGAAGCGTAATAAACTGTAGCAGGAAGGAACAGCATGACTGATGTAACTGTAAAATCGCTGGCTGCTGAGATTCAGACCTCCGTGGACCGCCTGGTACAGCAATTTGCTGATGCAGGGATCCCGAAGTCCGCTGATGACTCGGTGACCGCGCAAGAAAAACAAACCTTGTTAACGCACCTGAACCGTGAACACGGTTCTACGCCTGACAAGTTAACGCTGCAGCGCAAAACGCGTAGCACGTTAAACATCCCTGGTACCGGTGGCAAAAGCAAATCGGTACAAATTGAAGTCCGCAAGACGCGCACCTTTGTAAAACGTGATCCGCAAGAGGCAGAACGCCTTGCCGCGGAAGAGCAGGCACAGCGTGAAGCGGAAGAACAAGCTCAGCGTGAGGCGGAAGCAATCGCCAAACGTGAAGCAGAATTAAAAGCTGAACGTGAGGCCGCAGAAAAAGCGAAACGCGACGCAAGTGATAAAGTGAAGCGTGACGCTGCGGAAAAAGACAAAGTGAGCAATCAACAGACAGACGAAATGACCAAAACCGCCCAGGCTGAAAAAGCCCGCCGTGAAAATGAAGCTGCCGAGCTGAAGCGTAAAGCGGAAGAAGAAGCCCGCCGTAAGCTGGAAGAAGAAGCTCGCCGTGTGGCTGAAGAAGCGCGCCGTATGGCAGAAGAAAACGAGAAGAACGGTGTGAATACCGTTGAGCCGACTGAAGACACCAGCGATTATCACGTGACCACTTCTCAGCATGCGCGTCAGGCTGAAGACGACAACGACCGTGAAGTTGAAGGTGGTCGCGGTCGTACTCGCAGTACTAAAGCTGCGCGTCCGGCGAAAAAAGGCAATAAGCACGCTGAATCCAAAGCTGACCGTGAAGAAGCACGCGCTGCCGTTCGCGGCGGTAAAGGCGGTAAGCGTAAAGGTTCCGCTCTGCAGCAGAGCTTCCAGAAGCCCGCTCAGGCCGTAAACCGTGACGTCGTGATCGGCGAAACCATCACCGTTGGCGATCTGGCGAACAAGATGGCGGTTAAAGGCTCTCAGGTCATCAAAGCGATGATGAAGCTGGGCGCTATGGCAACCATCAACCAGGTCATCGATCAGGAAACCGCACAGCTGGTTGCTGAAGAGATGGGCCATAAAGTTATCCTGCGTCGTGAAAACGAGCTGGAAGAAGCAGTAATGAGCGACCGTGATACAGGCGCTGCGGCTGAACCGCGTGCACCGGTTGTGACCATCATGGGTCACGTTGACCACGGTAAAACCTCTCTGCTTGACTACATTCGTTCTACTAAGGTTGCCTCTGGTGAAGCGGGTGGTATTACCCAGCACATCGGTGCTTACCACGTAGAAACCGAAAACGGCATGATCACCTTCCTGGATACCCCTGGCCACGCAGCGTTTACCTCAATGCGTGCTCGTGGTGCTCAGGCGACGGATATCGTTGTACTGGTTGTTGCAGCAGACGACGGCGTGATGCCACAGACCATCGAAGCTATTCAGCACGCGAAAGCGGCGCAGGTGCCTCTGGTTGTTGCGGTCAACAAAATCGATAAGCCAGAAGCCGATATGGACCGCGTGAAGAACGAGCTGTCCCAGTACGGCGTTATGCCGGAAGAGTGGGGCGGTGAAGCGCAGTTCATCCCAGTATCTGCTAAAGCGGGTACCGGTATTGACGACCTGCTGAACGCGATCCTGCTGCAGGCTGAAGTTCTGGAGCTGAAAGCGATCCGTAATGGTATGGCGAGCGGCGCGGTGATCGAATCCTTCCTGGATAAAGGTCGTGGTCCGGTTGCAACCGTTCTGGTTCGTGAAGGTACCCTGAACAAGGGCGACATCGTTCTGTGTGGCTTCGAATACGGCCGCGTTCGTGCGATGCGTAACGAACTGGGTCAGGAAGTTCTGGAAGCGGGTCCGTCCATTCCAGTGGAAATCCTGGGTCTGTCCGGTGTTCCGGCTGCCGGTGACGAAGTGACCGTCGTGCGTGACGAGAAGAAAGCGCGTGAAGTGGCACTGTACCGTCAGGGCAAATTCCGTGAAGTTAAACTGGCTCGTCAGCAGAAATCTAAACTCGAGAACATGTTTGCCAACATGACCGAGGGCGAAGTTCACGAAGTGAACATCGTTCTGAAAGCTGACGTTCAGGGTTCTGTGGAAGCGATCTCCGACTCCTTGCTGAAACTGTCTACCGACGAAGTGAAAGTGAAGATCATCGGTTCTGGCGTAGGTGGTATCACCGAAACCGACGCTACCCTGGCTGCTGCCTCCAACGCTATCCTGGTTGGCTTCAACGTTCGTGCGGATGCATCTGCGCGTAAAGTGATTGAAGCGGAAAGCCTGGACCTGCGCTACTACTCCGTCATCTATAACCTGATCGACGAAGTGAAAGCAGCGATGAGCGGCATGCTGTCTCCTGAGCTGAAACAGCAGATCATCGGTCTGGCTGAAGTACGTGACGTGTTCAAATCACCGAAATTCGGTGCGATCGCGGGCTGTATGGTTACCGAAGGTAACATCAAGCGTCACAACCCAATCCGCGTACTGCGTGACAACGTGGTTATCTACGAAGGCGAGCTGGAATCCCTGCGCCGCTTCAAAGATGACGTTAACGAAGTCCGTAACGGCATGGAATGTGGTATCGGCGTGAAGAACTACAACGACGTTCGCGTTGGCGATATGATCGAAGTGTTCGAGATCATCGAAATTCAGCGTACCATCGCGTAATCTTCGTCGACAGAAGATTGTTTAGCGTAGGCCGGGTAAGCGAAGCGCCACCCGGCAATAATTTAAAAAAGGGGCTTTAGCCCCTTTTTTGTCTGGAGAATTTATTATGGCGAAAGAATTTGGTCGCCCTCAGCGCGTAGCGCAGGAAATGCAGAAAGAGATCGCGCTCATTCTGCAACGTGAAATTAAAGACCCGCGTGTCGGCATGATGACCACCGTTTCCGGTGTCGAAATGTCCCGCGATCTGGCGTATGCAAAAGTGTTCGTCACCTTCCTGAACGATCAGGACGAAGCGGCAGTGAAAAACGGCATTAAAGCGCTGCAGGAAGCCTCTGGTTTCATCCGCTCCCTGCTTGGCAAAGCGATGCGCCTGCGTATCGTGCCTGAACTGACCTTCTTCTACGACAACTCGCTGGTCGAAGGTATGCGTATGTCCAATCTGGTGACCAGCGTGGTTAAACATGACGACGAGCGTCGTGTTAACCCGGCGGACGACAGCAAGGAGGACTGATGAGTCGTCCTCGTCGTCGCGGTCGCGACGTGCATGGTGTGCTGCTGCTGGATAAACCCCAGGGCGCTTCCAGCAACGACGTGCTGCAAAAAGTTAAGCGTATTTATAACGCCAACCGTGCGGGCCACACCGGCGCGCTCGATCCGCTGGCAACCGGCATGCTGCCGGTCTGCCTGGGAGAGGCGACAAAGTTTTCCCAGTACCTGCTCGACTCCGATAAGCGTTACCGCGTTATCGCTAAACTGGGCCAGCGCACGGATACCTCCGACGCGGACGGCCAGGTAGTGGAAGAGCGCCCGGTGACCTTCAGCGCAGAGCAGCTTGATGCGGCGCTGGAAAGCTTCCGTGGTGACACGATGCAGGTGCCGTCGATGTATTCGGCGCTGAAATATCAGGGCAAGAAGCTCTACGAATATGCGCGCCAGGGCATTAACGTCCCGCGTGAAGCCCGTCCGATAACCGTGTATGAGCTGCTGTTTATTCGCCATGAAGGCGATGAGCTGGAGCTGGAAGTGCACTGTTCGAAAGGGACCTATATTCGCACCATCGTCGACGACCTCGGTGAAAAGCTGGGCTGCGGCGCGCATGTGATTTACCTGCGTCGTCTGGCGGTGAGCAAGTACCCGGTGGAGCGGATGGTGACCCTGGAACATCTGCACGCGCTGGTTGAACAGGCGGAAGCGCAGGGGATCGCGCCGGCAGATTTGCTGGATCCATTGCTGATGCCGATGGACAGTCCGGCAGCGGACTTCCCGGTTGTTAATCTTCCTTTAACATCGTCCGTTTACTTTAAGAACGGCAACCCGGTTCGTACGGCGGAAGCGCCGCTGGAAGGACTGGTACGTGTGACCGAAGGTGACGAAGGGAAATTCATCGGTATGGGCGAAATGGACGGCGAAGGGCGCGTTGCGCCGCGTCGTCTGGTCGTCGAATATCCGGTCGACGCGTGACGGTGATAACGGCTCACCTTGCGATAAGCAGGGGAGACGAGTAGAATATCGCCGCTTAACGCCTGGTAAATTGTTTAACAATCTGCGGGGCGTACATTGGATTGCTGAATTAGAGATCGGCATCCTTACATTCTTTATACTTTGGAGTTTGAAAATGTCTCTAAGCGTTGAAGCTAAAGCTAAAATCGTTTCTGAGTTTGGTCGTGGTACTAACGACAGCGGTTCTACCGAAGTTCAGGTTGCACTGCTGACTGCACAGATTAACCACCTGCAGGGTCACTTTGCAGAGCACAAAAAAGATCACCACAGCCGTCGTGGTCTGCTGCGTATGGTTTCTCAGCGTCGTAAACTGCTCGACTACCTGAAACGTAAAGATGTTGCACGCTACACCGCGCTGATCGAGCGTCTGGGTCTGCGTCGCTAAGTCTTGCGAGTTTCAGAAAAGGGGGCCTGATGGCCCCTTTTTTCAACCAGACGGCAGCAATTCACTGGAAACTATTGTATTGTTGCTATAAATGATCTTCATTGCAGAGGTTCGCGCGGCTAATGAGAGGCTTCACCCATGGGGGTGTTGGTTGTCATTAGTCGCGAGGATGCGAAGAAGGTCGGGTTAAATCGACAGCACACCGGTGGTGTGCTGTCAAACATTTAAGAAAGGACAGAACTTTGCTGAATCCGATCGTTCGTAAATTCCAGTATGGTCAACATACCGTCACGCTGGAAACCGGCATGATGGCACGTCAGGCTACTGCTGCCGTTATGGTAAGCATGGATGACACTGCGGTATTCGTTACCGTTGTTGGCCAGAAAAAAGCTAAACCAGGTCAGGACTTCTTCCCGCTGACCGTTAACTACCAGGAGCGTACCTACGCTGCCGGTAAAATCCCGGGTGGTTTCTTCCGTCGTGAAGGCCGTCCAAGCGAAGGCGAAACCCTGATTGCGCGTCTGATTGACCGCCCGGTTCGCCCTCTGTTCCCGGAAGGCTTCGTTAACGAAGTACAGGTTATCGCGACCGTTGTTTCCGTTAACCCTCAGGTTAACCCGGAC
The DNA here is from genome assembly GCF_041320715.1 of Enterobacter sp. KB-221C9. Taxonomy (NCBI): domain Bacteria; kingdom Pseudomonadati; phylum Pseudomonadota; class Gammaproteobacteria; order Enterobacterales; family Enterobacteriaceae; genus Enterobacter; species Enterobacter sp. KB-221C9. The sequence goes on from NZ_JBGIWG010000005.1 coordinate 113,986, forward strand.
ATCGTTGCCATGATCGGCGCATCCGCTGCCCTGTCACTGTCTGGTATTCCATTCAATGGCCCAATCGGTGCCGCGCGCGTTGGCTACATCAACGACCAGTACGTGCTGAACCCAACCCAGGAAGAGCTGAAAGAAAGTAAGCTGGACCTGGTTGTTGCGGGTACTGAAGCCGCTGTGCTGATGGTTGAATCCGAAGCTGAACTGCTGAGCGAAGACCAGATGTTGGGCGCCGTGGTATTTGGCCACGACCAGCAGCAGGTTGTTATCCAGAACATCAACGATCTGGTGAAAGAAGCCGGTAAACCACGTTGGGACTGGCAGCCAGAAGCGGTAAACGACGCGCTGAACGCACGCGTTGCAGCCCTGGCAGAATCTCGCCTGAGCGATGCATACCGTATCACTGACAAACAGGAGCGTTATGCTCAGGTTGACGTGATCAAGTCTGAAACTATCGCGACGCTGGTTGCTGAAGACGAAGCGCTGGATGCTAACGAGCTGAGCGAAATTCTGCACGCAATCGAGAAAAACGTTGTTCGTAGCCGCGTTCTGGCAGGCGAGCCGCGTATCGATGGCCGTGAAAAAGACATGATCCGCGGTCTGGATGTGCGCACTGGCGTACTGCCACGTACTCACGGTTCCGCGCTGTTCACCCGTGGCGAAACGCAGGCGCTGGTTACCGCGACCCTGGGTACTGCACGTGATGCACAGAACATCGACGAACTGATGGGCGAGCGTACTGACAGCTTCCTGTTCCACTATAACTTCCCTCCGTACTCCGTAGGTGAAACCGGTATGGTGGGTTCGCCTAAGCGTCGTGAAATTGGTCACGGTCGTCTGGCGAAGCGCGGCGTGCTGGCAGTGATGCCAGAAGCGGATAAATTCCCGTACACCGTTCGTGTGGTTTCTGAAATCACCGAATCCAACGGTTCTTCTTCCATGGCTTCCGTGTGTGGCGCATCTCTGGCGCTGATGGATGCAGGCGTGCCGATCAAAGCCGCTGTTGCGGGTATCGCAATGGGTCTGGTGAAAGAAGGCGACAACTATGTTGTTCTGTCTGACATTCTGGGCGACGAAGACCACCTGGGCGATATGGACTTCAAAGTGGCGGGTTCCCGCGACGGTATCTCTGCGCTGCAGATGGATATCAAAATTGAAGGTATCACCAAAGAGATCATGCACGCTGCTCTGAACCAGGCTAAAGGTGCGCGTCTGCACATCCTGGGCGTGATGGAACAGGCGATTAACGCGCCGCGTGGCGACATTTCTCAGTTCGCTCCACGTATCCACACCATCAAGATCAATCCAGACAAGATCAAAGATGTTATCGGTAAGGGCGGTTCCGTAATCCGTGCGCTGACCGAAGAGACTGGCACCACGATCGAAATCGAAGATGACGGTACTGTGAAGATCGCAGCAACCGACGGCGAGAAAGCGAAATTCGCGATCCGTCGCATCGAAGAAATCACTGCAGAGATCGAAGTGGGTCGCGTCTACGCAGGTAAAGTGACCCGTATCGTTGACTTTGGCGCGTTCGTTGCCATCGGTGGCGGTAAAGAAGGTCTGGTTCATATCTCTCAGATCGCTGACAAGCGCGTTGAGAAAGTGACCGATTACCTGCAGATGGGTCAGGAAGTACCGGTTAAAGTTCTGGAAGTTGATCGCCAGGGCCGTATCCGTCTGAGCATTAAAGAAGCAACCGAGCAGTCTCAGCCAGCTGCTGCGCCAGAAGCACAGGCAGCAGAACAGCAAGGCGAGTAAGTTGCCATTTGCCCTCCGCTTTGCGGAGGGCCTATTATCAGGCAGGACGCCTTGTTAAGCCGCCGGGGGACAGGACGTTCATCCAATAGTTGTCTTCGGGAGTGGGAAATGAAGCCTTTTTTGCGCTGGTGTTTCGTTGCGACAGCTTTAACGCTGGCAGGATGCAGCAACTCTGCCTGGCGTAAGAGCGAAGTCCTCGCAGTGCCATTGCAACCGACTTTGCAGCAGGAAGTGATTCTGGCACGCATGGAACAAATACTTGCCAGTCGGGCTTTAACCGATGAAGAACGCGCACAGCTTTTATATGAGCGCGGAGTGTTGTATGATAGTCTCGGTCTGAGGGCATTGGCGCGAAATGATTTTTCACAAGCGCTGGCTATCCGACCTGATATGCCTGAAGTATTCAATTACTTAGGCATTTATTTAACGCAGGCAGGCAATTTTGATGCTGCCTATGAAGCGTTTGATTCTGTACTTGAGCTTGATCCAACTTACAACTACGCGCACTTGAATCGCGGTATCGCACTGTATTACGGCGGTCGTGATAAGTTAGCGCAAGATGATCTGCTGGCGTTTTATCAAGACGATCCTAATGATCCTTTCCGTAGCCTGTGGCTTTACATCGTTGAGCGGAAGCTCGATGAGAAGCAGGCAAAAGAGGCACTGAAACAGCGCTTCGATAAATCGGACAAGGAACAATGGGGATGGAACATTGTCGAGTTCTACCTGGGCAACATTAGCGAAGCAACGCTGATGGAACGCCTCAAGGCGGACGCAACGGATAACACCTCGCTCGCTGAGCATCTCAGTGAAACCAACTTCTATTTAGGTAAGTACTACCTAAGTCTGGGGGATATGGACAGCGCTACGGCACTGTTCAAATTAGCGGTTGCTAACAACGTACACAACTTCGTTGAGCACCGTTATGCATTGTTGGAATTATCGCTCTTGGGCCAGGAGCATGACGACCTGGCAGAATCGGACCAGCAATAGCTGACGACATAAACATCAGCCCGTAATCTTTTGATTGCCATCACCTTAACTGGTGAGGGCGTTGTTGTTCGTCAATACACCTACTTTGAGCCGGTTCACACTTTTCAATGAAAATTGCTAATCATTTTCACGATGAGCTAAGTAGACTGGCCGCCATTAATATCGAGGCACTTGTACTACATGGCTGAATTCGAAACCACTTTTGCAGATCTGGGCCTGAAGGCTCCTATCCTTGAAGCCCTTAACGATCTGGGTTACGAAAAACCATCTCCGATCCAGGCTGAGTGTATCCCACACCTGCTTTCTGGTCGTGACGTGCTGGGCATGGCCCAGACTGGTAGCGGTAAAACTGCAGCATTCTCGCTGCCGCTGCTGAACAACATTGATCCGGACCTGCGTGCACCGCAGATCCTCGTCCTGGCTCCAACCCGTGAACTGGCTGTTCAGGTTGCAGAAGCAATGACGGAATTCTCTAAACATATGCGCGGCGTAAACGTGGTTGCCCTGTACGGCGGCCAGCGTTATGACGTGCAGTTACGCGCCCTGCGCCAGGGCCCACAGATTGTTGTCGGTACGCCGGGCCGTCTGCTGGATCACCTGAAGCGCGGTACTCTGGACCTCTCTAAACTGAGCGGCCTGGTACTGGATGAAGCAGATGAAATGCTGCGTATGGGCTTCATCGAAGACGTAGAAACCATCATGGCGCAGATCCCAGCCGGTCATCAGACCGCACTGTTCTCTGCCACCATGCCAGAAGCGATTCGTCGTATCACCAAGCGCTTCATGAAAGATCCTCAGGAAGTGCGTATTCAGTCCAGCGTAACCACTCGCCCGGACATCAGCCAGAGCTATTGGTCTGTGTACGGCATGCGTAAAAATGAAGCGCTGGTACGTTTCCTGGAAGCGGAAGATTTTGATGCGGCGATTATCTTCGTGCGTACCAAAAACGCGACTCTGGAAGTGGCTGAAGCCCTGGAGCGTAGCGGCTACAACAGCGCAGCGCTGAACGGCGACATGAACCAGGCCCTGCGTGAGCAGACTCTGGAGCGTCTGAAAGACGGTCGTCTGGATATCCTGATTGCAACCGACGTGGCAGCACGTGGTCTGGACGTTGAGCGTATCAGCCTGGTTGTTAACTACGACATCCCGATGGATTCCGAGTCTTACGTTCACCGTATCGGCCGTACCGGTCGTGCGGGTCGTGCTGGCCGCGCGCTGCTGTTCGTTGAGAACCGCGAGCGTCGTCTGCTGCGCAACATTGAACGCACCATGAAGCTGACCATTCCAGAAGCGGACCTGCCAAACGCAGATCTGCTGGGCAAACGCCGTCTGGAAAAATTCGCCGCGAAAGTACAGCAGCAGCTGGAAAGCAGCGATCTGGATCAGTACCGTGCGCTGCTGTCGCAGATTCAGCCTACCGCTGAAGGCGAAGAGCTGGACATGGAAACCCTGGCTGCAGCACTGCTGAAAATGGCTCAGGGCGAACGTAGCCTGATCGTGCCACCAGATGCGCCGATGCGTCCTAAGCGTGAATTCCGTGACCGTGACGATCGCTTCGAACGTCGTGGCGACCGTAATGACCGCAATGACCGTGGCCCACGTGGTGACCGTCCAGAGCGCGCTGGTGAAGACCGTCCGCGTCGTGAACGTCGTGACGCGGGTGATATGGAACTGTACCGCATTGAAGTGGGCCGTGATGATGGCGTTGAAGTTCGTCATATCGTTGGCGCGATCGCTAACGAAGGCGACATCAGCAGCCGTTACATCGGTAACATCAAGCTGTTCGGTACTCACTCAACCATCGAATTGCCAAAAGGCATGCCGGGCGAAGTTCTGCAGCACTTTACTCGCACCCGCATCCTGAACAAGCCGATGAACATGCAGCTGATGGGTGATGCGCAGCCTCGTCCAGAGCGTCGTGGTGGCGATCGTCCAGCGGGTGACCGTCGTAGCTTTGGTGGTGGCGAGCGTCGTGAAGGTAATCGTCCTCCTCGTCGCGAAGGCGCTGCACCTGGTGCCGGTCGTTTCAGCGGTGAACGCCGTGAAAACCGTGGCCCACGTCGCGAAGAAGGCCCAAGCCGTCGCCGTGACGCGTAAGCCTTACGCAACTGACGTAAAGTAAAATATACAGCCCCGATACACGCTATCGGGGCTTTTTTTATTCCTTTTGTACTCTTGTACTGGTACAGTGCGTCACATTAAAATGCAGAACCGCATGATTGACTGGAGAAAAGGCTGTATGGCGACACTAACCACCACCCAAACATCACCTTCGCTGCTTGGCGGCGTGGTGATCATCGGCGGAACCATCATTGGTGCCGGGATGTTTTCCCTGCCTGTGGTCATGTCCGGTGCGTGGTTCTTCTGGTCGCTGGCCGCGCTGGTCTTTACCTGGTTCTGCATGCTCCATTCCGGGCTGATGATCCTGGAAGCAAACCTGAACTACCGCATTGGCTCCAGCTTCGACACCATCACCAAAGATCTGCTGGGTAAAGGCTGGAACCTGGTGAACGGGCTATCCATCGCGTTTGTGCTCTATATCCTGACCTACGCGTATATTTCGGCGAGCGGCTCGATTCTGCATCACACCTTCTCGGAGATGTCGCTGAACGTTCCGGCGCGTCTGGCGGGGCTGTGTTTTGCGCTGGCTGTAGCGTTTATCGTCTGGATGAGTACTAAAGCGGTAAGCCGCATGACGGCGATCGTATTAGGCGCTAAGGTCATCACCTTCTTCCTGACGTTCGGCAGCCTGCTGGGGCACGTGACGCCCGCCACGCTGTTTAACGTCGCCGAGGTGAACACCTCCTATACGCCGTACCTGCTGATGACGCTGCCGTTCTGTCTGGCGTCGTTTGGCTACCACGGTAACGTGCCGAGCCTGATGAAGTACTACGGCAAAGATCCGCGCACCATTGTGAAGTGTCTGGTCTACGGTACGCTGCTGGCGCTGGGGCTGTATGTGATTTGGCTGCTGGGGACGATGGGCAACATCCCGCGTCCGGAATTTATCGGCATTGCCCAGAAGGGCGGTAACATCGACGTGCTGGTGCAGGCGCTGAGCGGCGTGCTGAACAGCCGCAGCCTGGATCTGCTGCTGGTTATCTTCTCTAACTTTGCGGTGGCGAGCTCTTTCCTCGGCGTAACTCTGGGCCTGTTTGACTACCTGGCGGATCTGTTTGGCTTTGATGATTCTGCGATGGGGCGCTTTAAAACCGCGTTGCTGACCTTCCTGCCACCGATTGTGGGCGGTCTGCTGTGGCCGAACGGCTTCCTGTACGCCATCGGCTATGCAGGGCTTGCCGCAACTATCTGGGCGGCGATTGTGCCGGCGCTGCTGGCACGTAAATCACGTAAACGCTTCGGCAGCCCGAAATTCCGCGTCTGGGGCGGCAAGCCGATGATTGCGCTGATCCTGGTGTTTGGTACTGGCAATGCCCTGGTACACGTGCTGTCGAGTTTTAACCTGCTGCCTGTTTACCATTAAACCGTGCGGCCTGATCCCCTCACCCCGCCCCTCTCCCGAAGGGAGAGGGAGAAAACCGTAGGCCGGATAAGGCGAAGCCGCCATCCGGCAAAAAGGCTACCCCGCCAACTCCTCTTTCACCTGCATGGCCAAATCAAACGAATGCAAACGCGCCTGGTGATCGAAAATCTGGCCGTTAACCATAATTTCATCCGCCTGCGTTTCGCGCAGCACCGCGTCCAGCCCGTGACGCACTTTCGCTTTATCGCCTACCAGCGACATACTCAGCGCCTGCTGAACGCCATACTGTTCGGAGGCTGACCACAGCTGATGCATATTCTCCACCGGCGGCGGAAGCTGGCCCGTTTCACCGCGACGCAGCTTCACAAACGCCTGCTGCATGGAGGTGAACAGGAATTCCGCGTCGCGATTGCTGTCGGCGGCAATGATGTTGATACACACCATCGCGTACGGCTTCTCAAGACGCTCGGACGGTTTGAAGTTCGTGCGGTAAAGATGCAGCGCCTGATGCAGCATATCCGGCGCGAAGTGCGAGGCGAAGGCAAACGGCAGCCCCAGCTGTGCGGCGAGCTGTGCGCTGTAGAGGCTTGAGCCTAACAGCCACACCGGGATCTTCTCACCGTAGCCCGGTACCGGGCGCACGTACGGATTCGGATCGCGCGCGTCGAACCAGTCCACCAGCTCGGCCACGTCGCGCGGGAAGTTGTCGATATCGCCGCTCATATGGCGGCGCAGGGCGCGCATGGTCGGCTGGTCGCTGCCCGGCGCACGGCCAAGACCCAAATCAATACGCCCCGGATAGAGGGTATTCAGGGTGCCAAACTGCTCGGCAATCACCAGCGGGGCGTGGTTAGGCAGCATCACGCCACCCGAACCAAGGTGTAAAGTTGTGGTGTTTGCAGCCAAATAGCCAATCAGAACCGAGGTGGCGGCGCTGGCGATGCCCACCATGTTGTGGTGCTCGGCCAGCCAGTAGCGGTGATAGCCACGCTTTTCGGCCAGCTGAGCCAGATCCAGAGAGTGCGAAAAGGCTTCTCTTGCCGAGGAGCCTTGTGGGATCGGCGCCAGATCCAGCACCGAAAACGGAATGGTTTTGTCAGTCATAACAGCTCACTTTGTCGACGGTGAATCTTTAATACTGCATTAAAAAATGATAACCGTTGTTAACAAAGTGAGCCTTTTTTACGCCTGCAATTCCAGCCCGGCGAGACGTCGCCAGTAGCCGTTGCAGTCGCTGTTGGCGGTTAGCGGCAGCGGAGACGCGCCGTTTTCGTTGGCGCGGAAGGCGTCCAGCATCGCGAACACGCCGGTATCCAGCGGCGACAGCCGAACCATATCCACCAGACCGTCCATCGACGCCAGCTCGTTGCCGAGGTTATAGACATAGCCGCTCATGGTTTGAATGCCGTTCAGGACAAACACCTGCTGATTCTCCTGCGACAGCACGCTGCGTCCGTTCGGGTACTTAATGCAGCAGGTTTCGCATTCGTCTTTCGGGCGGTCTTCCGAGCGCGCGGTAAAGCAGCGGGCGGAGTAGGCCAGCGGCAAATGACCGTAGCTCAGCACCTCCACTTCAAACTGATTGCGAATGCCCAGCTCTTCGCACTGGTTAAGCAGGTTAGCCAGCCAGTCTCGCGAGAGCTCTACCGGCATACACCAGCGCGTCATCCCCTGTTTGAGCAGCAGGCGCAGGGTCACGGCGTTATAGCAATTCAGGGCATGACCCGCGACAAACGGCAGTTTACGCTCGGCGCACATGTTCACCACGCCGAGATCGCTCGCTTCCAGCAGGAACTCGCCGTTTTCGACGTAGCGCTTCAGCTCGCCCAGTTCGGAAGACGCTTGCACCAGTGCGAGCGTCGAGAGCACCACCTGCTTGCCGCTGCCGGCCAGGCTTTTCGCCATATCCAGCCAGTCGCCCACTTTGGTGGCGCGGCGCTTGCTGCACACCGCTTCACCGAGGTAAATCACATCGGCGCTGCTGGTGGCGGCCTGTTGGTAAAAATCTTCCAGCGTCTCTTTTGGCCAGTAGTAGAGCACCGGTCCTAATGAATATTTCATGATTATCTCACTGCCATTTACGGTGATACGCGCCCAGCGTGGTTTGCGTGCCTTCGGACATCGATCCGAGCGTCTCCATCCAGGACTGCTGCGGAGCATAGTTCTGCGGATCCGCCATGCAGCGGTCGATGGCCTGACGCCACACTTTCGCCACCTGGCTCACATAGGCCGGGCTGCGCTGACGACCTTCGATTTTCACCGAGGCAATATTGGCCGCCAGCAGTTCCGGCAGCAGCTCCAGCGTGTTAAGGCTGGTAGGCTCTTCCAGCGCGTGGTAGCGCTCGCCGTCGACCAGATAGCGGCCTTTACACAGGGTTGGATAACCGGCGTTTTCGCCGTCCTGATAGCGGTCAATCAGCACCTCATTCAGGCGAGACTCCAGCCCCTGCGGGGTCTGCTGCCAGCGAACAAAGCGGGCAGGGGAGCAGGCTCCGACGGTATTCGGCGATTCACCGGTTAAATAAGAGGAAAGATAGCAACGGCCTTCGGCCATGATGCACAGGCTGCCAAAGGCAAAAACCTCCAGCGGTACTGGCGTGACGCGCGCGAGTTGCTTAACCTGATGAATAGAGAGCACGCGCGGCAGCACCACGCGGGCAACGTCGAAGTGTTGATGGTAAAAACGTACGGCCTCTTCGTTGGTGGCAGATGCCTGAACAGAGACGTGGCGCTCAATATGCGGATAGCGTTCTGCCGCATACTCAAGCATGGCGAGGTCGGCCAGGATCAGCGCATCGGCACCCAGCTGTGCCGCCATATCCACCGCGCGCTGCCAGCGGGCGTAGCCGTCAGGATGAGCAAAGGTATTGATGGCGATATGCAGTTTGCGGCGGTGCTGGTGAACGAAGTTAACGGCTTCCTGAAGCTTTTTCTCCGTAAAGTTGAGGCCAGCAAAATGGCGGGCGTTGGTGTCATCTTTCAGCCCGATATAGACCGCATCGGCCCCATTTTCGATGGCCGCCTTAAGCGCCGGAAGATTTCCGGCAGGGCAGAGCAGCTCCATAATTTATCCTGATGTAGTCGATCGCAAAATTGTTAACGAGCTGGGATTTTAATTAACCCATACGCGACAATTTTTGATTTAAGGCAGCTAATGGCGTATTGATGGCACCAATAATGAGGTACGACGGACGACGGTTTGTTGATTTACGCCGCTATGTTGCGCTTCGGATATGGCAAAATAGCAGGACTATAGATATCAGGGAGTAAAGCTCGTGCTGGATAAACTGCGTTCACGTCTCGTACAATTTGGTCCATCAATGCTGAGCGTGCCGGTCAAGCTGGCGCCGTTCGCGCTTAAACGCCAGGTGCTGGAGCAGGTCCTGAGCTGGCAGTTCCGCCAGGCGCTGCAGGATGGCGAGCTGGAATTCCTGGAAGGCCGCTGGTTAAGCATTGAAGTGCGTGACATCGGGCTGCGCTGGTTTACCTCCGTTGAGAATGACCAGCTGATCGTACGCGAATCCGCCGAGGCGGATGTGAGTTTTAGCGCCAATGCCAGCGATCTGCTGATGATCGCCGCGCGTAAGCAGGATCCGGATACGCTCTTCTTCCAGCGCCGTCTGGTGATTGAAGGCGACACGGAGCTGGGCCTGTACGTTAAGAATTTAATGGATGCCATTGAGCTGGAGCAGATGCCGAAAGCGCTGCGCGTGATGTTAATGCAAATGGCAGATTTCGTTGAGGCCGGGCTGAAAACCCCGCCGGACGGTAAACACACTTCAGTAGGTGAGCCATGCTGATTCGAGTCGAAATTGGGATTGATGCGCCGGGGATTGATGCGTTGTTACGCCGCGCCTTTGCGAGCGATGCCGAAGCCCAACTGGTCCACGACCTTCGCGAAGACGGCCTGATTACGCTGGGGCTGGTTGCCACCGATGACGAAGGTCAGGTGGTGGGCTATGTTGCCTTCAGTCCGGTCATCGTTCAGGGCGAAGAGCTGCAGTGGGTAGGCATGGCGCCGCTGGCGGTAGATGAAAGCTATCGCGGGCAGGGGCTGGCACGCCAGCTGGTCTATGAAGGACTGGATTCGCTCAATGAGTTCGGTTATGCGGCCGTTGTCACGCTGGGCGATCCGGCGTTCTATGGCCGTTTAGGCTTTGAGCAGGCCGCGCATTACGATCTGCGCTGCCGCTGGCCGGGGACGGAATCCGCTTTCCAGGTCCATCGTCTGGCGGACGACGCGCTCAACGGCGTCAATGGCCTGGTCGAGTACCACGACCATTTCAATCGCTTTTAATCAGGCTCTCGCGTAGCGCCTCAAAGGAGCCGTCTCCGGTCACGAGGCGCTCTTTCTGGCGCTTCGTCAGCTGCTTGATGCGGTATTCCAGCCTGAGCGCCAGCGATCGGTCGCCGACGGGCGCTGAGAAGGCGAGCTGTAATTCCCCTTTCCCCCGCAGCGCCTTTGCCCCTTTCCCCGTTTGATGTTGTAAAAAACGCCGCGCCACATCGGTGGTGATCCCGGTGTAGAGTGCGTTATCAGCGGTTCGGACAAGATAGAGAAACCAGCACACGGTAAACAGATTCAGTATGTTAAGGTGAACGCACCATAGCATGAGAGAGAACGAAAATGGAAACACTGGCCGCCATTAACCGCTGGCTGGCGAAGCAGCATGTTGTCACCTGGTGCGTCTATGACGAGGGTGAGATGTGGTGCGCAAATGCGTTTTACTACTACGATCCTGAGCGCGTGGCTTTTTATGTCATGAGCGAAGACAAAACGCGTCATGCGCAGATGACCGGCCAGCAGGCAAAGGTCGCGGGTACGGTGAATGGCCAGCCGAAAACGGTCGCGCTGATCCGCGGCGTGCAGTTCAAAGGGGAGATCCGCCGTCTGGACGGCGAAGAGAGCGACGCGCGCCGTAAGCTCTACACGCGCCGCTTTCCCGTTGCCGCTGCGCTAAAAGCCCCGGTGTGGGAAATCCGCCTCGATGAGCTGAAATTTACCGACAACACCCTGGGCTTTGGCAAAAAGCTCCACTGGTTACGCGCCGAGCAGGCGTAGCGCTTCGCGGTTAAACGCCGGGAGATCGTCCGGGGTACGGCTGGTGATCAGCTGGTCTTTGTCGTTGACCACCTCCTGATCGTAAAACTCGGCCCCCGCATTTTTCAGATCGATAACGATCGGCTTCACGGCGGTGAGCTTACGCCCGCGGACCACTTCTGCGCTGATGAGCAGCTGCGGGCCGTGACAGATGGCAAAGACCGGTTTGCCGGTGGAGACAAAGTCCCGGGTGAAGGTCACGAAGCGCTCGTCCCCGCGCAGGGAATCCGGGGAATGGCCGCCGGGTAACAGCAGGGCGTCGAAATCTGAGGGGCTCACGTTATCGATGGTCTCATCGATGGTTACGCTGGCCTCGCCCTTATGGCCTGTCACCGTTTTGCCCGCCTCTTTCTCAATGGTAATGACCTCATGTCCCGCCTTGCGGAACGCCTCTGCTGGAGAGGTGAATTCTGAATCTTCAAACTCGTCGGTAATCAAGACTGCGATTTTCTTACCCATGCTTCCTCCGTTGTTTTGGCTTCAGACTGATTTTTCTCCGCTTGTGGTAAATACTTACCTGTAACAGACTTCTAAGTGTGGTCGACGACGCTGAGTTCGCAAACGGACAATTCTGTAAAGGGGATAAGATGAGTCAGGTATTGATTACGGGTGCCACCGGGTTAGTGGGCGATCATCTGCTGCGGCTGCTGATTCAGGATCGCCGCGTGAACTATATCGCCGCCCCGACGCGTCGGCCGCTGGCGGACTTATCTGGCGTCTTTAATCCGCACGATCCTCAGCTGACGGACGCGCTGGCGCAGGTGCAGGATCCTATTGATATCGCCTTTTGCTGTCTGGGCACTACGCGGCGGGAGGCGGGCAGCAAAGAGGCATTTATCCACGCCGACTATACGCTGGTGGTGGATACCGCGCTCACGGCGAAAAAGCTGGGGGCAAAACATTTTCTGGTGGTCAGCGCGCTGGGCGCCAGTGCCGGATCGCCTTTCTTCTACAACAAGGTGAAGGGCAAGATGGAGGATGCACTGATAGCGCAGAAATGGGAGCAATTGACGATTGTGCGCCCGTCGATGCTGATCGGCCACCGGGACGAGCGCCGATTTAACGAGTCGATACTGGCCCCGCTGTTTCGCATCCTTCCCGGCAACTGGAAATCCATCGAGGCGCGGGACGTCGCCCGCGCGATGTTAAAAGAAGGACTGGCCCCGTCGAAAGCGGGCGTAAACATTATCCCCTCGGCAAAACTGCGTGAAATCGCGCAGGGCGAGGCGTAAACTCCCCCGGCTAATAACCTAATACTCTCCGGGGAATGCTATGACTGGTCAGTCTTCATCTCAGGCGGCAACACCTGTTCAATGGTGGAAGCCCGCACTTTTCTTTCTCGTGGTCATTGTTGGCCTCTGGTATGTGAAATGGCAGCCGTACTACGGCAAAGCCTTCACCGCCGCCGAAACGCACAGCATCGGTAAATCTATTCTCGCGCAGGCTGAGTCCAGCCCGCTGCAGGCGGCGTGGGATTATGCCATGGTCTACTTCCTTGCCGTCTGGAAAGCCGCCGTCTTAGGCGTGATCCTGGGGTCACTGATTCAGGTGCTTATCCCCCGCAACTGGCTGGTGAAAACCCTTGGGCAGCCGCGCTTTCAGGGCACGCTGTTGGGAACGATTTTCTCCCTGCCAGGGATGATGTGCTCCTGCTGTGCGGCACCCGTGGCCGCAGGGATGCGTCGTCAGCGCGTGTCGATGGGCGGCGCGCTGGCGTTCTGGATGGGGAACCCGCTGCTCAACCCGGCAACGCTGGTGTTTATGGGCTTTGTGCTGGGCTGGCATTTCGCATTCATCCGCCTGGTTGCCGGGCTGATGACCGTGCTGGTGGTGGCGACGCTGGTGCAAAAACTGGTGAAGGATACTGCCGCAGAACCCGCAGCCGTTGAGCTGGACGTCAGCGAGCCGCAGGGTGGCTTCTTTGCGCGCTGGGGCAGGGCGCTCTGGCAACTTTTCTGGAGCACCATCCCGGTCTATATCCTGGCGGTACTGGTTCTGGGGGCTGCGCGCGTCTGGCTCTTCCCGCATGCGGATGGCGCTATCGACAACACGCTGATGTGGGTCATTGCGATGGCCGTTGCAGGCTGCCTGTTTGTGATCCCAACAGCGGCGGAGATCCCGATTGTTCAGACCATGATGCTGGCCGGTATGGGTACCGCGCCGGCGCTGGCGCTGCTGATTACGCTGCCGGCGATCAGCCTGCCGTCGCTTATCATGCTGCGTAAATCGTTCCCGGCGAAAGCGCTGTGGCTGACCGCGGGGCTGGTGGCGTTGAGCGGCGTGATAGTGGGGAGTATTGCGTTGATGTAAAAAAAGCCCGGTAGGCGCTAGCGCCTACCGGGCCTACGGTCAGGTGTGGCTTACTTAATGTAAGTAAACGCGGTGGTGACGTGCTTCACGCCGCTCACCCGGCTGGCGATATCGGCCGCCGCTTTCCCTTCACGGTCGGTCACCAGACCCAGCAGGAACACTTCGCCGTTTTCAGTCGTCACTTTCACGTTGGAGGATTTCACCTGGTCCGAGCCCAGCAGCTGGGAACGCACTTTGGTGGTGATCCAGGTATCGGAAGAGGCGTCACCCAGGCCAATTGGCTTGCCCTGACGCACTTCGTTAAACACCTCTGTGGTCCCTTCGACGCCCATCGCAATCTGTTTCGCGCGAGAGGCGAGCTCCAGATTCGGCGCCTGGCCTGCCAGCAGCACTTTGCCCTGATAAGCCGTCACGTTGATACGCGCCTCTTTCTTGATTTGTTCGTCTTTCGACAGCGCACTGTTGACGCGCAGCTCCAGCGTACCGTCATCCACCTGCGTCCCCACAGTGCGTGGATCGGTTGCCGCTTTGGTGCCTACCGCGGCGGTACCCACAACGGCCGCAGCGATACATCCCTGAAGCAGTAATGCAGACATAAGGACTGCGAGGGTCGATAAAGCCTTCATAAGAACTCCTTAATCATCCTGGTGAGGGAAAAGCGTGTTATCGATCAAATCACATAAGCAGTTCACCGTGAGCATATGCATCTCCTGAATACGCGCGCTCCGGTGAGAAGGAATGCGGATTTCCACATCCTGCGGCCCAAGCAGACCCGCCAGCTCACCCCCGTCATAGCCGGTTAAGGCCACGATGGTCATGTCGCGGGTGACGGCGGCTTCAACGGCTTTGACAATGTCCCGGCTATTGCCGCGCGTGGAGATGGCCAGCAGCACATCACCGGCGTGACCCAGGGCCCGCACCTGCTTTGCGTAAATTTCGTCATGCAGACGATCGTTAGCAATCGCCGTTAAGACCACATTATCGGTATTAAGTGCAATGGCGGGTAAACTCGGGCGTTCTGTTTCAAAGCGATTGATCATGCTGGCAGCAAAATGCTGTGCGTTGGCGGCTGACGTGCCGTTGCCACAACAGAGGATTTTGTTGCCATTAAGCAGGGATTGCACCAGCGTCATTGCGGCACGCGAGATAGCATCCGGAAGGGCTTCCGCCGCGGCAATCTGAGTCTGGATGCTTTCTGTGAAGCACACTTTAATTCTTTCGAGCACGTTATCCCTTTTAAATCTTAATTATGCGTCTTCGCCAAAAGCGTTTTTAAGCCATTCGATCTCATTTCCGGTGAAGGCTATCACATCGAACCGGCAATCCACAGTATCAAAGCTCCCATTATGGCGGGCAAGCCACAAGTGGGCAGTCTGTAATAATTTATGTTGTTTGGCGAGCGTCACGCTGGCGGCAGCACCGCCAAAACGGGAGGACTGTCGAAAGCGGACTTCTACAAACACGATGACCTGACCGTCTTTCATGATCAGGTCGATTTCGCCGCCGCGCCCGCGGACGTTAGCGGCGATAAAGCGCAGTCCTTTGCCTTCAAGCCAGCGACGCGCCTTTAACTCCCACGCATCGCCGGTCTCTTTACGGCTTAACTGGCCGGGACGATTTGTCCCTGCTGGTATTTGAGCCATGATAACTTCCTGTTGATCACGCAGTCCTGGGTTGCGGTCAGATCGCCGGTGTTGCCGTTAAGCTCAAAGCCCGGCACCTGACGCATCTGGGTAAAGTGGTTCGCCAGCGCCCATGCATCGACACCCATCGCATACAGACGCGCCAGCGAATAATCGTTACGTACGGTACTCAGCGCCTGCTGCATCAGCGCCGGGTTGCTGCCTGCCAGCATCGGGATTTCGCTGTACTGCAGACCGTCCATTTCCAGACGGAAATCCGGGCCTGCGGTGCCCTGCGCGCTGCGCGAGCTGGCGTAGAGTGTTGCGCCGCTCTGGCTGCCGTTACGCATCGCGATCATCGGTTTGATAAAGGCGATCTCCTGCGGCGTGGCAACGATATAGGCCGCATCCACTTTACCGCCACCGCTAATCTGCGCGTCGGTAGGTGGGGCAGGGATCGTCAGGCCGCCAATCGTCACGCCCTGCTGCTGTGGCAGGCTCGCGGTGACAGGACTGCCGTTAAGCGCGATACCTGCTCCACCGTTTACGCCAGCGCGCAGTTCAGAGACGGAACCGAATTTCTGCTGCAGCACTACGCCGCCGCCCAGCTTCTGCCACTCATCGGCAAAGGCGTTGGCCACGCGATCCCCCAGCGCGCTGCGTGGGATGAGCAGCAGCGGAGCCTGCTTACCCTGCTCGTGAATATGACGCGCCGCGTCGCGGGCTTCATCTTCAGGGGAAAGCGCGAAGTAGCAAATATTGGCTCGGTTCTGAACCTGCTCAGGCTGGTTGAGCGCCAGCACGTTCAGCGTGGTATTGCTCTTCATCAGCTCTTCCACGTTGTTTTTCAGCAGCGGACCGACAACGATGCTCGCCCCGTCCTGTTGAACCTGTGCCAGAACCTGGTCAAGCGGCTGCGAGCTGGTGTCGTAGATTTTCAACTCAGCGCCCGGGTTGGCGCTGGTGGTTGCCACGGCCTGCGGCTGCGCAGCAGGTTGAGCCGCGGGTTGCGCAGGCTGCTGTTGAGGCTGTTCTGCTGTTGCGTCAGGCGCTGGTGCCGCTTGCGTCTCGGCCGGAGCCTGAGTAGCAGGTGCTGTAGTAGCCGGTGCAGGTGAAGCCGGAGGCGTCGTCGGAGCCGTCACCGGGTTTTGCATCGTACCCTGCGCCGGCGCTTGCGCCGTGGTCAGGTCGCTGGTCTCTGCGGCGGACGGGCTGACAACGTCATTTACGTTAGCCGCCTGGGCCGCCTGCGCGGGAACCGCGCTGCCGGTTACCGACGTCGTGCCGTTTTTCGCCGCTTCAAAGCCCTGCTGAATGGTACGGCCAAACACCGCCGCCTGGCCGTTCAGCGGCAGAAGCAGTGCGATTTTGCTGGTGGATGCTGGCTTAAAGTTCTGCACGTTCACCAGCTGGGTTGGCAGCATTTTCGCCCCCGGGTTTTGCGGGTAGCGCGTCTGCCAGTCCGTAATACCGGCCTTCAGCATCTTTGGATCGCTGCGGTTGTTAAACCACATCTGCTGCAGATCCAGCCAGCCCTGCAGGACGTTTTCATCGGCGTTGATGACCAGCGCCTGCGCCTGTTCCTGGGTCATAGAGGCAAGCGCTTGCCAGGTGGCATCAATATTTTTCTGCTTATCGGCACCGCCGAGCAGCGGCTCTTGCGCGACGAGGGCGCGGAGCAGCGTCAGGGAAGGTCGCCCCTGCTCTGCGGTAATGCCCGCCTGCCAGAAGCGAGCCTGCTGATTTTTATCCAGCGCGCTCACGTCGATGTCACCGAGGATCTTCTTCGCGGCGGCGTAATCTTTCAGCGCGACCTTCAGCTCGGCAGAGAGCAGGCTCTGCTCACGACGCTGGGCGTCGTTAAGATCTTTCGGCAACTGGTTAAACAGTTCGGCAGCCTGCTGGGTTTTACCCTCTTTCAGCAGTGCACGAATGGCGAGTAATTGCCAGTTGGTCTTGGTATCATTTGAACTCTGCGACATTTGTTGCAGATAAAAGCCAGAATCAGCCTGAGCAGAACCCTGAAGATGGGCGGTGCTCTGGTCAGGTGCCTGGGTGCCACAGCCTGCAAATATCAGGGCTGCCAGCAGAAGCGGCACGCTGCGCGTGGCTTTTTTTCTAAGAAACGTTAACGGTACCATACTGTATCCAGTGATTTTTTTTACGCAATGCTCAATATTAAATCGGCAATACGGACGAAACAATGAAACAACACGAAACGGCAGATAATTCTCAAGGCCAGCTTTATATTGTACCTACTCCTATCGGGAATTTGTCTGATATTACCCAACGTGCGCTCACCGTGCTGCAAGCTGTTGATTTAATTGCTGCTGAAGATACCCGCCACACTGGCCTGCTGCTGCAACATTTCGCGATTAACGCCCGTTTGTTTGCTCTGCACGATCACAATGAGCAACAAAAAGCCGAAACGCTGGTAGCGAAGCTGAAAGAGGGGCAGAACATTGCGCTGGTCTCCGACGCCGGTACGCCGCTGATCAACGATCCTGGCTATCACCTGGTGCGTACCTGTCGCGAAGCCGGTATTCGCGTTGTGCCACTGCCGGGGCCGTGCGCCGCCATTGCTGCGCTGAGCGCCGCAGGTCTGCCGTCGGACCGTTTCTGCTATGAAGGCTTCCTGCCAGCCAAATCCAAGGGCCGTCGCGACGTGTTAAAAGACCTGGAAGCGGAACCGCGCACCCTGATCTTCTACGAATCCACGCACCGCCTGCTGGAGAGCCTGGAAGATATGGTGACCGTCTGGGGAGAGGCCCGCTACGTGGTGCTGGCGCGCGAGCTGACCAAAACCTGGGAGACTATCCACGGCGCGCCGGTGGGTGAACTGCTGGCGTGGGTGAAGGAAGACGAAAACCGCCGCAAGGGCGAAATGGTGCTGATTGTCGAAGGACATAAAGCGCAGGAAGACGCGCTGCCTGCCGACGCGCTGCGCACGCTGGCGCTGCTGCAGGCGGAACTGCCGCTGAAGAAAGCGGCGGCATTAGCGGCGGAGATCCACGGCGTGAAGAAAAATGCGCTGTATAAGCATGCGCTGGAGCAGCAGGGGGAGTAATCCCCTGCCGCCTGTTTCGCCGGGTGGCGGCTGCGCCTTACCCGGCCTACAGATCTGAACACTTTTTATTTTCCTGGCACCGCCTCAAACACCAGCGTTTCCAGCGGCTGCAGCGTAATCACCACCGCGTTTTTGTACTCCTTCGGTACGGTTGAATTACTGCCGTACACCGCTTTCAGACTAAACTGCGCCGCGTTTCCCGTCGGGATTTCGAAATCTTTCGTCAAATCCAGGAAGTAGCTTTGCGGCTTATCCGACGGGTTACGCAAGCCGAGAATCGCTTTGTCCTTGCGCCAGGATGCCCAGCCGTAAACCTGCAGCGCGGTTGGATCGCCACCAATCCAGTGCGTATCCACCAGCACGCTGGCGTTATCCCGCGACCACTTTGCCGCCTGCGCCAGGGTATCCCACTTCGCCTTGTTCAGCATTGAAGGAGTGATATACAGCTCCTGCAGCTGCGTGCCGGTCGCGAAGTAGCTCCAGACCTGATCGGCAAAATCGCTGTCCGTTTGTACTTTCTCCAGCCCGTAGTAGGCGTTTTCCGCGCTGACGATCCCGTGGTACATCAGCGAGTTAAGCGGGAACAGCGGGCCTTTGCGCACAATGGAGCGGTACGTTTCCGCATCGCGGTAGGTCATCCACTGCTGCACCGGCGTGCCGGGGCCGTACAGGTTGATGTCATCGCCCTGGCGCCAGATCGAGTCGGCGTAGAACAGCCAGGACGGGCTGGCGTTGGTACCTGTCGTCAGGTTGATAAACAGATTCGGGTTGGCGCTGCGCATGTTATGCAGCAGGGCGATAGAGGCGTCAAAATCCGAGGCATACGGGCTGCCCTTGATATGCGCGTTGGCATTACCCATTCCGTCCAGCTTGAACGAGGTAATGTGTTCGTTTTTGATAAGATTAACGATCTGCTCATTGAAGTTCTTAAAGTAGTTCGGCCCCGACAGCGCCAGCTTCCCGTCGACGGTTTCGAACCCATACTCTTTTGCATGCGAGACGCGCACGTCGCGCGGCTTGTTGTAGCCTCCCCACGGTGAGAGCCACAGTCCGACCGAGCTGTGCAGGCTGTCGGCTTTTTCCCGAACCTTGCCAAAACCGTTGCTGAATGCCGGGCCAAACAGCCAGCGCCCGGTAAGGTCGTCCCAGCCGTCGTCCAGCAGGAAGGCGTCCAGCGCCACGCCGCGTCCGGTAATAAACTCCTTATTCCACTCGTCCATCCGCCCCAGCACATCCTGCTCGGTGTACGGATTGAAAAAGCCGATATCCATCCAGCTGTTGTAGTGCAGATAAGGCTTGTACGGTCGCGGACGCACGGCATCAATAAACTGGTTCACGCTGCGGCGCAGCTGGCTGATTTCCGGGAAGGTGCCGAACCAGGTGGTAAAGCTGACCGGCGACTCTGGCTGGATCGGCGTTTTCAATTCTACGTTGAGATTGGTGGTCGCTTCATAGGCGTAAGTGTTAACGATGGGCTTGTCCGGCAAAATAAAGAACGAATCAGCAACGATCGGCGAGCTGTTAATCGCCCCGTCAACATAGGGTGCCTGAGACTGCTTTTTCGTCGGGAAGAAGGTAATTTTCGCCACGTCTCGCGGCTGGCCGACTGCGGCAACGGTGTAGTCGATGCTGGCGTATTTTCCCTTCACCAGGTTCAGCTTCACCGTTACGTTAAAGTCCGGATGGGTAAAGTCGATGGCAATTGCGTTGTCCTGCTTTTCGACGTGCTTGATGGTGAAATCCGCGGTGTGGATTTTTGTCTCATCCGGCAGCGTCAGAAAGAACAGTTCCTGCGGCGTGAGCGGATGGTTAGCCTTATTATCCTTAACCACTACCGTTGAGTTTGCGTCATCAAACGACAGAGCAATATTGTCGTTATTGAGCGCGTAGTTGGCGGCCAGAGCGCCATGAGAAACAGAGAGAGCCAACAGCGAGAGGGTGAGCACTTTTTTCATCGGTTAAGATCCTAATCAGTAATGCTTCAGCATTCGGTTGATGGATTGCTCCAGCCAGTAGCGCTGGGTGCCGAAGTTAATCCGCAGGTAGTTTTCGCCGTTTTGCACGTAGTGGCTGCCGTCTTCAATTACGACACCGGCCTGCTGGGCGAAATGTTGGGTCAACTCTGTGGCGCTACGGTCGTCGGCGCTTACGTCTATCCAGGCCAGATACGACGATTCCGGGTTCATCATCTTCCACGCCGGGAAGTGGGTCTGAATAGCGTCCGCAAGGTAGCGGGCGTTCCCTTGCAGATAGCCGTTCAGCGCGTCGAGCCACGGCAGGCCGTGCTGGTAGGCGAGAATAATCCCCCATACGCCGAACATATTGGGGGAGGTAATCGAGTTCTTCTCAAGCTGCTGGCGGAAGCGCTGGCGCAGCGAATCGTCCGGGATCATGGAGTAGGACGTTTTTAGCCCGCCCAGGTTGAAGGCTTTATTTGGCGACGTCAGTACGATCAGGTTGTCCAGTGCGGCACAGCCCGAGGTCAGACAGCTGACGAACGTGCCGTCCAGAATGTGCTCAGCGTGAACCTCATCGACCACCAGAATCGTGCCGTAGCGTTTACAGAGATCGGAGACCTGGCGTATCTCATCCGCGCGCCAGATCCTGCCCGAGGGGTTATGCGGCGAGCAGAAGAACCACAGTTTTGGACGGTGGGTTTTGAGCTGCTCTTCAATCAGATCAAAATCCAGCTGATAGCGGTTATCTTCCACGCGCAGAGGGTTAGCCAGGACCTGCACGCCCTGGCGCTGCGCCGCCATCGCAAACGGATCGTAGACCGGCGTGTTCATCATTACGCTATCGCCAGGCGTGCAGAACGCCTGGACCGTGTAATGCAGCGTGGAGACGGTGCCGTAGGTCAGCGTGATCCACGACTTCTCCACCTCAACCTGATGACGCGTGCGCTGGAAGGCCATCACCGCGTCGTAAAATTCGTCGAAGCACCAGGTATAGCCAAAGGTGCCGTGCTCCACGATGCGCTGGAAGCCTTCAATAACGGCAGGCGGCGAGGTGAAATCCATGTCTGCGATCCACAGCGGGATAAACCCCTGCGGGACATCACCAAAGCGCGAGCGGACAAACGCATGGTCCCATTTACGGCACTTATCGCTTTTACGCTCGATGATTTTGTCGAAATCAAACACAACAACCCCCTGTTAAATTAAGGCTTCAATGCCGGTTTTGACGCTCTGCACCTGCGGGCCGATGATCACCTGAACGCTGTGAGCGTCCAGCACCACCACCGACAGGGCGCCAGCCGCTTTCAGCGCCTGCTGATCGATAAGCCCCATCTCCTTCACGACCAGGCGCAGGCGGGTGATGCAGTTGTCGAGCGACTCGATATTCTCTTTGCCACCGAGTGCGCGCAGGATAAGCCCGTGATCGTATTTCGATTTTCCACGCGCGCGGGTGTTGGCTTCGACGGCCTGCTGCGCACCCTGCGCGTCCACTTCACGTCCCGGCGTCTTGATATCGTGTTTGAGGATGTACCAGCGGAAGACGAAGAAGTAGATGGCAAACCAGGCGATACCGACCGGGAACAGCAGATACCATTTGGTCGACATCCCCTGCATCACGCCGAAGATCAGCAGATCCAAAATCCCGCCGTCGGTGTTGCCAATGGTTACCCCCAACAGGGCCATCACCATCAGCGCCAGGCCAGACATCACGATATGGAAGGCGTAAAGCGCGGGGGCGATAAACAGGAACAGAAACTCAATCGGTTCTGAAATACCGGTGACGACGGAGACCAGCACGCCAGAAAGCAGCAGCCCCTTAATCACCGGGCGGTTTTCCGGGCGCGCGGTGCGGTAGATGGCGTACGCCACGGCAGGCAGGCCAAAGATAAAGGTCGGCATAAAGCCTTGCGAAAGAAACGCGGTAACGTGCGGGCTAAACGGCAGTCCGGCTTTCAGCTCGGCGTAGAAAATATTCAGCGCGCCAGCCACTTCATGACCATTGACCATCTCAATGCCGCCTGCCGGCGTGAAGCGCACCATCGCCAGCAGAATATGGTGCAGACCAAAGGGCTTAAGCAGCAGCACGCCTACGCCGTAGAGGAACGGTCCGAAAACGCTGGTGCTCTGGATGATATGACCAATTCCGGCAATCCCCAGCGCCACGTATTCCCACAACAGCGGGATAAACAGCCCGACCAGCGACAGCGTGAGTGCGCTAATGATGGGCACAAAACGAATGCCGCTAAAGAAGGCAAAGGCGTCATGCAGCACCGTGTCCTGAAAACGCTCGTGCAGGAAGTAAGTGATTACCCCCACCACGATGCCGCCCAGCACGCCCATCTCCAGGGTCTGGATCCCCAGCACGATCGATTGTCCTACCTGTCTCATGGTGGCGGCGTCGGCAAGCTGGTGGGTGGCGGTCAGGTAGTAGTTGATGCTCATGTTCATCAGCATGTAGCCAACGAACCCGGCAAAGGCGCCCACGGCCTTGTTGCGTTTGGCGAGGCCCATCGGGATCGCCATGGCAAACATCAGCGGCAGATAGGTAAAGGCGAAGCCGCCCACCATGGCGATAAAGCCAAAGGTTAACTGCGTTAACTCGCCGCCCAGAAAGGGAAAACTTTTAATAGTTGAAGGGCTGGTGACGGAGCTACCGATACCCAGAAGCAACCCCATAAAGGCCAGCAGAGAGACCGGGAACATAAACGTCTTTCCCAGGCTTTGGAAAAATTCCCACGCTTTCGATTTAAACGACTTTTCCTGTGTCATGTAGGGACTCCTCGGATTTTTAGGATAATGGAAGGCGCTGTCCGGCTTAAGGACGCGCCTTCATATTTGCGAGGCTTATAGTTATTTTTTAGGTATTGACGTAATGCGCGATGGGATCAGGCTTCGGCAGGAAGCAGGAGCCGGTTTGCCGAGCCGCAAACGGCGATCTTGCTTCTGACCACCTCTTTCATGGCGTCCATGCCGACCCGCATGTAGAAGCGCGGATCGTTGCCCTGCGGGTTTTCGGCAAACCAGGCTTTAACCGCGTCAGAGAAGGCAATTTTCAGCTCGGTGGCCACGTTGACTTTGCACACGCCCAGCTCGATGGTGCGGCGAACAAACTCATCCGGCACATCGCTCGCGCCGTGCAGCACCAGCGGCACGGTGACCACTTCGCGGATTTCCGCCAGCCGCTGGAAGTCAATTTTCGGGCGTTTGGTATACAGGCCGTGCGCGGTGCCGATGGCGACGGCAAGGCTATCGACGCCGGTCAGTTCGACGAAGCGTTTCGCCTCCTGCGGATCGGTGAGGAACGCGCTTTCGGCGTCCACGCTCATGTCATCTTCCACGCCGCCCAGACGGCCCAGCTCGGCTTCGACGCTGCAGTCGTTGAGGTGGCAGAAATCGACCACCGACTTCACCAGCTTCACGTTTTGTTCAAACGGATAGTGGCTGCCGTCGATCATCGCGCTGCGTACGCCCGCGTTGACCTTGCGGCGAATATCGTCCAGAGATTCGTGGTGATCGAGGTGCAGCGCCAGCGGCATGTCGTAGGTGTGGGAGTACGCGCTGCACAGGGCGTAGATCTCTTCCAGCGCAATATGCTTAAAGGTGCCCGGCGTGCCCGCGAGGATCACCGGCGATCGCATTTCGCTGCACGCTTCGAGGATCGCCTGGATCGTCTCCGCGTTGTGGATGTTGAACGCCGGAACGGCGTAGCCTTTTGCCTGCGCGTCCTGCAGAAGATATTTGGTAGAAATAATACTCATGATCCGATCCTCTTAAGCCTGCCACGGATGAATAACAACGCCCTGCACCACGCGGTTGACCGTCCCGCTGGCGGATGGCGTATCGGGCGTATTGCCTACGCTGAGCGACTCGGTGAGTGCAAAGACCTGGGCATACATCAGGAAGCAGAACGCCTGTTCCATATCGATAAACGGCCGTGAAGGCGGCAGCAGGATGTGCGGACCCGCTTCAATCACCGGATCGCTTTCAGCGGCGATGGCGACGACGCGCAGGGCCTGACGATCGCGGCGCAGCTCGGCCAGCAGATCCAGATCGTACTGACGCGTATACGGGTGGCTGGAGATAAACACCACCACCAGCGTTTCGCTATCGACCAGAGACTTAGGCCCGTGACGGAAGCCCGTCGGGGAGTCGTAAAATGCCGCCAGCTTGCCCGCCGTCAGCTCCAGCACCTTCAGCGCCGATTCGCGCGCCGCGCCCTGCAGGCCGCCGCTTCCCAGATACACGATCCTTTTCCACGGCTCGCTGCCAAAGACGCCGTGGCTGAAATCGCCGAGCGAGGCGAGGATCGCCTGACAGCGATCTGCCACGTCGCGGAAGGTGTGGCTATTGATCGCTTCCGGAGCAAACACCGCCAGACAGCTCGCCATCATGGTGGTGATGCTGCTGGTCATCGCGAACCCGCGATCGTGCGTTTCGGCAGGCATCAGCAGGGCATAGGCGTTATCGCTGTCGACGGCGTTCTGGTACAGGCTCCCCGCCTCGTTGCAGGTAATCGACAGGTGGTAGCACTCCGGCACGAACTGGTTTGCCAGCTCAACGGCCGCGACGCTTTCCGGACTGTTGCCGGAGCGGGCAAATGAAATCAGCAGCAGCGGATGCGCAGGGCTGAAGTAGTCCATTGGGTTCGTGACCAGATCGGTTGTCGGGACGGCCGAGAAGTTTTTCCCGGTGTAGCTCGCGAGCCAGGGAGAAACGATATCGCCGATAAAGGCGGACGTGCCCGCGCCGGTCAGGACGATCCGCAGATCGTTCTTGCGCAGCAGCGGCGTCAGGAAACTGTCGATCGAAGCACGCAGGTTATCGATGTTGTTGAGCGAGCGGATCCAGCTGGCAGGCTGCTGGCGGATCTCTTCCTCGGTCCAGGTGCCGGTTGTGGCGGCGGTAGTGGTTTGTGGCATAACTCAGTCCTTAGTCGTGTGAATTCCACATCAGACGCTGGCAATCGTGTCGCTATCTTTCGTTTCGTTTCACTTGTTCACTTAAGCAGTTAAATAAAATCTATAGAAAAGAAATCGAAACTTCAATGGAAGAAAAGAAATAAAACGAAAAGTGTGATCGTGAAAGGAAAGGGTAAGTTTAAGGAAAGGAAAAGAAAGGCCTTACGATCGGGTGCCGTAAGGCCAACAGGAAACACAATGAAAGGGCTAAAGGGGGAGAGCCTGGCCCTGAATCCAGATCTGCTGGAGGTGTAAACCACCGTCCAGCGAAATAATATTGGCGCGTTTACCCGGGGCTATGGATCCGAGCTGACCGTCAATGCCCAGCAGCCGGGCAGGGTGCAGCGAGGCCATATGGATAGCGTCTTCGGGGGTTACGCCCGCATACTCCACCATATTCCTGACCGCGGCATCCAGCGACAGCGTGCTGCCCGCCAGCCCGCCGGAGGCGGTTTTCACCACGCCGTGGTGCATCGTGACCTCTTCACCACAGAGCGTATACCGTCCATCCGGCATACCTGCCGCCTGCATGGCATCGGTAATCAGCACCACGCGATCCTGCGCGCAGCAGCAGCATAAGCGCATTGCCCCCGGATGGACGTGGTGGCCGTCGGCAATCAGCTCCAGCCACGCCCGTTTGTCCGTAAGCCCTGCGCCGACCATGCCGGGCTCTCTGTGGTGCAGCCCCGTCATGCCGTTGTAGCAGTGAACCAGTCCGTCGGCACCCGCATCAAACGCGGCAAGAGTTTGCCGGTACGTGGCAGCGCTGTGGCCCAGCATCACGCGTATCCCGCGCTGTTTAAGGTGGCGAATCGCCTGCAGCGCGCCGGGCTTTTCTGGCGCGAGCGCCACTACCCGCAGCGTGCTCTGTGAAACGTCAACCAGCCTGTCCAGCTCGGCGATATCCAGCTCCCGGAACAGCTCCGGCGGATGCGCCCCTTTGTTCTGCGGCGTAAAGTACGGTCCTTCCAGATAGCTGCCCAGGAGCTGCGCGCCGGGGCCGCCGGACTGAGTGCGCCGGGCGATACGCATCAGCGCGGCGTGAATACTCTCCAGCGGCGCGGTCACGGTGGTGGGTAAAAATGCGCCCACGCCTTCGCGGGCTTTATGCATTGCCAGGGTGTCCAGCACGCCGGGCGCATCATCCATGACGTCCACGCCCGCGCCGCCGTGGACGTGCGTATCGATATACGCCGGGCAAAGCAGCTCTGCATCCCGCGTCGTAACGCCCGCCGGGATGGGTTCAATCGCCGCAACCGCACCGCTTTCAATGCGTAGCTGGTGGTCGTCCAGCCAGCCCTGTTCGGTAAGGATCCGTCGCGCACGCAGCAGCTGGCTCATATCCCTTCCTCGGCAGGCGCTTCCTCACGACAGCGCCCCAGCTCGTCCACCAGGCTCGTCAGGCCGCGGTGTCCGCACTCCAGCGCCTGCAGACGAAATGCTTCGCTGCTTAATCCGTCGCGCTCCAGCACCATCTCCAGCAGCAGCTGCAGGTTGGTGCCGGTGATCACTTCGCTGCCCGGCCTTTGCATCGCGAGCGTGGATGCCACGCGGAACGGCGTGCCGCCGAGCAGGTCGGTGAGAAACACAATATCGTGCTGCGCATCGAGTTCGCTCACCGCCTGCTCAAGCTGAGCGGTCAGCCGCGCGGTGGTGGAGGTTTCCGGAAAATCAATGGCGATAAACTGCGGCTGCTCGCCGAGGATCTGCTTCATCGCCTGCTCAAGCCCGCTGGCAAACCCGCCGTGACCCGTCAAAATAATCCCTAACATCGCAACCTCTTTGCTTTTACAGGAAGTGACAGAATTTGCCGACAACGCCCAGCAGCACGGTGATACCGATCAGCCGCAGCGGGCTCCAGCCGCGGCGTACCAGCCAGAACATGGTCAGGGTGTAGACCAGCGGCAGGAACGCGGGCATCAGCTTGTCGATGACGTCGGCCTGCAGTTTGACAACGGCATCACCCGCCTTGATTTCGAGCGTGGTGTTGAGGCGGACGTAGGTTGCCACCAGCGCGCCGATCACCGTCATCCCGACGATAGACGCCGCGTGGCCGACCTTTTTGGTGTTGGCTTTAATCAGCGGAATGGCCGCGACGCCCATCCGATAAGCGTAGTGCGCCAGGCCAAAACGCAGGCCAAGGTGTACCACGTTAAACAGCACGATAAAGACCACCGCGCCCAGAATCGACCCTTGCAGCGCCAGGCTGGCACCAATACCGCCGCAGATGGGCAGCAGGGTTAGCCAAAACATGGCGTCGCCAATGCCGCCAAGCGGCGCGCCGACGGCAATTTTGGTGCTCTGGATGCTGTTCACATCCTGCTTGGATCGCTCCATCGCCAGAATGATGCCGATAACAAAGGTCACCAGGAACGGGTGGGTGTTAAAGAAGCCCATATGGCCTTTCATTGCCCGCGCCAGGTCCCGCTTGTTGGTGTGGATCTTTTTCAACGCGGGCAGTAGCCCGTACAGCCAGCCGGAGGCCTGCATACGTTCATAGTTGAACGAGGCCTGCAGCAGCATGGAACGCCAGGCCACGCGGTTAATATCCTTTTTCGTCAGCTCGGCACCGATGTTTTGATCTTCGTAGACGTTTTCATTCACGCCGGTCAGCAGGGTCTCTTCAGTTTCAGAGACGCCTGGTAACGTTGTTTGATTAGATGCCATCTTCGAATTCCTCTTTCTGGGCTGCGGGAGCCGTCGGTTCAGGTGATTTACGCATCAGGTCGATCAGCGCCATGGCCAGCGCCGCCGCCGCAATCGCCAGCACCGGAAGCTTGAGCCAGGCGGCGGCGACAAAACCGATAATGAAGTAAGGGATGTAGACGTTTTTCATCATGATCTTCAGCAGCACGGCGAAGCCGATGGCTGGCATGATGCCGCCCGCGACGCCGAGGCCGTCAATCAACCGTGCTGGCAGAACGTCAATGGCGGTTTTTGCATGTTCCGCGCCGAAGTAGATCGGCAGGAACGCGCACAGAAAATAGAAGATGCCGAGCGCCAGCAGCGCAAGATAGTTAACCCGTTCAATACCGTTTGTATCTGCATTGGCCGCCATGCGATCGCAGCGCGACATGACGCCGGACATTACCGAGAAGAGGAACGTAATCCCCATCTGCACCGCAACGGCAAACGGCACGGCGACGCCAACCGCAACTTCTGGCTTCACGCCGGTGCTGATGGCAAATGCGGTACCCACGATGGTGCCGATAATGACGTTCGGCGGCTGGGCACCGGCGAGCGGGGCCAGCCCCATCCAGACCAGCTCTAACGTACCGCCGGTCAAAATGCCGGTGTGCAGATCGCCCAGAATCAGGCCGACCAGCGGCCCGAGTACCACCGGGCGGTGCATGTGCGTTAACCCGTTAAACATATCCAGACCGGCGATAAAGGCGAGTATGCCCAACCCCAGCGCCTGCAACAGACTGATTTCCATTGTGAATCCCTCAGAGCAGTTTAAAGAGATCCAAAGCAGTTTCTGTTGGAACGCCCTGAACGAAGCATTCCACACCGGCCGCTTTCAGGCCGTTGAACGCGGCGATATCGTTCGCGTCGACAGAGACCGTTTTGGCAATTTGTTGTTTGCCACTGGCGTAGTGCATGTTTCCGACGTTAATACGGGTGATGGGCACGCCGCCCTCAACCAGCTTCAGAAAATCGGCGGGTGATTTGCAGACCAGCAGGATTTTCTGGCGGTCAGCGGCGCGGTGAATGTTGTCGATCGCTTTTTGCAGCGACCAGAAGCGCACGGCGATCCCTTCCGCGAGCACCATTTCCATCAGGTTCTGTTGAACCGGATCCTCTGCGACCTCATCGTTAGCGACCAGCACCAGGTTTGCCCCCGCAAACCCCACCCACTGCACGCCCACCTGACCGTGGATCAGGCGTTCGTCGATGCGGCATAAAACAATGTTTGGCATAGCGTTTTCCTCTTTTTTAATTATGCGTTTTGAGTCGTTACGCCTTCGCAGGCGGCGTGGTACTGCTGGAGTATGTCCTGAATGTGGTCGATGATGAGTTCCCGTGGCGTTGACTTGAGAGCGCCCTCGCGAACTTTGCCGTACTGCAGCGGCAGGTACTGGCTGATCAGCGGCAGAGGAATAGGCTCGTCTGCCAGGTTACGCACCAGCCGTTCAAAGGCGTCGTCGATCTGGCTGTCCGGCCAGTAGTAGCGCACGCGGTCAGAGTAGCTGTAGCCGCGCGCCAGGCGACGCGCGTTACCGTCACCGTGGTAATGGCTTTGCCAGTATTCCGGGCGATCGAGCATGACGTTTTCCAGCACGTGACGCAGGCCGGAGCTGGCTTTTGCCGGCAGCAGCTCCTCTTCTATGGCGGCCAGCGAGAACAGCGCTTCGCGCAGGGCGAAGGTCAGGGCGGGGCCAACTTTCAGGATCGCAAAGTGATCGTTGACCAGCTGACGCAGCGCCTGCGGCGTCTGGTAGTCGGTAGAGTGCGCTTCAAACACCAGCGTATCGTAGGCTTCAACCATTTTGCTCAGGGCAACGGCTTTCTGCGGCTGATAGTCGCAGACGTGCGCGTGGTCGAACTCCACGCCAGGCTGGACCACCAGGCCAATAATGCGCGGCCAGATGTCGCTTAAGCCTTCCTTTTCGAACGCGTGGCGGTGCGCTTCAAGCGTGGCGCGGGCCGCGTCCGGCGTGGTGACGGCAAGTTCGGTGAGCGTCTCGTGCGCGCCGCCGGGAACCGGCACTTCCGTGCCGATAACGTAGACCAGATCGGATTCACCAAACCGATCGCGACAGGTCGCTTCGGCGATCTTCGCCAGGCGTGCGGCGCGTGCGGCAACGATCGCATCGGTCAGGGGAACCGGGTCGTCCTCGCAGGACATGCTGCAGTCGAGGTGGATCTTTTTGAATCCGGCAGAAACATAGCTTTTGATCAGATCGTCGGCATTGGCCATCGCCTGTCCCGCAGGGAGATTTTGCCAGCGGTTAGGGCCTAAATGATCGCCGCCGAGGATCAGCTGTGACGTCGGTAAACCGAGCGACTCGGCCAGCTGGCAGACAAACCCGTGAAAATCCGCAGGCGTCATGCCGGTATAGCCGCCAAACTGATCCACCTGGTTGGAGGTGGCCTCGATCAGCAGCGGCGACTGATGCGAATGCGCGTAACGAATGGCAGCTTCAAGTACCAGCGGATGCGCGGAACAGACGGCATAGATCCCGTTTGAATTCCCTCGTTTATGGTGTTCCACCATTTCTGTCAGATGTTTCACTTTCCTCTCCATTTCGGATGGTAATGATACTTGTCTTTCGTTTTGTTTCATTTAATCCTGCATCATGGTGATATAAAAATAAAACGAAAGATAATAGTTTTCCGATCTGTTTCACAAAAGAAACATAATGAAAGGTTTCAGCGCCATGTTGGCTTGCGTCTGGACGTCAGGCGGGACTTGCATTCCCGTAAAAGAAAGGCCTTAATAGACAAAACGAAATGAAACGAAAGTGTATTTATTAAGGAGCTCGTATGAGCAGCACCGATTCATCCGCGGAAAAGCGCATCACCGGCACCAGTGAAAGGCGAGAGCAGATCATTCAGCGGCTGCGGGCGCAGGGAAGCGTGCAGGTTAACGACCTGTCTCATCTGTACGGCGTATCGACGGTGACGATCCGCAACGACCTGGCGTTCCTGGAGAAGCAGGGCATTGCCGTTCGCGCTTACGGTGGGGCATTGATTTGCGAAGGCAACATGCCGGGCGCTGAGCCTTCCGTGGAGGATAAAAGCTCGCTGAATACGGCGGTGAAGCGCAGTATCGCGCAGGCCGCTGCCGCGCTGGTTAAACCTGGGCACCGTATTATTCTGGACTCCGGCACCACGACGTTTGAAATCGCCCGCATGCTGCGCCAGCACACGGACGTCATTGCGATGACCAACGGGATGAACGTGGCGAATGCGTTGCTGGAAGCGGAAGGGGTGGAGTTGCTAATGACCGGCGGGCATCTGCGCCGTCAGTCGCAATCCTTCTACGGTGACCAGGCAGAACAGTCGCTACAGAATTACCATTTTGACCTGCTGTTCCTGGGCGTTGACGCCATCGATCTCGATCGCGGCGTGAGCACGCACAACGAGGATGAAGCCCGTCTGAACCGCAAAATGTGCGAGGTGGCGGAGCGTATTATCGTTGTCACTGACTCCAGCAAATTTAACCGCTCAAGCCTGCATAAAATCATTGATACGCAAAGGATTGATATGATTATTGTCGATGAAGGCATTCCGGCGGAGAGCCTGGACGGGCTGCGGAAAAGCGGGATTGATGTGGTGTTGGTTTAAGGTTTTTACCCTCTCCCCTATGGGGAGAGGGCAGGGTGAGGGGAAGTCACGTCACCGGTGCCGGGTTAAACACCGCCAGCTGATTGTGTAATCCCCATTGATCGGAGAAGGTTTTCTTCCGCCCGCTGGCGACATCCAGAATGAAGTGGAACAGCTTCCAGCCCACATCCTCAATGCTCTCTTCCCCGGTGGCGATGGTGCCCGCGTTGATGTCCATTAAGTCATACCAGCGGTTTGCCAGCTCGGTGCGGGTCGCCATCTTGATCACCGGCACCGCCATCAGGCCGTACGGCGTGCCGCGGCCGGTGGTAAAGACCTGCACCGTAATGCCGGACGCCACCTGTTGCGTGCCGCAGACGAAATCGCTGGCTGGCGTTGCCGCGTAAATCAGGCCGCGCTTCGTCGGGCGCTGGCCCGGAGAGAGCACTTCGACAATCGCGCTTTGGCCGGATTTGGCAATCGACCCAAGGGCTTTTTCCACTACGTTGGCCAGGCCGCCTTTTTTGTTGCCCGGCGACGGGTTGGCGCTGCGGTCGGTTTGGCCCATATCAAGATAGTTATCGTACCAGGCCATCTCTTCCAGCAGGCGTTTGCCCACCTCTTCGTTGACGGCGCGCGGCGTCAGCAGGTGGATGGCGTCACGCACTTCGGTCACTTCGGAGAACATCACCGTGGCGCCGCAGCGCACGAACAGATCGGACGCATAGCCCACCGCCGGGTTGGCGGTCACGCCGGAAAACGCATCGCTGCCGCCGCACTGGGTTCCCACCACCAGCTCAGAGGCCGGGCAGGTTTCTCGCTGACGTTTGTTGAGCTTGTCCAGATGGCGTTCAGCCACCTGCAGAATATCGTCGACCATCGATCGAAAACCGACGTGATGCTCGTCCTGCAGACGCACGATGCTGGCATCGTCTACCGGAATCGCTTTCACATCCTCGGTGCCCTGCAGCAGGCGCTCAGGCTGTAGCTTTTCACACCCCAGACCGATGACCATCACCTCGCCGCCAAAGTTCGGGTTGAGGGCAATATTGTGAATGGTGCGGATCGGCACCACGGCAGCGGGCGCGTTGATCGCCACGCCGCAGCCGTAGAGGTGGTTCAGACCCACTACGCCATCCACGTTCGGGTATTTCGGCAGCAGATCGCGCTCGATGATTTTTACCACGTAATCCACCACGCCCGCCACGCAGTGCACGCTGGTGGTAATACCGAGCAGGTTCTTGGTGCCGACGCTGCCGTCCGCATTGCGGTAGCCTTCGAAGGTATAGCCCTCCAGCGGAGGAAGCGGTTCCGGCACGCGGGTCGCCAGCGGAAGCGTATTCAGCGGCGGCGCTTTTGGCAGTTCAACCAGCGACTCTTCAATCCAGCTTCCCTGCGGGATAGCGCGGACGGCATAGCCAATAATTTCACCGTAGCGCACGATTTCACCGTGCGCCGGGATATCCACCAGCGCCACCTTATGCCCCTGCGGAATATGCTCAATCAATTCCAGCCCGTCCGGGAAACGGGTTCCCGCTTTTAAGCCGTTGTCGTTGACAATAATCGCCACGTTATCGGTGTCATGTACTTTTATATAAAACGCCGTCGGCGATGCCTGTCGAATTTCAATGTCGGCCATTGTTCACTATTCTCCAGCAAAGTGTCTGATCATTAATGCAGCCATGCAGATAGTTATTTACTTTTATCGAAATAAAGACGCTGCTTTCTTAAATAAAGAATGTCAGGACTTGTGATATAAGAATGTGATCCAGATCACCCCCTAAAGCGAGAGATAGCGCACTGTGGCTGTGAATACGTGATTCTGTGCAGCAGCGCCCAGTGCTTTGTGCATATGCTCAAAAACTTATTCATTTCAGGTGTGATAATTGAGCGTTAATCCAGTGCGATGCCATAAAGTGATGATTATACTAAATCACATTGATATTGCGTCTGGTTAATTACCTGATATTGCCTGCTATCGATAAATAATCAGGAAATATGTTTTCTAAAATTATAAATATAAATTCGCTGTGCCTGAGGAAATAAAAATGATTCTGGATACCGTTGTAGAATCGAAAAAGGGTGTACCCACTCGCTATTTAATATTATTGATTATTTTTATCGTCACGGCCATTAACTACGCTGACCGTGCGACGCTGTCGATTGCCGGTACGGAGGTGGCAAAAGAGCTGCAGCTCAGTGCCGTCTCGATGGGGTATATCTTCTCCGCCTTCGGCTGGGCCTACCTGCTGATGCAAATCCCCGGCGGCTGGCTACTGGATAAGTTCGGCTCGAAAAAGGTCTATACCTACAGCCTGTTCTTCTGGTCGCTGTTCACCTTTATGCAGGGCTTTGTGGATGTCTTCCCGCTGGCCTGGGCGGGGGTGTCGATGTTCATCATGCGTTTTATGCTCGGCTTCTCGGAAGCGCCGTCGTTCCCTGCCAACGCCCGTATCGTGGCGGCCTGGTTCCCGACCAAAGAGCGCGGCACCGCGTCTGCGTTATTTAACGCCGCGCAGTATTTCTCGCTGGCAATCTTCTCCCCGCTGCTGGGCTGGCTGACCTTTGCCTGGGGTTGGGAACATGTCTTTACCGTAATGGGCGTGATTGGTTTCGTGCTGACCGGCGTATGGGTGAAGTACATCCATAACCCGACCGAGCATCCTCGTATGTCAGAGCAGGAGCTGAAGTTCATCTCCGAAGGCGGCGCGGTGGTGGATATGGACCACAAAAAGCCCGGTGCGCAGGTCGCAGGCGGTCCGAAGCTCCATTACATCAAACAGTTGTTGACCAACCGCATGATGTTGGGCGTCTTTTTTGGTCAATACTTTATCAACACCATCACCTGGTTCTTCCTTACCTGGTTCCCGATTTATCTGGTGCAGGAAAAAGGAATGTCGATTCTGAAAGTGGGCCTTGTGGCCTCCATTCCGGCGCTGTGCGGTTTTGCCGGTGGCGTGCTGGGCGGGGTGTTCTCGGATTATCTGATTAAGCAGGGCAAGTCGATAACCCTGGCACGCAAGCTGCCGATTGTGCTCGGCATGCTGCTGGCGTCGTCCATCATTCTGTGCAACTACACCAACAACACCACGCTGGTGGTGGCCCTGATGGCGCTGGCGTTCTTCGGCAAAGGCTTTGGTGCGCTGGGCTGGCCGGTGATTTCCGACACCGCGCCGAAAGAGATTGTTGGCCTGTGCGGCGGGGTATTTAACGTCTTTGGCAACGTGGCGTCCATCGCGACTCCACTGGTCATTGGTTATCTGGTCAGTGAGCTGCATTCATTCAACGCGGCACTGGTATTCGTTGGCTGTTCAGCGTTGATGGCGATGTTCTGCTACCTGTTTGTGGTAGGCGACATCAAACGTATGGAATTGCAGAAATAAGCAAAGGTATAAGCGATGAGTAACGATATCTTCCCGAACAAGTTTAAAGCGGCCCTCGCGGCACACCAGATTCAGATTGGCTGCTGGTCTGCGCTGGCAAGCCCGATCAGCACCGAAGTGCTGGGGCTGGCCGGGTTCGACTGGCTGGTGCTGGACGGCGAACATGCGCCAAACGACATCAGCACCTTTATTCCGCAGCTGATGGCGCTGAAGGGCAGCCATAGCGCGCCGGTGGTACGCGTGCCGACGAACGAGCCGGTCATCATCAAGCGCCTGCTGGATATCGGTTTCTACAACTTCCTGATCCCGTTCGTGGAAACGGAAGAAGAGGCGGTGCTGGCCGTGGCCTCTACCCGCTATCCGCCGGAAGGCATTCGCGGTGTGTCCGTTTCGCACCGCGCCAACATGTTTGGCACCGTGCCGGACTACTTCGCCCAGTCCAACAAGAACATCACCATCCTGGTGCAGATTGAGAGCCAGCAGGGCGTGGATAACGTCGATGCCATCGCCGCAACCGACGGCGTGGACGGCATCTTTGTCGGTCCAAGCGACCTGGCCGCAGCGTTCGGGCATCTGGGTAATGCGGGCCATCCTGACGTGCAGCGCGCCATTCAGCACATTTTCGCGCGTGCCAAAGCGCACGGCAAACCGTGCGGCATTCTGGCCCCGGTTGAAGCCGATGCCCGCCGCTATCTGGAGTGGGGGGCGACGTTCGTTGCCGTTGGCAGCGATCTCGGCGTGTTCCGCTCCGCCACGCAGAAATTAGCAGACGCTTTTAAAAAATAACCATCACTGAGGAAAAGATTATGACGCTGAAAGTGGGCTTTATTGGCTTAGGTATCATGGGTAAACCAATGAGTAAGAACCTCATCAAAGCGGGTTACTCACTGGTGGTGTTAGACCGTAATTCAGACGCCGTGGCGGAAGTGATTTCAGCCGGGGCGGAAGCGGCAACCACGGCCAAAGCGATTGCCGAGCAGTGCGATGTGATCATCACCATGCTGCCAAACTCCCCGCACGTGAAAGAGGTCGCTCTGGGCGAGAACGGCATTATCGACGGTGCGAAGCCGGGCCTTGTGGTGATCGACATGAGCTCTATTGCCCCGCTGGCCAGCCGTGAAATCAGCGAGGCGCTTAAGGTGAAAGGCGTGGACATGCTGGACGCACCGGTCAGCGGCGGCGAGCCAAAAGCCATCGACGGCACGCTGTCGGTGATGGTGGGCGGCGATAAGGCGATTTTCGACAAATATTACGACCTGATGAAAGCCATGGCCGGTTCCGTGGTGCATACCGGTGAAATCGGCGCGGGTAACGTCACCAAGCTGGCGAACCAGGTGATTGTGGCGCTGAATATCGCGGCGATGTCAGAAGCGTTGACGTTGGCCACCAAGGCGGGCGTGAACCCGGATCTGGTGTATCAGGCAATCCGTGGCGGCCTTGCGGGCAGCACGGTGCTGGATGCGAAAGCGCCGATGGTGATGGATCGTAACTTCAAGCCGGGTTTCCGCATCGATCTGCACATTAAAGATCTGGCTAACGCGCTGGATACCTCTCACGGCGTGGGCGCACAGCTGCCGCTGACCGCTGCGGTCATGGAGATGATGCAGGCGCTGCGCGCGGACGGTTTGGGCACCGCCGACCACAGCGCGATTGCATGCTACTACGAAAAACTGGCGAAAGTGGAAGTTGCTCGCTAATGACGTCCTGCCCGGTGGCGCTTTGCCTACCGGGCCTACGGTCCAGGCCGGATCCGTGCTGTAACAGGCTACAACTATGAAAATCGTAATCGCGCCAGACTCTTATAAAGAAAGCCTTTCTGCCACCGAGGTAGCTCAGGCGATAGAAAAAGGATTTCGGGAAATCTTCCCCGACGCACTTTATGTTTCTGTTCCCGTTGCTGACGGCGGGGAAGGCACGGTTGAAGCGATGATCGCCGCCACCCACGGCAGCGAACATTATGCCGTCGTCACGGGCCCGCTGGGTGAAAAGGTGAATGCCTGCTGGGGAATGTCCGGCGACGGCAGCACGGCATTTATCGAGATGGCGGCAGCCAGCGGTCTGGCATTAGTCCCTCCGGCACAGCGCAACCCGCTGGTTACCACTTCACGCGGCACCGGGGAGCTTATCCTCTGCGCGCTGGATAAAGGCGCGCGCAATATTATTATTGGTATCGGCGGCAGCGCGACCAATGACGGTGGCACGGGGATGATGCAGGCGCTCGGGGCGAAGCTCAGCGATGCCAATGGCACTGAGATCGGCTACGGCGGCGGAAGCCTGATGGCGCTTAACGGTATTGATCTTTCGGGTCTTGATACGCGTCTTCAGCGTTGTGCGATCCACGTCGCCTGCGACGTCACCAACCCGCTGGTGGGGGAGAAAGGCGCGTCGCGCGTCTTCGGCCCACAAAAAGGGGCGACAGAGGGGATGATCCTCGAGCTGGACGCCAATCTCAGCCACTTTGCAGACGTGATTAAAAAATCCCTGCGTATCGACGTGAAGCACGTACCGGGAGCTGGTGCTGCGGGCGGTATGGGCGCGGCGCTGATGGCGTTTCTCGGCGCGGAACTTAAGAGTGGGATTGAGATTGTCACCCAGGCTCTCAACCTTGAAGAGCATATCCACGACTGCACCTGGGTGCTGACGGGGGAAGGGCGCATCGACAGCCAGAGCATTCACGGCAAAGTGCCCGTCGGCGTAGCGAACGTCGCAAAAAAATACCATAAGCCGGTGATAGGCATTGCCGGTAGCCTGACCCAGGACGTTGGCGTAGTACACCAGTACGGCATTGACGCCGTGTTCAGCGTGCTGACCAGCATTGGTTCACTGGAAGAGGCGTTTCGTGGCGCCTATGACAACATTTACCGCGCTTCCCGCAATATCGCCGCGGCTTTGCAGGTGGGGATGCACACCCAAGGGTGACAGCGGCGCGCAAACCCTCTATACTGCGCGCCGAAGCTGACCAGACAGTCGCCGCTTCGTCGTCGTCCCTTTCGGGGGAGACGGGCGGAGGGGAGGAAAGTCCGGGCTCCATAGGGCAGGGTGCCAGGTAACGCCTGGGGGGGAAACCCACGACCAGTGCAACAGAGAGCAAACCGCCGATGGCCCACGCAAGCGGGATCAGGTAAGGGTGAAAGGGTGCGGTAAGAGCGCACCGCGCGGCTGGTAACAGTCCGTGGCACGGTAAACTCCACCCGGAGCAAGGCCAAATAGGGGTTCACAAGGTACGGCCCGTACTGAACCCGGGTAGGCTGCTTGAGCCAGTGAGCGATTGCTGGCCTAGATGAATGACTGTCCACGACAGAACCCGGCTTATCGGTCAGCTTCAACTTCTTAAAAAACCCCGCTTCGGCGGGGTTTTTGCTTTCAGGGTGCTGTAGGTCGGGTAAGCGCAGCGCCACCCGACAAACGACATCAATTCTCATATTTGCGACATTAAGCACATTTCACTGTTTTTATCCCCTCGGTATCGCTTCTGCATCTGTAGACGATCGCCATCACAAAATTTCACGCTAAAAAACAGGTGATTTTTAGTATTGATAATTTGTTATGATTGTTACCTTAATGATCGCGAAACTTTTCTCGTTTGATATGCATATATTGAAAACAAATACATTTCTCCCGTGAATATGTGACGTATTCCACTCTTTTCCGCAAGCCTGAAAATTCACGTCGTAAAAAATTGATAAATTGAAAGAATGTTTCAAACAAATAGCGGTTATTTATTGGCCTTTAATTGCCTGAAATATCGTCTTTATTGATTTTTTCTGAACGGTAAAATTTATCAGGGTTATCGCCATAAAATAAATTTATTACCGCTATTTTTGTTGATCAATATCAGCGTAGTAGCGTATTTGTATTATGGTATCTTTTTGATAAATAGTGATTTTATTGGTTTTTTGATGTGTGGGTTAAGGGGCCTGGAAAGCAAATTGTGAGTAACAGCACATACCCCTTCAAACATTATTGGGTAGAATTCATTCCGTCATAGGGAAATAAGTGCAGAATATTATGAACACTATTATTCTACCGAAAACACAGCACCTCGTGGTATTTCAGGAAGTCATTAAAAGTGGCTCCATAGGTTCTGCAGCAAGACAGCTGGGCCTGACGCAACCCGCCGTCAGCAAAATCATCAGCGATATTGAGTCCTACTTCGGCGTGGAAGTGATGGTGCGTAAAAACACCGGCGTAAAACTCACCGCCGCGGGCCAGGTTCTGCTCTCGTACTCAGAGTCGATCACCCGCGAAATGAAAAACATGGTGAGTGAGATTAACAGCCTGAGTTTCAGTACCGTTATGGACGTCTCCTTTGGCTACCCGTCGCTGATCGGCTTTACCTTCCTGTCTGAGATGATCAAAAAATTCAAGGAAGTGTTCCCGAAAGCGCGCGTCTCGATGTATGAAGCTCAGCTCTCTTCTTTCCTTCCGGCCATTCGAGACGGTCGTCTGGATTTCGCTATCGGCACGCTGAGTGATGAAATGCTGCTGCAGGATCTGCACGTCGAACCGCTGTTTGAGTCCGAGTTTGTGCTGGTCGCCAGCAAAACGCGAACGTGCACCGGCCCGACGACACTGGCATCGCTCACGCACGAGCAGTGGGTGATGCCGCAAACCGATATGGGCTACTACAAAGAACTTCTGACCACTCTGCAAGACAACCACATCAGCATCGAAAACATCGTCCAGACCGATTCCGTCGTCACCATTTATAACCTTGTGCTGAACGCCGATTATCTGACGGTCATTCCCCGCGACATGATTGCACCGTTCGGTTCTGACCAGTTTATTGTGCTGCCAGTAGAAGATGAATTACCCGTTGCGCGTTATGCCGCCGTGTGGTCAAAAAATTACAGGATTAAGAAATCGGCGTCAGTATTAGTTGAGCTGGCAAAACAATATTCGTCGATGAATATCGAAAGACGACGATGAATAATTAGCACCCATTTTAAAAACACCCAGAGCGTTAACGTGTTAACGCGCTGATACCCTGACTTTGCCTGAAAAGAATGAATTATTATAACGAGGATATTATGCATATTACCTACGATCTCCCGGTAACGATTGAAGATATTCAGGACGCCAGAAAACGACTGGCAGGAAAGATATATAAAACCGGTATGCCACGTTCGAATTATTTGAGCGAACGTTGTAAGGGCGAAATATTCCTGAAGTTTGAGAACATGCAGCGTACCGGCTCGTTTAAGATCCGCGGCGCGTTTAACAAGTTAAGCTCGCTGACCGACGCTGAAAAACGTAAAGGCGTTGTCGCCTGTTCCGCGGGGAACCACGCGCAGGGTGTGTCCCTCTCCTGCGCCATGCTGGGCATCGACGGCAAAGTGGTGATGCCGATGGGCGCGCCGAAATCCAAGGTTGCCGCTACCCGCGATTACTCCGCAGAAGTCGTGCTGCACGGCGAGAACTTCAACGACACGATCGCCAAGGTCAGCGAAATCGTCGAGATGGAAGGGCGTATTTTTATCCCTCCTTATGATGACGCCAAAGTCATTGCTGGGCAGGGCACCATCGGTCTGGAAATTCTCGAAGATTTATACGACGTGGATAACGTCATTGTGCCTATCGGCGGTGGCGGTTTAATTGCCGGGATCGCGACGGCAATTAAATCCATCAACCCCACCATTAATATCATCGGCGTGCAGTCAGAAAATGTTCACGGCATGGCGGCATCGTATCAGGCCGGAGAAATAATGAGCCATCGCGTTACCGGCACGCTGGCCGACGGCTGTGATGTTTCTCGTCCCGGTAATTTACCGTTCGAAATTGTTCGCGAGCTGGTTGATGACATTGTGCTGGTCAGCGAGGACAACATTCGCGACAGCATGATCGCGCTTATTCAGCGAAATAAAGTGGTGACGGAAGGGGCCGGCGCGCTGGCCTGTGCCGCGTTATTAAGCGGCAAGCTCGACCACTATATTCAGGGTCGTAAAACCGTCTGCATTATTTCCGGCGGCAATATCGACCTCTCTCGTGTTTCCCAAATTACCGGCTTCGTTGACGCATAAAGGTGACCTATGAGCAACACAGAAAGCATTATCGTTGGCCAGACAAAAACGTCCTCCTGGCGTAAGTCTGATACCACCTGGACGCTTGGCCTGTTTGGTACCGCCATTGGCGCAGGCGTGCTGTTCTTCCCCATTCGCGCAGGCTTTGGTGGATTGATCCCTATCCTGCTGATGCTGGTTCTCGCGTTCCCGATTGCGTTTTACTGCCACCGCGCGCTGGCGCGTTTGTGTCTGTCCGGTAGCAACGTCTCCGGCAACATCACCGAAACGGTGGAAGAGCACTTTGGTAAGACCGGCGGGGTGGTGATCACTTTCCTCTACTTCTTCGCCATCTGCCCGCTGCTGTGGATTTACGGTGTCACCATTACCAATACCTTTATGACCTTCTGGGAAAACCAGCTCCAGATGCCCGCGCTGAACCGCGGCGTGGTGGCGCTGTTCCTGCTGCTGCTGATGGCCTTTGTTATCTGGTTTGGTAAAGACCTGATGGTGAAGGTCATGAGCTTCCTGGTGTTCCCGTTTATCGCCAGCCTGGTGCTGATTTCCCTGTCGCTGATCCCTTACTGGAACTCGGCGGTGATCGACCAGGTCAACCTGAGCGATATCGCCTTCACCGGTCATGACGGCATTCTGGTCACGGTGTGGCTGGGTATCTCCATCATGGTCTTCTCCTTCAACTTCTCGCCTATCGTCTCCTCGTTTGTGGTCTCCAAGCGCGAAGAGTACGAGCCGACGTTCGGTAAAGAGTTCACCCAGCAGAAATGTTCCAAAATCATCGGCCGCGCCAGCCTGCTGATGGTGGCCGTGGTGATGTTCTTCGCCTTTAGCTGCCTGTTCACGCTCTCTCCGCAGAACATGGCGGAGGCCAAAGCGCAGAACATTCCGGTG
Organism: Enterobacter sp. KB-221C9; assembly: GCF_041320715.1. Lineage (NCBI taxonomy): Bacteria > Pseudomonadati > Pseudomonadota > Gammaproteobacteria > Enterobacterales > Enterobacteriaceae > Enterobacter > Enterobacter sp. KB-221C9. Next base: position 155,798 of record NZ_JBGIWG010000005.1, read on the forward strand.
CTCTCCTACCTGGCGAACCACTTTGCATCAATGTCAGGAACCAAATCGACGTTCGCAACGGTACTGGAATACGGTGCCTCCATCATCGCGCTGGTGGCTATCTTCAAATCCTTCTTCGGCCACTACCTGGGCACGCTGGAAGGGCTGAATGGCCTGATCCTCAAGTTCGGCTACAAGGGCGACAAGAAGAAAGTCTCTGTTGGCAAACTGAACACCATCAGCATGGTGTTCATCATGGGCTCCACCTGGGTTGTGGCCTACGCCAACCCGAACATTCTGGACCTTATTGAAGCCATGGGTGCGCCAATCATCGCCTCTCTGCTGTGCCTGCTGCCGATGTACGCCATCCGCAAAGCGCCGGCGCTGGCGAAATACAAAGGGCGTACCGAGAACATCTTCGTTACCGCGGTCGGCCTGCTGACCATTCTGAATATCGTTTACAAACTGTTCTAACCCATTGCTCAGGAAGAGCGGAGTCACATGATGATTGAGTTTCCGGTTGTACTGGTTATTAACTGCGGATCGTCCTCTGTTAAGTTTTCGGTGCTCGACGCCAGCAGCTGCGATGCCCTGATGACGGGCATTGCAGATGGGATCAACACCGAGAAGGCCTTTATTTCCGTGAACGGGGGTGAGCCAGCCAGACTGGCTCACCAGGACTACGAAGGGGCGCTGGCTGCCATCGCCCTGGAGCTGGAGAAGCGTAACCTGATGAGCAGCGTGGCCTTAATTGGCCACCGCATTGCGCACGGCGGCGACCTCTTCAGCGAGTCGACCCTGATCACGGAAGAGGTGATCGCGCAGATCCGCCAGGTCTCCCCGCTGGCGCCACTGCATAACTACGCCAACCTGAGCGGCGTGGAAGCGGCAGAGCGCCTGTTCCCGGGCGTGCAGCAGGTCGCGGTATTTGATACCAGCTTCCACCAGACGCTGCCGCCGCAGGCGTATCTGTACGGATTGCCGTACCGCTATTTTGAAGCGCTGGGCGTGCGCCGCTACGGCTTCCACGGGACCTCTCACCGCTACGTGGCCGCGCAGGCGCATACGCTTCTCGGGCTGTCCCCCGATGACAGCGGCCTGGTGATTGCCCATCTCGGCAACGGGGCGTCCATCTGTGCGGTACGCAACGGCGAAAGCGTCGATACCTCGATGGGAATGACGCCGCTGGAAGGGCTGGTGATGGGTACGCGCTGCGGCGACGTGGACTTCGGCGCGATGGCGTGGATTGCCCAGCAGACCGGGCAGTCGTTTGAGGATCTGGAGCGCGTGGTCAATAAAGAGTCCGGGCTGCTTGGGATCTCCGGTATCTCCTCCGATTTACGCGCGCTGGAGCAAGCCTGGCACGAAGGCAATGAGCGGGCGCATCTGGCGATTCAGACCTTCGTTCACCGCATCGCGCGGCACATTGCGGGTCACGCTGCGTCGCTGCATCGCCTGGATGGGGTGGTCTTTACCGGCGGCATTGGCGAAAACTCGAAGCTTGTCCGCGCGCTGGTGGCGGAACATCTGAACGTGTTCGGCATCCGCCTCGACGACGCCAAAAATGCCCTGCCGGGCAGCGCGGGTGAGCGCGTGATCTCCACCGAGTCGTCCCGCGTGGCCTGCGCGGTGATCCCTACCAACGAAGAAAAAATGATCGCGCTGGACGCCCTCCGTCTTGGGAAGGTTACCCCGGCCGCGGCTTACGCCTGATAAAGCGAGAAACACATGAAAGTAACAATCGATACGGGCGTCGCGCCCTACAGCGACGCATGGGCCGGGTTTCGCGGTGAAGAATGGAAAAACGCCGTCAACGTCCGCGATTTTATTCAGCATAACTACACCCCTTATGAAGGCGATGAAGCTTTCCTCGCGCAGGCGACGCCAGCAACGACGGCGCTGTGGCAGAAGGTAATGGTCGGCATTCGCCAGGAGAATGCCACCCACGCCCCGGTGGATTTTGATACCAACATTGCCACCACCATTACGGCCCACGGGCCGGGCTATATCGACCAGGATCTGGAGACGATCGTCGGCCTGCAAACCGATAAGCCGCTCAAGCGTGCGCTGCACCCGTACGGTGGGATCAACATGATTCGCAGCTCGTTCGAAGCCTATGGCCGGGAGATGGATCCGCAGTTCGAGTACCTGTTTACCGACCTGCGCAAAACCCACAACCAGGGCGTGTTTGACGTCTACTCCCCGGAGATGATGCGCTGCCGTAAATCCGGCGTGCTGACCGGTCTGCCGGACGGCTACGGGCGCGGACGCATCATCGGTGACTATCGTCGCGTGGCGCTGTACGGGATCGCTTATCTGGTGCGCGAGCGTGAACTCCAGTTTACGGATCTGCAGGGCAGGCTGGAGCGTGGTGAAGATCTGGAGGCGACGATCCGCCTGCGTGAAGAGCTGGCGGAGCACAGGCGCGCGCTGCTGCAGATCCAGCAGATGGCGGCTAACTACGGCTTTGATATCTCACGCCCGGCGATGAACGCCCAGGAAGCGGTACAGTGGGTCTATTTTGCCTACCTTGCCGCGGTGAAATCCCAGAACGGCGGAGCGATGTCGCTGGGGCGCACGGCCTCGTTCCTCGATATCTACATTGAACGCGACATGCAGGCAGGCAGGCTGAATGAAGTCCAGGCGCAGGAGCTGATCGACCACTTCATCATGAAGATCCGCATGGTGCGCTTCCTGCGCACGCCGGAATTCGACACGCTCTTCTCCGGCGATCCGATCTGGGCGACGGAAGTGATCGGCGGCATGGGGCTGGACGGGCGCACGCTGGTGACCAAAAACAGCTTCCGCTATCTGCACACGCTGCACACCATGGGGCCTGCGCCGGAGCCAAACCTGACGATCCTCTGGTCTGAACAACTGCCGATCGCGTTCAAGAAATACGCCGCGCAGGTGTCGATCGTCACCTCTTCGCTGCAGTATGAGAACGACGATCTGATGCGTGCGGACTTCAACAGCGACGACTACGCCATTGCCTGCTGCGTCAGCCCGATGGTGATCGGCAAGCAGATGCAGTTCTTTGGCGCGCGTGCCAACCTCGCCAAAACGCTGCTGTACGCGATCAACGGCGGGGTGGACGAGAAGCTGAAGATCCAGGTCGGGCCAAAAACCGAGCCGCTACTGGACGACGTGCTGGATTACGATACCGTGATGGCGAGCCTCGATCACTTTATGGACTGGCTGGCGGTGCAGTACATCAGCGCCCTGAACCTCATTCACTACATGCATGATAAGTACAGCTACGAAGCCTCGCTGATGGCGCTGCACGACCGGGACGTCTATCGCACCATGGCCTGCGGCATTGCCGGGCTGTCGGTAGCCGCGGATTCCCTGTCGGCCATTAAATATGCCACGGTGAAGCCGGTGCGCGACCATACCGGACTGGCGGTCGATTTTGTGATTGAAGGGGACTATCCTCAGTACGGCAACAACGACGACCGCGTGGACAGCATCGCCTGCGACCTGGTGGAACGCTTTATGAAGAAAATTCAGGCGCTGCCAACCTACCGCAACGCGGTGCCAACCCAGTCGATCCTGACCATCACCTCCAACGTGGTGTACGGCCAGAAGACCGGGAACACGCCGGACGGACGCCGCGGCGGCACGCCGTTTGCGCCAGGCGCGAACCCGATGCACGGCCGTGACAGAAAAGGGGCGGTGGCCTCGCTAACGTCGGTTGCCAAACTGCCGTTCACCTATGCGAAAGACGGGATCTCGTATACCTTCTCCATCGTGCCGCAGGCGCTGGGCAAGGACGAGCTGGTGCGCAAAACCAACCTGGTAGGGCTGCTGGACGGGTATTTCCATCACGAAGCATCTATAGAGGGCGGGCAGCATCTGAACGTCAACGTCATGAACCGGGAAATGCTGCTGGATGCCATCGCGCATCCCGAGAATTACCCGAACCTGACGATCCGCGTGTCAGGCTATGCGGTGCGTTTTAATGCGCTGACGCGCGAGCAGCAGCAGGATGTGATTTCGCGAACGTTTACCCAATCTATCTAAAAGCGAGTTCTCATGCCCCCTCAACGCAGGGGGCATTTTTTTGCCCGCTAAACATACAAAATTGTTTATATAATTACTCACACATATTCATCCGCTCTTGAAAAACAATACGCCTGCTTTTCCCTATAACAGCATGTAAGGACAGTAAGATGATGAAAATGACCCGTATTGCGCTGGTTGCCGCCTCGCTGGCAGTGTGCAGTTTTACGGCACAGGCCGCGAACGTTGAGGCAGCCCCTTCTCCATCGCAGGATCCGCTGGTACAGCACCTGAAGCTCAGCAATGAGCAGGTTAAGAAGATTGACGATCTGCATAAGCAGCTTGAACAAAATGTCAGCAAGATCCCGGTGACGGGCGTGAAGGACGGCGCGCTGATCGACATGTTCCAGGCGGGTAAATGGGACGAAAGCACGGTGAAAAGCCAGCTTGCTGCCTTTAGCAAAATTGAAGAGCAGACCCGCTATTACCGCGTGAAATATTACTTCGACGTCAGCCAGGTTTTGACGCTGGAACAGCGTAAACAGATTAGAACCGATATGGCCAACGCGCTGGCAGAGTGATTTCGGACGTCGCGTACGGCACCGGTTGATTCTGCCGTGGCTCGATCGGTTCCCTCTCCCATTGGGAGAGGGTTAGGGTTAGGGTTAGGGTGAGGGTATTCTTTAAACCGGCAAATCAATCAGCAGCGCGCGCAGCGGCGTATCCGCCACCAGGGTGATATTCGCTTCATCACGAATAAACGCCCCGTCGCCGCAGGTGAGCGCTTCTTTCTCTTCCGTGTGCGTCACCGCATGCACCGTACCGTGAATAGACTGCAAATAGGCGCGCGGACCATGAAGCTGGAAGCTCGCCTGTTCACCTTTCTTCAGCTCGATATGGTGCAGCCACACCTGCTGACGCAGCTGAAGACTACCTTTACTGCCGTCCGGCGATGCAATCAGCTGCTGCTTATCGCCCGTTAAATCTAACTTCTGTACCAGCGGATTTTCCCGCTCAGGGCAGGCGTCCAGCCAAAGCTGCATACGGGTCAGCGTTTTGTCTTTGCTGAGGTTATGCTCGCTGTAGCTGATGCCCGGCTGCGTGGAAATTAACAACGCTTCGCCAGCCTTTGCCTGGACATGATTGCCCTCGCTATCGCGGTATTCTGCCTCGCCTTCCAGGATCAGGTTCAGGATATCGACTTTCGGGTACGTACGCGGCTGGAAGGAGGCGCCCGGGGCGAGCACTTCCTGGTTCAACACGCGCAGTGAAGCGTAACCGAGGAGTTTAGGGTCAAAGTAGTGTCCAAAGGAAAAGGTGTAGCGGGCCTGCAGCCAACCGAAATCGGCTTGTCCGCACTGTTTAGCTGTTCTTGTCGTAATCATAAACTTGACCTCTCTTTACACTAAAACAATGGTAAAGGTATGGACGCTGCATTGTTAGCCAGATATTCTGCCCGGTATGTTCAAATTTCCTGAATGAGAACGAGATGGCTAAAGAGAGAGCATTGACGCTTGAGGCGCTTCGCGTCATGGACGCGATTGACCGGCGCGGCAGTTTTGCTGCGGCGGCAGATGAGCTGGGGCGCGTTCCGTCTGCGCTAAGCTACACCATGCAGAAGCTGGAGGAAGAGCTGGACGTGGTGCTGTTTGACCGCTCCGGTCATCGAACAAAATTCACCAACGTGGGGCGAATGCTGCTGGAGCGCGGCCGCGTGCTGCTGGAAGCGGCGGACAAGCTCACGACGGATGCGGAAGCGCTGGCGCGCGGCTGGGAAACCCATCTGACGCTGGTGACGGAAGCACTGGTGCCGACTGAAGCGCTGTTCCCGCTGGTGGACCGCCTGGCGGCGAAGGCCAATACGCAGCTGTCAATCATCACCGAGGTGCTGGCAGGCGCGTGGGAACGTCTGGAGACGGGCAGGGCGGATATCGTCATTGCGCCGGACATGCACTTCCGTTCCTCATCGGAAATCAACTCGCGCAAGCTTTACAGCGTGATGAACGTCTACGTTGCCGCACCTAATCACCCGATTCACCAGGAGCCGGAGCCGCTCTCAGAGGTGACGCGCGTGAAGTATCGCGGCGTGGCGGTAGCGGATACCGCGCGCGAGCGTCCGGTGCTAACGGTGCAGCTGCTGGATAAGCAGCCTCGTCTGACGGTGACCTCCCTGGAAGACAAACGGCAGGCGCTATTGGCAGGTCTGGGCGTGGCGACCATGCCGTACCCGTTTGTGGAAAAAGACATTGCTGAGGGGCGGCTGCGCGTTGTCAGCCCGGAATATAGCCACGAGGTAGATATCATTATGGCGTGGCGTCGCGACAGCATGGGCGAAGCTAAATCGTGGTGCCTGCGCGAAATACCGAAACTCTTCGCCCACCACAATAAATAAACGAGTAGGCCCGGTAAGCGTAAGCGCCACCGGGCGTTATTTTACGCGCCGATCTTAGGATCGGGGCCAAAGCGGTTTTCGCCCGGCGTCCCGCTCTGGCAGTTGAAAATCAAAATCACGATCCAGCCAATAATCGGTATCAACAGCAGCAATAGCCACCACGCTGAACGATCGGTGTCGTGCAGTCGACGGAACAGCACCGCCCATGATGGCAGCAGGACCAACAGGCCATAAATGGTGGTCAGCACGCCTTCACCGCCAGCCCGCTCCCAGCCGAGAATTTTATCCACAATACCCAGCACCATGATGAGGATGAAGTTCACAAGAACGAACATCCAGTACTCTTTGCGGCGGGCACGGCCACCAAATCCAATGTAGTTGCGCAGTACTTTTAAATACCAGTCCATTTTTCCTTGCCTCAATAGTCGGTCAATCACTTGTTTTCTAAGCAATCAAAGTAAGGATAGATGGAGATTGTGAATTAAAAAAGGGCATCCATTGATGCCCTTAATATTTATCCAAAACGGACGTCGCGCCCGTGAGGTTCATCCAGATCCTGCCACGGACCTATGGAGATAATGCCCGTCGGGTTGATGGTTTTGTGGCTGCGGAAATAGTGGGTGCGAATATGGTCGAAGTCGACCGTGTCGGCAATACCCGGCATCTGGTAGATGTCGCGCAGGAAACCATACAGGTTCAGGTAATCGCTGATGCGGTGCTTGTCGCACTTAAAGTGGGTGACATAGACCGGATCGAAACGAACCAGCGTGGTCCAAAGGCGAATGTCCGCTTCCGTCAGGCGATCGCCCGTCAGGTAGCGATGCTTGCCCAGGAGCTGTTCCAGACGCTCCAGCGATTCAAACACCTTTCCAACCGCTTCGTCATACGCTTCCTGGCTGGTGGCGAAACCGGCCTTGTAGACACCGTTGTTGACGTTGTCGTAAATCCAGCTGTTCAGCTCATCAATTTTCTCACGCAGCTCAACCGGATAGTAATCTCCGGCACGGGCGCCGTGCGCGTCAAACGCGGTATTGAACATGCGGATGATTTCCGCAGACTCATTGCTGACAATCGTCTGGTTTTTCTTGTCCCACAGCACCGGCACGGTAACGCGCCCGGTGTAATGGGGATCGGCGCGCAGATAGAGCTGGTAAAGGAAATCGTGGTGGTAAAGATCGTCGCCGGTCGCCGCAGGGAAATCACTGTCAAACGTCCAGCCATTTTCCAGCATCAGCGGGTTCACGACTGAAACAGGAATGAAGGATTCGAGACCTTTAAGCTTGCGCACGATCAGCGTGCGGTGTGCCCACGGGCAGGCAAGTGAAACATAAAGATGATAACGGTCTTTCTCCGCCTCGAAGCCGCCTTCGCCGCTCGGGCCTGGCGCACCGTCGGCGGTCAGCCAGTTACGGAAGGCCGAAACTGAGCGCTTGAAGCGACCTCCGGTGGATTTGGTGTCATACCAGACATCCTGCCATACGCCGTCTACGAGTTGTCCCATTTTTTCTCCTCCGTCAGATAGCAAAAGCGAGGAGATGTCTCCTCGCTTTGTGTTCATTCAGTATAGCGTGCTTACCATTTCTTATTCAGAACGCGGTCGATGCTGTATGCGCCCGGGCCAGTGACGGCCAGCAGCAGGAAGCCACCCGCGATGGTCAGGTTTTTCATGAACATCAGAGAGTTCACGCCTTCCGCAAAGTTGCTGTGGAAGATGAACGCCGTCAGCACGGTGAAGCCTGCGGTAAACAGCGCGGTGGTACGGGTCAGGAAGCCGAACAGTACCGCCAGGCCGCCGCCGAACTCAAGAAGAATGGTCAGCGGCAGCAGGAACCCCGGAACGCCCATGGCTTCCATATACTGCTGGGTACCCGCATAACCGGTGATTTTTCCCCAACCTGCCACGATGAACAGAATTGGCATCAGAATACGCGCGACCAGTACACCAACATCTTCTAATTTTTTCATTTTACTCTCCAGGAAACCACATGAGCGGCTGAACTTTATTTGTCTGCAATTCCGGGTAGATACCGCGGTATTGCTGTCGATGGAGAGCATCATAAACGGGGCGGGTGGCAATTGTTAGCAAGGAAAACTGTCAATCTAATTCAAAGATATTGAGTAAGGGAGGGGAGCGATTTTGCCGGGTGGCGCTGCGCTTACCCGGCCTACGATTGCATGTAGGTCGGGTAAGGCGTAGCCGCCACCCGGCGGGCTAGCGTAATTGCTGCTGACGGATCGTCGCTTTTACCAGACGCCAGGCGCTCCAGGCGCCAAACCCACGACGGGCCCAGCGGATCAGCATATTCGGATGACGAACGGACCAGATAGCCATCACGCTGCTGCCGACCAGCGCCCATGAACGCAGGCTCAGGACGGTATTCCAGCCCCGGTCAAACCGTCGCGTCGCGTCAATCCAGTCGCGACGACTGGCAGACAGATCCAGCCGTTGCTGCTGGATCTGGCTTAACAGGTACGCTTTTCGCTTTTGACGTTCGGCATTACCGCTCACGGCTAGTCATCCTCCAGCAGGGCGCGATCGTTCGCCAGCTCCTGACGCGTATGGCGCAGGAAAGTGGACTTGCGCGCTTTACGCAGCGTCCAGATACCGCCAATCAACGCTGCGACCAGCAGAACGACGGTGGTGGCAATCATCGCGTTAAGACGATACTGCGGGTCAATGGCCCAGATGATTAACACCATCAGGCTCATCAGACCAAACGCGGCGAAAAGCATGGTCAGCCCAAGCATCAGCAGCATCTGGAAGAGGTTCGCTTTCTCCTCTTCCAGCTCGACCACTGCCAGCCGGACGCGCGTTTCGGCAATCCCGACCAGCGTGGTTAAAATACGCTGGCCGATGCCGAGGACGTTGTTAGCAGGCCCTTGTGCGTGACGAGGATCTTCCATATCAACGACGCGTCAGAAGGACACCCAGTACCACACCCACTGCGGCACCAATCCCTACACCCGTCCATGGATTATCACGCACATATTCGTCCGCGCGCGCAGCCGCTTCGCGGGTCTGTTTCGCCAGTGCATCACCGGTTTCACCCAGGCGATAGCGGCTCTCTTTCAGCGCCTGCTCCGCCTTGCTGCGCAGCTTGCTGACCTCTTCTTTTGACTTGTCAGCAGAGGAGTTCAGCACCTCTTCAAGGGTATCGGCCAGGGATTTCAGTTCAGCGCGCAGATGTTCAGACGTCGTATCTTTTGACATGATTCTCTCTCCTGTTGAGATTTCCGTTAACTCAATAATCGCGAGCTTCCAGCGCTTTCAGATCATCCTGCGCTTCTTTCAACTTCTTCTCGCGCTTAGCAATTTTTTCTGCATCACCTTTCTCTTTCGCTTCCTGCAGGTCGCGACGGCGCTCGGCTATCTCGTCCTTCTGTTCAGCGATTTTCTTCTTGTGGTCGGCACGAAGCTTGCTGTCTGAACAGTTCGCTTTCACTTCGCTCAGCGCTTTTTTAAGACCATCAACACGGTGCTGATTGTTATGCTTTTGGGCATAACCGATCTCACGCTGAATATCCTGTTCTTTCTCCTGACAGAGAGAGTTTGCGAAGGATGCTGTGCTTAAAGAAAAAAGGGCCAGAGCCAGAGTAATGCGGAATTTCATTATCGAAACCTTCCATTGTGTGGCGGCATAAGCCGCTATCCAAAGTTATGCGGAGTACATCGAGGGGTGCTCCGCGTACTTAAGCATAGTAAGTAAACGGGGGATTCACCAAAGTGAGTGAAAAGATTCGGAATCCTGGAAGTTATCCAAACCGATGCGACGTATCGCGAATCAATGAGAGCCAGGCTGCAGGCTGGCTCTCATCTTCCTGCTGAGCAATGATATACCCGTGCGGCAGCGTACGGTCGAGAACCACTTTCGCGGCGGCACTTTGCGCACGGGAATCAAACTTGATCAGTAAAACATCGTCCTGTGGAGTGATGCTCTTAAAGCGGATACCGTTCGCATCCAGATGATGCCAGACAGAAAAACCGTCAGGCACGCTGGCTCCCTGGTTTACCGGGCGAATAGCCAGCGTCGATTCCTGATGCGAAAGCGCGCTCCATGCCAGCAGCAGGGCGCTGAGCACCACCAGCGTAATCATGGCAAAGGCAAAACGGCGCAGAGCGAGCGGTGAGATAACCATCGTCAGCCTCTGGCTCCATATTTCTTTTTCCACAGGACAACCAGTGAGCCAATCAGGCCGAAGACCAGCAGAACCACGGGCAGCAGCATCAGGCAGGACATCAGCTGATCTTCATATTTCATGAAGACCGGGGTTTTACCCAACGCATAGCCCAGCGTCGTCAGAATAAGCACCCATAGCAGACCGCTCATCCAGTTAAAGAACTGGAAGCGCGCGCTGCTCAACCCCGACAGACCGGCAATGGTAGGCAGCAGGGTGCGAACAAAGGCGATAAAGCGGCCAATCAGCAGCGCGGAAAGCCCGTGCTTGTGGAAAAGGTGGTGCGCCCGCTGGTGATAATGCGCGGGAAGATGAGAGAGCCAGTTCTGGACGATCCGGGTATTGCCCAGCCATCTTCCCTGGATATAGCTCACCCAGCAGCCCAGGCTGGCCGCCACGGTCAGTAATAAAATGGTGTGTGGAAACGCCATCGCCCCTTTGGCACACAGCACGCCGACAAGCACCAGCAAACTGTCACCGGGCAGGAAGGCAGCAGGCAGCAAACCGTTCTCAAGGAACAGGATCATAAACAAGACGAAATAGAGCATGCCAATCATGGAGGGGTTGGCCAGCGTTTCAAAATCCTGCGCCCAGAGGGCATGCAGTAGTTGGGTCAAAAGTTCCATTCAGTGTTCCTGGAAATCGGTTAACGTCACGCCTGTTATCCGGGACAAACAGCACGGCGACATTGTTGTGATTTCATTATGGTCGCTCGCGGACACATTGCGGTGTGGCCAACACTGTTCCCTGTTAATTGGCTGGTTAGCAAGCACTAACTTACAAAATAAGGAATTGAATCCAATTGTAACAAAGCCCAACGTTCTGCGTCACAGAATTTGCAGGGGTGAGTTGATTTTGGCGTAAGCCCAGGAAGTGAGCGAGGGGATTTACAAAGGCTGACACTATATATGTTTTGCTTACCCATGTAAGCCGGAAGGCGCAACGTAGCGCCTGCCGGCAGAAAGGTCATCTATTTTGCGGCACTGGATGCCGTATCGAGATGAACAACCGGATTATCGGCAAAAAGATAGCGGTCAGCGTTAAATTCGAAGTCATCGCTGGTTTCGTTGAACAGCATCTGCTTGGTGTTTTCCAGGTGCTGCCACATCGCCAGCTTGGCGGCATGCGGATCTTTACGAATCAGCGCCTTAAGGATTTGGTCGTGATCGTCACACCAGTTGTCGACGGTACGGGAATCGATATGGTCGTGCAGTTTTTTCCAGTACGGGTTGTGAACGCGCTGAGTCCACATTTTTTCAACGATTGCCGCCAGGGCCGTATTTTGGGTTGCCAGGGCGACCTGAACGTGGAACTGAAGATCCCACTCTGAATCGCGGAAACATTTTTCCTTACGGGCGTTCTCCTGGATCTCCATCAGCTTCATGATGTCCTGCTTGGTCACCTGCGTGGCTGCAAACTCAGCAATGTTGCTTTCGATCAGCTGGCGAGCCTGGAGCAGCTCAAACGGGCCATAGCTGGCAAATTCCAGGCTTTCGTCCGCGACGGGAGAGTGTTTCGGCAGATTAGAAATCACGTGAATGCCGGAGCCTTTGCGTACCTCAACGTAGCCTTCCACTTCCAGCATGATAATCGCTTCACGCACCACGGTGCGGCTCACGCTTTTTTCATCCGCGATAAAGCGCTCGGCGGGAAGTTTATCACCGACAAGATAGACCCCTTGCTCGATGCGATCTTTCAGCTCCGCAGCAAGTTGTTGATATAAACGACGTGGTTCGGTGATTTCCATATGCGCTCCAGGCAGGGTACGGCAGATGATTTGTTATACCACTTTTGCGTGTCACTCTCCAGATTTTGCCATTAAAAAAGCCGCCCGGAGGCGGCTTTTGAGAAGATTTTGCCGGGTGGCGCTGCGCTTACCCGGCCTACGGTTTTATTGGGTTTTGTAGGCCGGGTCAGGCGAAGCCGCCACCCGGCACAACAACGCTAACTCTGCGTCGCCGGTCCTCCGAGGGACTCTTTCGCCAGCTCCTCTGCCGATTTGCTTTTCAGCACCGTCCAGATAACCACCGCCCCCATCAGGTCGAAGATCGCCAGCACGGCGAACAGCGGGCTGAAGCCGATGGTATCCGCCAGCGCGCCGACCACCAGAGCGAACATCGTACTCGCGGTCCAGGCGGCCATGCCGGTCAGACCGTTGGCGGTTGCCACTTCGTTTCGACCAAAGACGTCAGACGAGAGCGTAATCAGCGCGCCGGACAGGGACTGGTGCGCAAAGCCACCGATGCACAGCAGGGCAATGGCGATGTACGGGCTGGTGAACAGGCCGATCATGCCTGGGCCAATCATCAGCAGTGCACCCATGGTCACCACCAGCTTACGGGAAACAATCAGGTTCACCCCAAACCAGCGCTGGAACAGCGGTGGCAGGTAGCCGCCCACGATACAGCCCAGGTCAGCGAACAGCATTGGCATCCAGGCGAACATCGCGATCTCTTTCAGGTTAAAGCCGTAGACTTTAAACATGAACAGCGGGATCCACGCGTTAAAGGTACCCCAGGCCGGTTCAGCCAGGAAACGCGGCAGGGCGATACCCCAGAACTGACGGGTGCCCAGGATCTGCCAGACGGTCATTTTTTTGCCGTTGTTGGTCTGATGCTGCGCTTCCTGACCGCCAATGATGTATTCGCGTTCTTCTTCGGAGAGCTTTTTCTGATCGCGCGGGTGTTTGTAGAAAATCAGCCACGCCATCGCCCAGGCAAAGCTCAGCACGCCCGAGATGATGAACGCCATCTGCCAGCTGTGCATCACGATAGCCCACACCACCAGCGGCGGCGCAATCATCGCCCCGATGGACGAGCCCACGTTGAAGTAGCCGACAGCAATGGAGCGCTCTTTCGCCGGGAACCACTCGGAGCTGGCCTTGAGGCCAGCCGGGATCATTGCGGCTTCAGCCGCACCGACCGCACCGCGAGCCAGCGCCAGTCCACCCCAGCTGCCTGCCAGCGCGGTTGCACCGCAGAACACCGCCCAGGCGATGGCGAAGAAGGCATAACCGATTTTGGTACCGAGAATGTCCAGCACATAGCCAGCAACAGGCTGCATGATGGTATACGCCGCGGAATAGGCGGCAATGATGTAGGAGTATTGCTGCGTGGAGATATGCAGCTCTTCCATCAACGTTGGCGCTGCTGCTGCCACGGTGTTACGCGTCAGGTAGCCCAGCACGGTGCCTAACGTCACCAGTGCGATCATATACCAACGTAACCCTTTAATTTTACGCATCTAAAACCTCATCGTTATGTTATTTCCGCGCCGGGGCACGGCAACCTCTCAACCATTTCCGGGAGCAGTTGTGTAACGGGAGGGGCGTAGCCGGGAACATGTCCCGGAACGGCCCGAACCTTGCCATAAGTAAGCGTGCATAAGTCGGTATCCGTACCGTTAAACCCGATGTATCAAACACCGGCAATGCATTCCGTCGGCTTATAGTTTGCGACGGCGAAAAGATAACTTGTCATACAACTTTAAAAGGTGAGTGACATCACAAATGTATGATTATTTGTGGGGACATTAATCGTTGCGCGCAAAGCCAGTAATGGCGGGGGGTGCAGAAGGGTTTACTCCATTGAGGGTAATTTATTTGTTGGCGTTTATTGATCTCACTCACGAAAAAAGCTTCGGTGGGTGGAAATTGGTGTGATAACTTTGCAGCATATGAACATACGCTTTCTGCGCTCCCGTAATGAGGAAGACGATAATGACGCCGTTTATGACCGAAGATTTTCTGTTAGATACCGAATTTGCTCGCCGCCTGTACCACGACTACGCAAAAGACCAGCCGATTTTCGACTACCACTGCCATTTACCGCCGCAGCAGGTTGCCGAAAATTACCGTTTCAAAAACCTGTATGACATCTGGCTGAAGGGTGACCACTACAAATGGCGCGCCATGCGCACCAACGGCGTCGCCGAGCGCCTGTGTACCGGCGATGCGACCGACCGCGAGAAGTTTGACGCCTGGGCGGCGACCGTTCCGCACACCATCGGCAACCCGCTCTACCACTGGACGCATCTCGAGCTTCGTCGTCCGTTTGGCATCACCGGCAAGCTGCTCTCCCCAACGACCGCCGATGAAATCTGGGATCGCTGCAATGCGCTGCTGGCGCAGGATAACTTCTCCGCGCGCGGCATCATGAAGCAGATGAACGTGAAGATGGTGGGCACTACCGACGATCCGATTGACTCCCTGGAACATCATGCCGTTGTCGCCAAAGACGCCTCTTTTGATATCAAAGTGCTGCCAAGCTGGCGCCCGGACAAAGCCTTCAACATTGAGCAGGCCACCTTCACCTACTACATGGCGAAGCTGGCGGAAGTGTCGGATACCGACATCCGTCGTTTCGCTGACCTGCAAACCGCGCTGACCAAACGTCTGGACCACTTCGCGGCGCACGGCTGTAAAGTGTCTGACCACGCGCTGGACGTGGTGCTGTTTGCGGAATCAAACGAAGCCGAGCTGGACAGTATCCTTGCGCGTCGTCTCTCCGGCGAAGGCTTGAGCGAGCACGAAGTGGCGCAGTTTAAAACGGCGGTGCTGGTGTTCCTCGGCGCGGAATACGCCCGTCGCGGCTGGGTACAGCAGTACCATATCGGCGCGCTGCGCAATAACAACCAGCGCCAGTTCAAACTGCTGGGCGCGGACGTGGGCTTCGACTCCATCAACGACCGTCCGCTGGCGGAAGAGCTGTCCAAACTGCTGAGCAAACAGAACGAACAAAACCTGCTGCCAAAAACCATCCTGTACTGCCTGAACCCGCGCGATAACGAAGTGCTGGGCACCATGGTCGGCAACTTCCAGGGCGAAGGGATGCCGGGCAAGATGCAGTTCGGTTCCGGCTGGTGGTTCAACGATCAGAAAGACGGCATGGAGCGTCAAATGACGCAGCTGGCACAGCTGGGTCTGCTGAGCCGCTTTGTCGGTATGCTGACCGACAGCCGCAGCTTCCTGTCCTATACCCGCCATGAGTACTTCCGCCGCATTCTGTGCCAGATGATTGGCCGCTGGGTGCACGCGGGCGAAGCGCCAGCGGATATCCAGCTGCTGGGCGAAATGGTGAAAAACATCTGCTTTAACAATGCGCGTGACTACTTCGCCATTGAACTGAACTAAGGCCGTTTGAGGTTGATATGCAATACATCAAAATCCATTCGCTGGATAACGTGGCCGTCGCGCTGACGGATCTCTGTGAAGGCGACGTGGTGACCGTTGATAACCAAAATGTCACCCTGCTTCAGGCGATCGTTCGCGGACACAAGTTTGCCGTGAAGCCTCTCGCCAAAGGGGACAACGTCGTTAAGTACGGTCTTCCGATTGGTCATGCGCTGGCGGATATTGCGCCGGGTGAACATATTCATTCTCACAATACCCGCACCAATCTGAGCGATCTGGACGAGTACAGCTATCAACCTGATTTACCGGCAGAAGAGCGTCAGGCGGCGGATCGTGAGGTGCAGATCTACCGTCGCGCCAGCGGCAACGTGGGGATCCGCAACGAGCTGTGGATCCTCCCGACCGTCGGCTGCGTGAACGGGATTGCGCGTCAGATCCAGACGCGCTTCCTGAAAGAGACCAACAATGCCGAAGGCACTGACGGCGTGCATCTGTTCAGCCACACTTACGGCTGCTCCCAACTGGGTGACGACCACATTAACACCCGCACCATGCTGCAAAACATGGTGCGTCACCCGAACGCGGGCGCGGTGCTGGTGATTGGCCTGGGCTGCGAGAACAATCAGGTTGACGCCTTCCGCGACACGCTGGGGGAATTCGATCCTGAGCGCGTGCACTTCATGGTGTGCCAGCACCAGGACGACGAAGTGGAAGCGGGCATTGAGCAGCTTCATCAGCTGTACGACGTGATGCGCCACGACAGGCGCGAGCCGGGCAAGCTGAGCGAGCTGAAGTTTGGGCTGGAGTGCGGCGGGTCCGATGGCCTGTCCGGCATTACCGCCAACCCGATGCTGGGCCGCTTCTCGGACTACGTGATTGCCAACGGCGGCACGACGGTGCTGACCGAAGTGCCGGAAATGTTTGGCGCGGAACGTATTCTGATGAGCCACTGCCGCGACGAAGAGACGTTTGAGAAGACCGTCACCATGGTGAACGACTTCAAACAGTACTTCATTGCCCACAATCAGCCGATTTATGAGAACCCGTCGCCGGGTAACAAAGCGGGCGGGATCACCACGCTGGAAGAGAAATCCCTCGGCTGCACTCAGAAAGCGGGCGCGAGCCAGGTGGTGGACGTTCTGCGCTATGGCGAGCGCCTGAAAACGCACGGTCTGAACCTGCTGAGCGCACCGGGCAACGATGCGGTCGCCACCAGCGCGCTGGCGGGTGCGGGCTGTCATATGGTGCTGTTCAGTACCGGGCGCGGTACGCCGTACGGCGGGTTTGTGCCGACGGTGAAAATCGCCACCAACAGCGAGCTGGCGGCAAAGAAAAAGCACTGGATCGACTTCGATGCGGGCCAGCTGATCCACGGCAAAGCGATGCCGCAGCTGCTGACGGAGTTCGTGGACGCTATCGTGGAATTTGCGAACGGTAGGCAGACCTGCAACGAGAAGAACGATTTCCGCGAGCTGGCGATTTTTAAGAGCGGTGTGACGCTTTAAGTGTGATGTCGGGTGGCGCTAACGCTTACCCGACCTACGAAACCCTGTAGGCCCGGTAAGGCGTAGCCGCCACCGGGCTTTTGTTTTAACTGCGAAGTGCGTTCTTCGCTAAACGCGCGTCTTCCGCCTGGCATACGGCGGCGGTGAACATCACGTCGGTGGAGGAGTTAATCGCCGTCTCGCAGGAGTCCTGCAATACGCCGATGATAAAGCCCACCGCAACCACCTGCATGGCGATCTCGTTCGGGATGCCGAACATATTACATGCCAGCGGGATCAGCAGCAGGGAACCGCCCGCCACGCCGGATGCACCACAGGCACAGAGCGCAGCAACGACGCTTAGCAGCAGCGCCGTTGGCAAATCCACCGGGATACCCAGCGTATTGACCGCCGCCAGCGTCAGCACCGTGATGGTAATTGCCGCCCCCGCCATATTGACGGTCGCCCCCAATGGGATTGAGACGGAATAGGTATCGCGGTCCAGATTCAGCTTCTCACACAGCGACATGTTGACCGGAATATTCGCCGCAGAGCTGCGGGTGAAGAAGGCGGTCACGCCGCTTTCGCGCAGGCACATCAGCACCAGCGGGTACGGGTTACGACGGGTCTGCAGGAACACCAGCAGCGGGTTAATAACCAGCGCCACCACGGCCATACAGCCGATCAGCACCAGCAGCAGTTGGGCATAGCCCCACAAGGCGCCAAAACCGGTCGTTGCCAGCGTCGAGGCGACAAGACCAAAAATACCAATCGGCGCGAAGCGGATCACCACCGTCACGATAAAGGTCACGGCGTTAGAAAGGTCGTTGACCAGGTTTTTTGTCGTGTCATTGCTATGGCGCAGGGCAAAGCCCAAACCGACTGCCCACACCAGGATCCCGATGTAGTTCGCGTTGATAAGCGCGTGGATCGGGTTTGCAACAATGCTCATCAGCAGGCCGTGCATCACCTCAACAATGCCCGCAGGTGGCGTAATGTCGGTTGCGCCGGTGGTCAGCTGCAGCGTGGAAGGGAAGATAAAGCTAACGATAACTGCCGTCAGCGCGGCGGAGAACGTACCCAGCAGGTACATCCATAGAATCGGGCGAATATTGGTTTTTTGCCCCTGCTGGTGGTTGGCGATTGAGGCCATCACCAGGGTCAACACCAGAACCGGCGCGACCGCTTTCAGCGCGCCGACGAACAGCGTGCCGAGCAGGCCGGTGGCCTCGGCGGCAGGTTTCGAGATCAGTGCCAGCGCGATGCCGAGCACAAGGCCAACCAGTATTTGCTTAACGAGGCTGCCGCGCGACAGACGCGCAAACAGACCAGACGAGGATGCGGTCATGGGGATTCCTTAAGTGAAATTGCGTTCCATCCCGGATGTGCTCTTAGTCACATTTATGTCCGGATGTAAGTAAATGTTTGCCTGGTCGAGTATAGGGAAAGTGTCCGTGGAGGGAAGCGTAAAATGCTGGATTTTACGTGTTGCGTCATGTTTTTTAACTATTGATTAACGAAAGTGCCGGGTGGCGCTGCGCTTACCCGGCCTACATTACTTTTCACCCTCTCCCTGTGGGAGAGGGCCGGGGTGAGGGCATCAGGCCGCACCGAACGTTTTACTCCACCTGCTGCTTCTTATCGTGCTGGCGGTTAACCCAGGTATTGATAATCAGCGTCACGATCAGAATGCCAAACACCACGCCGAGCGAAATGGCGATTGGGATATGGTAGAAATCGACGATCAGCATCTTGATACCGATAAACACCAGGATCACCGACAGACCGTACTTCAGCATCGAGAAGCGCTCCGCCGCGCCCGCCAGCAGGAAGTACATCGCACGCAGGCCGAGGATGGCGAACAGGTTTGAGGTCAGGACGATGAACGGGTCGGTGGTCACCGCGAAAATCGCCGGGATGCTGTCCACCGCGAAAATCACGTCGCTCAGCTCAACCAGAATCAGCACCAGCAGCAGCGGGGTGGCAAAGAGCAGGCCGTTCTTGCGCACGAAGAAGTGCTCGCTCTCAATCTTGTCGGTCATGCGCAGATGCCCACGGATCCACTTCACCAGCGGGCGATCGCCAATCGCGGAGCCATCCTCTTTCGCCAGCGCCATTTTAATACCGGTGAACAGCAGGAACGCGCCGAAGACGTACAGCAGCCACTCGAACTGGGTAATCAGCCAGCTGCCGGCGAAGATCATAATGGTACGCAGAACAATGGCACCCAGCACGCCGTAGACCAGCACGCGGCGCTGCAGGGCAGCAGGCACGGCAAAGTAGCTAAACAGCATCAGCCAGACGAAGACGTTATCAACCGCCAGGGCTTTTTCAATCAGATAGCCGGTGAGGAAGGCGAGTGCCTGAGGATCGGCCACCGCGCGGCCTTCGGTCGAGGCCAGATACCACCAGAAGGCGGCACAGAACAGCAGGGAGAGGGTGACCCACACCAGAGACCAGGCCGCAGCCTGTTTGATGCTCATGCCGTGTGCGCCGCGACGCCCCTGCAAAAAGAGGTCGATCGCCAGCATGATGAGCACGACAACCGCGAATCCGCCCCACAACATTGGAGTGCCGACAGAATGCATACTATTTTCCTTACACATAAAAAACAAAAACGGCCATGGTCAGAAGACGATAGCCGTTAGCTTTTTATGCATAGACCTCGCCTTCCGGCAAGGTCTCACTTACAACCACGAGGGTTGCCCGGCGACCGGATGCGTGTTTAACGCATCGTAATGACGATCCACCGGCGAAGAAGTTACTCCCCTTTGCAGGTAACAAAATATGTCAGACCATTGGTTTCGTCAATGGTCTGCGCCGTTTCATTACACAGCTTTACGCGATCGCTTCCGCGCCTACGCCGTCTGCCGGGAATACCACGCCGGTCTGGCGGCGGATCTCCGTTTGCAGCTTCGCCGTGGTGCGGCTCACCGCCAGGCCAGGGTGATTCACTTCGTTGTCTTCCACCAGACGGGCGAAGACCTCTGCCTCATAGAGCATAGTGTTAATATGCTGGGGCTGCGTCAGCTCCTGCGCTTTGCCGCCGCGCGGCACAAAGCTCACTTTCTGACACTCGGAGATCTTCTCGATAACCAGCGAGCCGGCTTCGCCCTGAATCTCGCTTGGCAGCACGGAATCGCTCACTTTCGAGTGCTGTAGCGTGACGCTGAAATCACCGTAGTCCAGCACCGCTAAGCCGTGCGCATCCACGCCGCTCTCCAGCAGGCTGGCTTGCGCACTGACACTGTGCGGCTCGCCCCACAGCGCCACGGCGGACGCCAGGCAGTAAAAACCGATATCCATAATCGAGCCGTTCGAGAAGGCCGGGTTAAAGGTGTTCGGGTTCTCGCCGTCCAGATAGCGCTGGTAGCGCGACGAGTACTGGCAGTAGTTGATAAAAGCTTTACGCACTTTGCCAATTTTCGGCAGAGACTGCTGCAGCAGCAGGAAATTCGGCAGGCTGGCGGTTTTGAACGCTTCGAACAGCACCACCTGGTTTTCGCGGGCAAGCGCGATGGCCGCCTCCACTTCCTGGATATTTGACGCCAGCGGCTTCTCGCAAATCACATGCTTTTTGTGGCTGAGAAACAGCTTTGTCTGCGGGAAGTGCAGGGAGTTCGGGCTGGCGATATACACCGCGTCAATGGCGTCGCTTTGTGCCATCTCGTCGAGCGAGGTGAAGAGATGCTCAACGAGATAGTCGTTAGCAAAACTCTGCGCCTGCTCAAGGCTGCGGGAATAGACTGCGGTAAGTTTAAGTTTGCCGGTTTCGTGGGCGGCGTCGACGAACTGGCGCGTGATCCAGTTCGTACCAATGACTGCGAAACGTATCATAAACGTTTACGTACTCCGTAGCGGGGAACCTTTAGCCACTGTAGCACGTCATCATGACAATTCGCGTGCGCTATTCCGCATTACCATTTAACGATAAATGCGTAAGCCATAGCCGGGTATCAAACTCCAGCTGGTGGTACTGCGGCTCCATGTGGCAGCACAGGGAATAGAACGCTTTGTCGTGCTCTTTCTCTTTCAGGTGCGCCAGCTCATGGACGACGATCATCCGCAGAAAGGCTTCCGGCGCGTTACGGAAAACCGTCGCGACGCGGATTTCGGCCTTCGCCTTCAGCTTGCCGCCCTGCACGCGGGAGATGGCGGTGTGCAGGCCGAGCGCGTTTTTCAGCACGTGGATCTTGTTGTCGTACATCACCTTGTTGATCGGCGGCGCGCTCTTCAGATACCGGCTTTTCAGATCCTGCGTATACTGCCAGAGGGCCTTATCGGTCGCGAAATCGTGCGTGCCGGGATAGCGTTTTTCCAGCACCGCGCCGAGCTTCTGCTCGGCAATCAGGCTGCGAACCTGAGTCAGTAAATGCTCCGGATAGCCCTGGAGATAAGTAAGTTGGTTCATCAACGCCCCAAATCGACAATAAAACGGGTATACTCACGCACCCTTTTCAGGGATACGCCAAATTTTACCATTCAGGAGGGCCGATGAGCCACTTAGACAACGGTTTCCGTTCACTCAACCTTAAACGTTTCCCGGAAACGGACGACGTTAACCCGCTCATGGCGTGGGAAGCGGCGGATGAATATCTGCTGCAGCAGTTGGATGAGACTGAAATCCGCGGCCCGGTTTTGATCCTGAATGACGCGTTTGGCGCGCTGGGCTGCGCCCTGGCGGAGCACACGCCTTACAGCATCGGCGATTCCTACCTGAGCGAGCTGGCGACGCGTGAAAACCTGCGCCATAACGACATCGAAGAGTCCAGCGTGAAGTTTCTGGACAGCACCGCGGACTACCCGCAGGCGCCGGGCGTGGTGCTGATCAAAGTGCCAAAAACCATGGCGCTGCTGGAGCAACAGCTGCGCGCGCTGCGCAAGGTCGTGACGCCGGAAACGCGCATTATCGCGGGTGCCAAAGCGCGCGATATTCACACCTCGACGCTGGAGCTGTTCGAGAAAGTCCTCGGTCCGACCACCACGACGCTGGCCTGGAAAAAAGCGCGCCTGATCAATTGCACCTTCAGCGCGCCGGAGCTGGCCGACGCGCCGGAGACCCTGAGCTGGACGCTGGAAGGCACCGACTGGACCATCCACAACCATGCGAACGTCTTCTCCCGCACCGGTCTGGATATCGGGGCGCGTTTCTTCATGGAACATCTGCCGGAAAATCTGGAAGGTGAAATTGTCGACCTGGGATGCGGTAACGGCGTGATTGGCCTGACGCTGCTGGCGAAGAACTCGGACGCCAGCGTGGTGTTCAGCGACGAGTCGCCAATGGCGGTGGCCTCCAGCCGTCTGAACGTGGAAACCAACATGCCGGAAGCGCTGGACCGCTGCGAGTTTATGATCAACAACGCGCTGTCTGGCGTAGAGCCGTTCCGCTTCAACGCGGTGTTCTGCAACCCGCCGTTCCACCAGAAGCATGCCCTGACGGATAACGTCGCGTGGGAAATGTTCCACCACGCGCGCCGCTGCCTGAAAATCAACGGCGAGCTGTACATCGTGGCGAACCGCCACCTGGACTACTTCCACAAGCTGAAGAAGATTTTCGGCAACTGCGTCACCGTTGCGACGAACAACAAGTTCGTGGTGCTGAAGGCGGTGAAGCTGGGACGTCGTCGTTAAGATTGTTTTGCCTGGCGGCGCTTCGCTTGCACAGGCCTACGTAGTGTGCAGTCTGATGCCCGGTGGCGCTGCGCTTACCGGGCCTACAACGGCCTCGAACCCGTAGGCCCGGTAAGCGTAGCGCCACCGGGCAATGTTCTAGATCTCCAGAGCTAACTTCGTTCCCTGCGCAATTGCCCGCCGCGCGTCCAGCTCCATCGCCACATCGCACCCGCCGATCAAATGCACCGTTTTACCGGCCTCGCGCAGCGGATCCGCCAGATCCCGTTTCGGCTCCTGCCCGGCACATAAAATGACGTGATCCACGCGCAGCAGCTGCGGCTCGCCGCCGATCGTGACGTGCAGACCCTCGTCGTCGATCTTCTCGTAGCTGACCGCCGGGATCATCTTCACCCCGCGCGAGAGCAGGGTGGCGCGGTGGATCCAGCCCGTGGTTTTGCCCAGCCCTTCGCCCGGCTTGCTGGCCTTACGCTGCAGCATCACGATCTGGCGCGGGCTTTTCGGCAGCTGCGGCCCTTCCGGGCGCAATCCGCCGGACTGGCTCAGGCTGGTGTCGATACCCCATTCCACGCAAAACTCGGCAATGTTCTGGCTGGAGGCCTCGCCCGGCTGGCTTAAGTACATGGCGGTATCAAAGCCGATCCCGCCGCAGCCGATAATCGCCACCTTCTCGCCAACCGGCGTTTTGTCTCGCAATACGTCCAGATAGCTCAATACCTTCGGATGATCGATACCCTCGATCGCCGGCAGGCGCGGGACGATCCCGCTCGCCAGGATCACCTCATCGAAACCGATCAGATCCGCTGCGCTGACAAACTGGTTGAGCCGCAGATCGACGCCCGTAAGCTCGATCATCCGGCGGTAGTAGCGCAGGGTTTCATAGAACTCCTCTTTGCCGGGGATCTGTTTGGCGATATTAAACTGCCCGCCAATCTCCGCCAGCGCATCAAACAGCGTCACGCTGTGCCCGCGCGAGGCGGCATTTACCGCGAACGCCAGCCCCGCCGGGCCTGCGCCCACCACGGCCAGTCGTTTTTTATTCACCGCCGGAACGACCGGCATTTTGGTTTCATGGCAGGCGCGCGGGTTGACGAGACAGGAGGTGACCTTGCCGACGAAGATCTGATCCAGACAGGCCTGGTTACAGCCGATGCAGGTATTAATCTCGTCCGCACGGCCGCTTTGCGCTTTGGACAGGAGTTCGGCATCCGCCAGGAACGGGCGCGCCATCGACACCATATCGGCGTCGCCGCGTGATATCACATCGTCCGCCACCTGCGGATCGTTAATGCGGTTGGTGGTGACCAGCGGAACAGACACTTTGCCCTTCAGCCTGCGCGTTACCCAGCTGAACGCCGCGCGCGGCACCGGCGTGGCGATGGTCGGGATGCGCGCCTCGTGCCAGCCGATGCCGGTGTTGATAATCGTGGCACCTGCGGCTTCAATCGCCTGCGCCAGCTGTACTGTTTCGTCGAACGTCCCGCCGCCTTCCACCAAGTCGAGCATCGACAGGCGGAAGACGATAATAAAGTCCGCGCCCGCACGTTCGCGCACCGCGCGCACCACCTCCACGGCAAAGCGCATCCGGCGGGCATAGTCGCCGCCCCATTCGTCGTCGCGCTGGTTGGTGCGGGCGGCGAGGAACTCGTTGATCAGGTAGCCTTCGGAGCCCATCACCTCGACGCCGTCGTAGCCCGCCTCGCGTGCCAGCGCCGCGCAGCGGGCGAAGTCGTCAATCAACGCCAGGATCTCGTCGTGGGTCAGGGCGTGAGGTTTAAAACGGTTAATCGGTGCCTGAAGAGCCGACGGCGCGACCAGGTTCGGCTGGTAGCTGTAGCGCCCGGTGTGCAGGATTTGCAGGGCGATTTTCCCGCCCTCGCGGTGTACCGCGTCGGTCACAATGCGGTGGTGCGGCAGCTGCGCCACATCGTTCAGGACCGCGCCGCCCTCCATGCCCACGCCGGAAGGCGCAGGGGCCACGCCGCCGGTGACAATCAGCGCCACCCCGTGGCGGGCGCGCTCGGCATAGAAGGCTGCCAGACGCTCGGCCCCGTCCGGATGCTCCTCCAGCCCGGTGTGCATCGACCCCATCAACACGCGGTTTTTGAGTGTGGTGAACCCCAGATCGAGAGGGGCGAATAACGACGGGTAGCGGCTCATAGTCTCTTCCAGTGTAAAATTATTGTTATGTGGTCGGATGAGTTACTAATTTAGCCAGCGGCAGTGGAAAGGTAAAAGCGGGATCGAATGATTGTGATAGATCTCAAAGAACTTCCCCGGTGGTGCTGCGCTTACCGGGGCTACAAAACCGTAGGCCGGATAAGCGCAGCGCCATCCGGCGTATTTTACGGCGCCGTTGCGCGCACCAGCCCCGGTGCCTGCCACATCGACGTCGTCAGTCCGCTATCCACCAGCCCCAGCTGGTCGGCGTACACCGCCTGCCATTTCTGCATCATGCCGTCGTACAGCTCGCGGTGCTGCGGGTTCGGCGTGAACTCGCGGCTCCACTTCACCAGCCGCTCGCCCGTCGAGGCCATATCCGCAAACAGCCCCGCGCCCGCGCCTGCCGCAATGGCGCAGCCGAGCGCCGTCGCCTCTTTCACTTCCGGCACGCGCACCGGCAGGCCGGTCACGTCGCTTAAGATCTGGCTCCACAGGGCGCCTTTGGCCCCGCCGCCCGCAAACACCAGGCTCTCAAACGTCACGCCGGAGAAGCGTGAAATCTGAGCCAGGTTGCAGGCCGAGACGATCGCCGCATTCTCCTCCAGGGCGCGGAACAGCGTCGCTTTGTTGCACTTTTCCGGGTCGATGGAGAGGTTAATAAACGACGGCGCGGCGTGGTACCACTGCTTAAAATGCATCGCGTCGGAGAAGATCGGCATCACCCCGTGGGAGCCTGCCGGCACGCGGCTCGCCATCTCTTCCAGCAGGGAGTAGGTGTCCATCCCCATCCGCTCGGCAATCAGCTTTTCCTCCGCGCAGAAGGCGTCGCGGAACCAGCGCATGGTCAGCCCGGTAAAGAAGCTGATCGACTCCGCCTGCGCCATGCCGGGAATAACGTGCGGGTTCACGCGGATGTTCATGTCGGGGTCGGTGCGCACCTGCGGCAGGTTCACCACCTGCTGCCAGAAGGTACCGCCCAGCACCGCCGTTTGTCCGGCGCGGACCACGCCCAGCCCCAGACAGCCCAGCTGTACGTCGCCGCCACCCATCACCACCGGGGTGCCTTCGCGCAGGCCGCTCTGCTGTGCGGCCTCTTTGGTGATAGCGCCCAGCACGGTGCCGGTCTCTTTCACCGGGGAGAGGATATCGGCGCGAAGCCCGGCCATGTCGAGCAGCGCCGGACGCCAGTCGCGGGAGAAGAGATCGAGCATGCCGGTGGTGCCCGCGTTAGACGGGTCGACCGCCAGCTCGCCGGAGAGCTTCGCCGCCAGCCAGTCGCTGATCATGGTGATGGTCGCGGCCTTGCGGTAAATATCCGGGCGATGGTGCGCCAGCCACAGGAGGCGCGGCATGGCGCTCAGCGCCAGCGTCTGGCCGGAAACTTCATACACTTCGGATTCAAAACGGTCGTCGTGGATCTCTTTGAGTTCGGCTACCTCGCGGCTGGCGCGGGCGTCGACGTTGGCGCAGGCCCAGATGGCCTCGCCGTTGCGGTCATACAGCACGATCCCTTCGCGCATGGAACAGCAGGCGACGGACTGAATGTCCGCCGCGCTCAGGCGCGCGCGCTCCAGCGCCTGATGAATGCACCGGCAGGCCAGCTGCCAGTTGGTCTCGAGGTCGAACTCCATTGACCCCGGCACGTTCTCCACGCTCAGGTGCTTCCACTCGGCCTGGCCGACGGCAATCTGGTTGCCCTGTAAATCGAAAATAACGGCGCGAACGCTGCCTGTCCCTGCATCTAACGCTAAAAGGTAACTCATGAGCTTGCCTCGTTGTTAGCGCAGGGCAACCCCGTTACGTCAGGGCCAGCACCGCGCGGGCTGTCGTCTCCTCCGTCACCAGGCCATTGATACGGCGACCCTTCAGTGCGGCATAAATCGCATCGGCTTTCTCTTCTCCTCCGGCCACGCCAACGATGGTGGGCAGCTGCGCCAGTTCATCGAGCGTGACGCCCAGCAGTTCTTTATGGATCTCCAACTCCTCAACGCATTCGCCTTCGGCATTGAGGAAATAGCCGAGAATGTCGCCGACCGCGCCTTTGCGGGCGTACATCAGCTGTTCGCCTTCGCTGATATAGCCGGATCGCAGTATCGTGGCGTCACGGCGCTGGTTCACCGAACCAATGCCGACCACCGCCACGTCGGCGGCGGTGGCGGCGAGGATCACGTCCCGCACGCTGGTTTCACGTTTTAAGATCCCGGCCACCTCGGCGGATGACACGCGAAGCGGGGCGGGGATCATGCTGACGCTGCAGGCCGCGTCCAGCTGGCCGATACCGGTCATATAGGGCCCGACGCCGCCGGAGAGCGTCACCAGGCGGATCTGCTGCGAGCTGATAAAGCCGCTCAGGTGCTGCAGGCTGCTCATGGTGGTTTCACCAAACCCCACCGCCAGCAGCTGGCCGGGCTCCAGGACGCCCATCAGCGACTGTGCCGCGCCAATGCCGAGCCGCACGTTCATCGGCGGCGTATTTAACGCGGGCATCACGCGCACCAGCTTCAGGCCAAAGCGCTGCTGTAGCTCGGTTTCCAGCGCCAGGCAGCCCTCGTAGCGGGAGTTAATCTGCACGCGGATCACCCCGGACTGGCGGCCCTTCTCCAGCAGGCGAGAAATCTTCAAGCGCGGTAGCCCGAGCCGCTCGCCGATGTCGTTCTGGGTTAATCCGTCGTGGTAGTAACACCAGGCCACGCGCGCAACCAGTTCCTCTTCCGCCAGTGCCAGCCCGGCAAACCGTCCTTCTTCCGCAGTGCGTTTATCGCTCATAGTTGAACTCTTATAAAAATTTAGATCATATGTTCGTGATGGCGCGAAGGGAAAGTGTGAGCCACGCGACAAAACGGATCTTTTGGATCGTTTCTGGTTTATCTGTATCTCAATCGATAAAACTGTGATCCCTGCACGGTTGTAAATATAGTTCACCGTCTACGCTTTTGAACATTATTAAATCTTAAAATCATTTGTTCAATAGCGGAGCGATGATGACACCACTTCTCGACGCGCGAAATATCAGCAAGCAGTTCTCAGGCGTGCCGGTTCTAAAAGGCATTGATTTCACGCTGCTTGCGGGCCAGGTGCACGCCCTGATGGGCGGAAACGGCGCGGGAAAATCGACGCTAATGAAGATCATCGCCGGGGTTGAAACGCCGGACAGCGGTGAACTTTCTGTCGAGGGGCAGTCATATGCGCGGCTCACGCCCGTGCAGGCGCACAGGTTAGGCATTTACCTGGTGCCGCAGGAGCCGCTGCTATTCCCCAACCTGACGGTGCGGGAAAACATCCTGTTCCGCCTGCCGCGCGAACGCGATCTGGAAAAGCGGCTGGCGGAGAAACTCCAGCAGCTGCAGTGCCAGCTTAACCTCGACGCTGCCGCCAGCACCCTGGAAGTGGCGGATCAGCAGATGGTGGAGATCCTGCGCGGGCTGATGCGCAATGCCAGGATCCTGATCCTCGACGAACCCACGGCCTCCCTCACGCCCGGTGAAACCGAGCGGCTGTTCCGCCAGATCCGCGCCCTGCAGGCGCTCGGCGTCGGGATTGTCTTTATCTCGCACAAATTGCCGGAAATCCGCCAGCTGGCGAGCCACGTCTCGGTCATGCGCGACGGCGCGGTGGTGCTGAGCGGTGAAACCGCGCAGTTTGACGACAGCGCCCTGATCGCCGCCATGACGCCGGTAAGCCGGGAGAAATCCCTCAGCGATACGCAAAAGCTGTGGCTGGCGCTGCCGGGCAACCGCCGCACCCAGCCGCAGGATTTCCCGGTGCTGCGGGTGGACGATCTCACCGGGGAAGGGTTTATCGATCTCAGCCTTGAGATCTACGCCGGGGAGATCGTCGGCCTGGCCGGTCTGGTGGGATCCGGACGCACCGAGCTTGCGGAAACGCTATACGGCCTGCGGCCGGTGCGCGGGGGCCGCGTCTGGCTGGAGAATCAGGAGATCACCGGCGATCCGGTAAGTTCACGCCTGGAAAAAGGGCTGGTCTACCTGCCGGAAGACAGGCAGGTGTCCGGCCTGTTCCTCGACGCGCCGATCCGCTGGAACACCGTGGCGCTGAACGAGCCGTCGATTTGGCAGCAGCGCAAGCGGGAGTCCGCGGTGGTGGAACGCTATCACCGGGCACTGGGGATCAAGCTCAACCATGCGGATCAAACCGTGCGCACGCTCTCCGGCGGCAACCAGCAGAAGGTGCTGCTGGCGCGCTGTCTCGAGGCCAACCCTTTACTGCTGATCGTCGATGAACCGACGCGCGGCGTGGACGTCTCGGCGCGCGCGGACATCTACCAGCTGATAAAAAGCGTGGCGGCACAGAACGTGGCGGTGCTGATGATCTCAAGCGATCTTGACGAGTTCCCGGGCCTTGCGGACCGGGTGCTGGTGATGCATCAGGGCGTGCTCAGCGGTGAGCTGCCGCGCCACGCCGTCAGCCTCGACAAAATGATGGCGCTGGCGTTCGGAGGGCAATCATGAAGACCTTACTCAAAAACCGCGAGCTGAGCGCGTTTCTCGCCATTCTGGCGCTGTTCGCCGTGCTGGTGGCGCTGAACCCGTCCTACCTGAGTTTACAGACGCTGGGGATGATCTTCGCCAGCTCGCAGATCCTGATCCTGCTGGCCATCGGCGCGGCGCTGGTGATGCTGACCCGCAATATCGACGTGTCCGTCGGCTCCATCGTCGGGCTGTCCGCCATCGCCGTCGGCGTGGCGCTTAATAGCGGCTACAGCCTGCCCGTTTCCATTCTCTTTGCGCTGTCGACTGGCGCGCTGGCCGGGGCGTTCAACGGGTTTCTGGTGGTGGGGCTGCGCATCCCGGCGATTGTCGCCACCCTCGGCACGCTGGGGCTGTACCGCGGGGCGATGCTGCTCTGGACGGGCGGAAAATGGATTGAAGGGCTGCCGCCGGGGCTGAAATCCCTTTCTGAGCCTGCCGCCGTCGGCATTTCGCCGCTCGGCATGCTGGTGTTGATCGTCGCAGCCACAGGCGCGTGGACGCTGTCGCGCACCGCGTTCGGGCGTGATTTTTATGCCGTGGGGGATAACCTCGCCGCCGCGCGCCAGCTGGGCGTGGCGGTGAACCGCACCCGCATGATTGCCTTTACCCTGAACGGCATGCTGGCGGCCTGCGCCGGGATCGTTTTTGCCGCGCAGATTGGTTTTGTACCTAACCAGACCGGCAGCGGGCTGGAGATGAAGGCCATCGCCGCCTGCGTGCTCGGCGGTATTTCGCTGTTGGGCGGCACGGGCACGCTGGTTGGCGCGCTGCTCGGCGCCTTCTTCCTGACCCAAATCGACACCGTGCTGGTGCTGTTCAGGCTCCCGGCGTGGTGGAACGACTTTATCGCCGGGCTGGTGCTGCTGGGCGTTTTGGTGCTCGACGGGCGCCTGCGCCAGGCGCTGGCGCGCCATCAGCGGGCGCTGAAGTACGGTCGTTTCCAGCCGGGTAACAAAGGGGGAAAGCACGTCACCCCGTTTCCCAAACGCAAAAAAGAGGTGGCGTAAATGAGGCTTAACTGGGAAAGCGCGCTGCTGATTTTACTGGTACTGGAGATCCTGCTCTTTGGCGCCATCAACCCGCGCATGCTCGACGTCAACATGCTGCTGTTTAGCACCAGCGATTTTATCTGCATCGGCATTGTGGCGCTGCCGCTCACGCTGGTGATTATCAGCGGCGGGATCGACATCTCCCTCGGCTCGACCATCGGCCTGTGCGCCATCGCGCTGGGCGTGATGATGCAGGCGGGGTGGCCGATGGCGGTCGCCGTTCCCTTGACGCTGCTGCTCGGCCTGCTGTGCGGATTATTTAATGCCGCGCTTATTCACTACACCGGCATCAGCCCGCTGGTGATCACCCTCGGCACGCTCTACCTCTACGGCGGCGGCGCGCTGCTGCTCTCCGGCATGGCGGGGGCGACGGGCTATGAGGGCATCGGCGGCTTCCCGGACAGCTTCACGGCGTTCGCTAACCTCACGGTGCTGGGTCTGCCGATCCCGCTGGTGCTGTTCGCGGTGATTACCGTTTTCTTCTGGCTGATTACCCACCGCGGGCGCTTTGGTCGTCACCTGTTTTTGATCGGGCAGAATCCTCGCGCGGCGCGCTATGCGGCGCTGTCGGTGAACGGTATGCCCTACGCGCTGTACGGGCTGGTGGGCGTGGCCTCGGCGGTTGCCGCGCTGGTGATGGTCTCCTATTTCGGCTCCGCGCGTTCGGATCTGGGGCGCGATTTGCTGATGCCCGCGCTCACCGCCGCCGTGCTCGGCGGGGCCAATATCTACGGCGGGTCAGGTTCGGTTGTCGGTACGGCGCTGGCGGCGCTGCTGGTGGGCTACCTGCAGCAGGGTTTACAGATGGTCGGCATCCCTAACCAGGTGTCGAGCGCGCTGTCAGGGGCGCTGCTGGTTGTGGTGGTGATGGGACGTTCGCTGAGTCTGCACCGCGAGTGGGTGCGTTCTCTCTTTAGAAAACTATCCGGAGCGTAAGATGAAAACAAAACTGTTCGTCCTGGCAATGGCCCTCAGCTTCGCCTCGGCGCAGGCGGCGGACCGCATTGCCTTTATCCCGAAGCTGGTGGGCGTGGGGTTCTTCACCAGCGGCGGCAACGGCGCGAAAGAGGCGGGGAAAGACCTCGGCGTGGACGTGACCTACGATGGCCCGACCGAGCCGAGTGTCTCCGGCCAGGTGCAGCTCATCAATAACTTCGTCAACCAGGGCTATAACGCCATCATCGTCTCCGCCGTGTCGCCGGACGGCCTGTGCCCGGCGCTGAAGCGTGCGATGCAGCGCGGCGTCAAGGTCCTGACCTGGGATTCCGACACCAGGCCGGAGTGCCGCAGCATCTACATCAACCAGGGGACGCCTGAGCAGCTCGGCGGCCTGCTGGTGGAGATGGCGGGCAAGCAGGTCACCAAACCGAACGCTAAAGTGGCGTTCTTCTACTCAAGCCCCACCGTCACCGACCAGAACCAGTGGGTGAAAGAGGCAAAGGCCAAAATCGAGAAAGATCATCCGCAGTGGCAGGTCGTCACCACCCAGTTTGGCTATAACGACGCCACCAAATCCCTGCAAACCGCCGAGGGGATCTTAAAAGCGTATCCGGATCTGGATGCGATCGTTGCCCCGGACGCTAACGCCCTGCCTGCGGCGGCGCAGGCGGCGGAAAACCTGAAGCGCGAAGGGGTGGCGATTGTCGGGTTCAGCACGCCGAACGTGATGCGTCCGTACGTTGAGCGCGGCACGGTAAAAGCCTTCGGCCTGTGGGATGTCGTACAACAGGGCAAAATTGCGGTCAATGTCGCCGATCGCCTGCTGAAAAAAGGCGATCTTAACGTGGGTGACAGCGTGGACGTAAAAAATATCGGGGCGCTGAAGGTCGAGCCGAACAGCGTGCAGGGCTACCAGTATGAGGCGAAGGGCAACGGCATCGTGCTGCTGCCGGAGCGCGTGGTGTTCACCAAAGAGAACATCAGCAAATACGATTTCTGACGGGGGAGCAAATGGCTGATTTAGACGACATCAAAGACGGTAAGGATTTTGGCATCGGCACGCCGCAGCAGAATGTGCCTTACACCCTGAAGGGCTGCGGCTCGCTGGACTGGGGCATGCAGTCCAGGCTTTCGCGCATCTTCAACCCGCAGAGCAACCGCACGGTGATGCTGGCCTTTGACCACGGCTACTTTCAGGGGCCAACTACCGGCCTTGAGCGTATCGATCTCTCCATCGCGCCGCTGTTTGGCGAAACCGACGTGCTGATGTGCACCCGCGGTATCCTCAGGAGCCAGGTGCCAGCCGCGACGAACAAACCGGTGGTGCTGCGCGCCTCCGGCGGTAATTCGATTCTGGGCGAGCTGTCGAACGAGTGCGTGGCGGTGGCGATGGAGGACGCGCTGCGCCTGAACGTCTGCGCGGTGGCGGCACAGGTGTACATCGGCAGCGAGTTTGAGCACCAGTCGATCAACAACATCATCAAGCTGGTGGATGCGGGCGCGCGCTACGGGATGCCGACGCTGGCGGTGACGGGCGTGGGGAAAGAGATGGCGCGCGACGCGCGCTATTTCTCGCTCGCCAGCCGCATCGCCGCCGAAATGGGGGCGCAGTTCGTCAAAACCTACTACGTGGACGAGGGCTTTGAAAAAGTGACCGCCAGCTGTCCGGTGCCGATTGTCATTGCCGGGGGCAAAAAGCTGCCGGAGCACGAGGCGCTGGAGATGTGCTGGCGCGCGATTGACCAGGGCGCGTCCGGCGTGGACATGGGGCGCAACATCTTCCAGTCCAGCGCGCCGCTCGCCATGCTGAAGGCGGTGAAAAAAGTGGTTCACGAGAACTGGAACGCCCGCGATGCGTTCCAGTTCTGGCAGGAAGAGAAACAGGGAGAAGCAAAATGAACGTGACGCTGGTTGAAATCAACATCAAGCCCGAGCGGGTGGACGAGTTTCTGGAGGTGTTTCGTGCCAACCACGAGGGGGCAATTAAGGAGCCTGGGAACCTGCGCTTTGACGTATTGCAGGACCCGAGGGTCAAAACCCGGTTCTTTATCTACGAGGCCTATAAAGACGAGGAGGCAGTGCTGGCGCATAAGCAAACCCCGCACTATCTGGCGTGCGTGGATAAGCTTGAGGAATTGATGTCAGAGCCGCGTAAGAAACGCAGTTTTGTGGGGTTGTTGCCGGAGTAGCAGCGGCAATGCCCGGTGGCGCTGCGCTTACCGGGCCTACGTGGTGCGGGATGGTGCGGTGTTTGTCCGGTGGCGCTAACGCTTACCGGGCCTACGGGGCGCGAGATGGTGCGGTGTTTGCCCGATGGCGCTAACGCTTACCGGGCCTACGGGGTGCGGGATGGTGCGGTGTTTGCCCGATGGCGCTGCGCTTACCGGGCCTACGTGGTGCGGGATAGTGCGGTGTTTGCCCGGTGGCGCTAACGCTTACCGGGCCTACGGGGGCGGGATGGTGCGGTGTTTGCCCGGTGGCGCTAACGCTTACCGGGCCTGCGGGGTGCGGGATGGTGCGGTGTTTGCCCGATGGCGCTGCGCTTACCGGGCCTACGGGGTGCGGAATAGTACGGTAGGCCGGGTAAGCGTTAGCGCCACCCGGCGTTGTTCAGGTCAGCTCCAGCAGCTGAACCTGAGCAGTGGCTCCCGGCATCAGCCGCTGCAGGTTGTTGATCAGCTCTTCTCCTGCCTCTTCCAGTGCCGCAAGCGACATCGACGGCAGGCTTTCAAGAATAAACCACATAGATTGCGCCTGGCTGTCCAGACGAGTCCGTATTCCCTGGCGCCAGTTCCAGCGGCGGCAGGTCACGCCGAGATCGTCGCGCCAGATAACCTCGCCCGGTTCCGGATGTTCCACCACCGGCTGGCCCTCTTTCAGGGTATCGAAGGGTTCATGACCTTCGGCCAGGGTCAGGCGTGGTGCACCGGAATAGGCCGCGAGATTTTCCCCACCCACCGGAATGGCATAGCGAATGCTTACAGCGTTATAGATATCCACCACCGGATCCAGCGACGGCAGCGAACCGTCTTTCAGTACCCGCTTGCGCAGGGCCGCGGCGGAACAGGGCGTGCGTTTCGGTTTCGCGCCGAACGCTTTAAACACCTCATCCCAGTCTGAAAGGTGTGCATCAGCCCACGGCACATCATCATTCAACACCTGCTGGCAGGCCTGCGCCAGCGCGGCGGGCGCAACCTCCGGCTGGGTAATCGGCGCAGCTTCAACCAGAATACTCAGCGCCCGAAAGCCCGGGGCAACTCCGGCAAGTCGTGAATCTATTGACGGCGTAACGAGAGACATAAATAATCCTTTATTGACTGTTTTATACCATGGTAGTGACCAATGACTGAAAAAGTCAATATAATGACTGCGCAGGGGGCCGATGTTGCCCAGGTAAGCCTGGCCGTGGCGAACCGCATCCGCAACTGGCGGAAAGAGAAAAAACTGTCTCTGGACGAGCTGTCCCGCCGCGCCGGCGTCAGCAAAGGTATGCTGGTGGAGATCGAAAAGGGCGCAGCCAATCCCAGCATCGCCATTTTGTGCAAGCTGGCCGCCGCGCTCGGCATCTCCGTGGCGGATATCGTCAACGTCTCCAGCGAGCCGCTGGTGCATGTTATCGAAGAAGAGGCTATTCCGGTGCTGTGGCAGGGTGAGCAGGGCGGACGCGCCAGGCTGCTGGCGGGTACGGCTGGCCCGGACATGATTGAACTCTGGCTGTGGGAAATGCATCCGGGGGAGCGTTTTACCTCTCCAGGGCACCCGGCCGGAACGGTCGAGTTATTGCACGTGAGCGAGGGGGTATTAACCCTAACGGTCGATGAGACGGTGACGCAGGTTGCTGCAGGGGCTTCGGCTGTGGCGAAAACGGAAGCGGCGCATGGCTACGCCAATGAAGGCCATTCCGTGCTTCACTTCACCATGACGGTGGCGGAGTTCCACCGGTAAAAAGCTACCCGGTGGCGCTGCGCTGACCGGGCCAGCGGGGATGAGATGGGAGTCGTTTTGCAAGCCGGATGAGCGTAGCCCACCCGGCTTTTTTCGGTTTTCTCTACTGCGCTTTTTTGGCGGCGTCCTGCATCTCTTTCATTTTTTGCGCGGCTGCTTGCTGGTTTTGACGTAGGTTTTCGCTCGCGGCAACCAGAAACTCCGGGTGATTAGCCAGATAGATAGATATCGCTTCACCCATTTTTTCAGGATGGGCGGTAAAGTAATCCTCGGCGATTTTGCCGATTTCCGTTTTCTGCTCAGCAGTAAATTCGGCAGCGTGGCCCAGTGCCGGCGCGGTCAATGTGACGAAAACGGTCAGAACGGCGAAGGTGTGTTTTGTGAAAAACATGATGGGTACTCATTTCAGATTAAGGATGTTAACCACGGGCGGCATAACCCGACCATAGTCGTTTATGGTTTGCCAGCGTATTTCGCAGCGAGGCGTCTTCTGGCACGCGTCCATTGTTCGCTGGCTGAAAGGGGCGAGGATGCCCGCGTTATCAATGGATGTGTTGTTGATATGCGTCTGGAAGAGGGTCACGTAATAGGGCGTCGGGTTCTTTACCACGAGCTGATTTGCCGAATATGACCAGCGGATTTCCCGATACGCATTTTCTGGATTGCCGTCTAATCCCTCAGGGCGATAGAACAGTTTGAAGCTCGAACGTACGGCCATTTGCACGTTGTCGCTGCTCGTTTTAGTGGCCGGAATAGCGGAGATGCTGAGTGTGAAAAGCGTTTCACGGTCGGCAGGCAAACTTTCATCGGCACGAAAAATCCTGATGCTATTTTCCCGTCCTGCCTTAAGTGCAAAAAGCGCGGGCGTTGCAACAAGCGCGGATGTCGTTTTCGGAGCTGAGGTTGCCCCTGGCCAGTTTCCGCCAGCATAAATTTTTGTGCTGACCAGCCAGGGAAATGTGGATTTATTGCGCACTGAAACGGTAATGGAATGCTGTTTTTCAGGATAGACGAAACGCGTCCCCCCTATCACAACGCCTGCATGTGCAAAAGAGATGAACGTTAAATTTGCTAAAACAGGGATCAGGATTCGCAGTTTCATCACGGTGTTATCAGGCGTAAGTCAAAATAAAGGTTGCTGCGGCATTGGCTGTTCCAGCCGATACAGCGCCTCCGTCAGCGAGATAACGGGCATAAAAATCAAGCGTGGCAGTGAGCTGATTATTTGACAGCGTAAACAGCTGGCTTTCATCGCCCAGCGGAATAAGCGTTTTGTCCGGATTATAAATACCGATAGCCACGCCGCTGGCATAACCCGGACCGCCTGTCAGCGAAAGCAAATCTGCGTTGCCCTGATTGGGCGTGCCTTCAAAATGGGTACTGATGTTATTCAATCCTGCGCCGCAGTTTTCAAGATTGATAGCAAAATGTTCCCAGGGCGTGTCATTTTTCTGGTTCGTAAATTGCCGCGTGGCGACGTCACTCATTGGAACGATAAGATTTTCCGAATCAGGCGATATAATGCAGGTTTTACTTTTGACGGTACCCACGATATAAACGGTCCCGTCGTGCGCCATTGTCCTCGCGCTGCCCAGGTGTATCAGAATAATGCAGAGGAAAAATAGCCGGAGAAACGGTTTCATTTATATTCCTTACTGATAAAGCAGGTCAAAATACATAACGGCAGTAGCATTTCCTGACGTCACAACGGGCAGCGTGGATTTATAGTGCAAATAAAACGTGAGCGTATTATCCCCCGGTAGCAGCGGATAAAGCGTGGACTCCGTATTATTGATACGTATTGGGGTGCGATCGGTATCCAGAAGCTCAACGCCGAGGCCCGTTGCCATCATGCGAAGCGTTCCCTTTCCGGTATCAGAAAGTGCCAGTAATGTCGGGTCGTTCGCATCCACATTCCCGGTAAACCAGACTTTGGTGCCAGTAATGGCGCGGGTGCAACTTTTCAAGGTGATATCAAACTTTTTATCCGGCGTTGTCGTGCCAACCGCCGGGAAATCATCCGCAGTAAAGTCACCGAGATCGACCGTCTGCTCTACGCTGCCCGTGTCGACGTTGCAGGACTCACCCACGATGGTGCCGATAAACTGAACATTGAAACTGTCATTATCTGCTCTGGCAGTCTGTAAGGACAACGCCAGATTTGCCAGCAGAAACAGGAGAAAATGGTGCTTTTTCATCACCTAATCCTTATGCGAAATCAACGCGTAACAAGGCCAGAGCGGTGAACACGCCCAGTTCTGGGGAATGGCCCGTTGTGCTGATGGGATACGCTTTCAGCGTCACGTTGGCCTTGCCCGTGTCATCTGTGGTGAAAGGTGCGCTACTTGAAAAGACATTCGGTTTCAGTATGTTGCCTTGCTCACTGGTCACAACGACGGCAACATCAGGATTATCCGATGCCAGCGCTTGCGGGTAGCGAGAGTCCGAAGTGCCCATGACGCGCAGGGTTAATTGTGCCGGCGAGTTCACGTCAGCATTACATTCAATGGGCACATTAAACGTTTTGGGCTGAGCGTTGTCCGGCATCTGCCCGGCGCGCGTAAAATCACCGTGATAAAGAGAGCCCAGGTTCACCGTTACGGTTTGCCCGGCATTAATGACGCAGTTTTGCGGCACGGTAATAACGCCGCTGTAGGTAATCTGGTAGACAATATTGGTCAGGCGATCGTCATTCGACGTGGTGACATACACATTGAACATCAATTTTGGGGGGATAACCACGGTGCCGATAAAAGGCCTGACAATTTGTAATCTAAAGATCAGGTCGTTATCGTTGACAGGGAAAACGCCTCCGGTATCCACTTCATCGTGGCCGCCCATGTGAACGTACTCAACCGGTGGATAAAACTCACCAATGGTTGCGTCATTTATTTTCATGGCGCCAATAATATAATCCGGGTCAAGCTGAAGATATTTCCAGTTACCATCCGTTTTGACGACCGAAAAAGGGCTAACATAGGAGCGATAGGTGCGTTTTTCCCAATTACCCGGTGGACAGGTGGCGTTAATATTCACATCCTGTTTTTTTTCCAGTTCTGCGGTGCCACCTTTAATGTTCTGATTGGTGTTCAGCGTGGTGGTCAAATCGTAGTTAACAATCGAGATACCACCGTTAGCATTTTTACAAATAGCGGCCATTCCCTCACGTGAGAATGCCAGCCCGACTAAATAAAATAAAATCATCCATAATTTCACTTATATACACTCCATTTTCAACCGCTGCAGCGGCTGTTTACTTTCAGGTAATTGATACTTCACGCTGCATTGCTTGTCTGACCCTTCACCCCACTGAATTTTCAGCACCCCCGCCAGGCTCAGGCCAGAGAGATAAACCTCTCCGTCTTCACCCACAATCGTATCGCTGCCATTGTCATCACGTGACACCATGGCGCCGAAAGGAACGGGTTTGTCGCGATGGGTTAAGGTCATTAACGCGCGGGTTCCGGGCCGGGCTTTGAAGGTTGCCCGCACAACCGCGCCACGGGTAGGGACCACATTGGTAACGGCATCATCGATATCCATATCGTCAGCCAGTGAGTTGATATCCAGTGCCATGCGGTTCAGGTGATATGAGGACGCATAGGGAACGACGGCATAACCTCGCCAGTCGGTACGAATACCCGGTTCGTTCTCGACCTTGACGTCTCTCGCACCCGGAGCGGCAATCAGCACGTTGGTGTCACCCAGAGGCTGGCTAAGGGTGATGCCATTTTTGTGAGCGATGATGCCGCCGCTTAAGCCATAGTTCACCTGCTGGTAGTCGCCGTTTCCGCTGTAGTTATAACCGACGTTCGCATTGCCATAGGCGCTATCGTATTCCAGGTTGCTGGAGCCTTGTGATTTTGGCCCCTGGCTTGAATACCCTTCCTGAACGCTGTAGCTCAGGTTGTTATCCTCAAGCAGCGTGCCGTTGACCCCGGCGTTTTGCGAGGTTTCGCCCTTTTTGTCGGTGCTCATGTTGTAGGTGGCATACGCATAGTTATGCTTCTGACTGACATCGTTTTGTGGACGCAGCCACAGGCTCAATGGCAGTGATAAATTCAGCGCGTAAATCTCGTCACTTTTCGACATGCCCGGCGATTTGTTGTAGTTGTAGGACAGGCTGTAGGACACATCTTTAATGGTTCCGCTGAAGCCTACCTGGAGCAGCGTATTTTTTTCATCGGTATGCCAGTAGGTTTGTTGGCTGCCCGTGATAAAGAGTGAACCTGCATTTCCAAGCTGCTGAGAGATGTTGAACTGAACCTTTCCTCGCTTGGTGTAGTACAGATTGTAATAATCCATCCAGGTATTTTGCTGCTCGGTATCGTCATCCTTGTGGTCGCCTGTGTAGCCGCGCATTTGCTTATAGCTTGTTTCATCCAGCGAATAGAATCCCGATGTCGAGTAGCGGTAGCCCAGCAGCTGGAAGTTAGTGCCGAGGCCGTTAAGGGATTTTGCATACAGAAAACGGATCGATTGCCCTGAATGGCTGCTGTCATCGGCCAGCGTGCTCTTCGCGTGAGTCACATCCGCAGAGATAGCTCCCAGCTCACCCATATTCAGGCCGGTACCGAATGCGATCGCGTTGTAATCATTGGTTATCTGCGAGCCGCTATACAGCGTGAAGCCATGCGATAGTCCCCAGATTAGGGAACCCTGAATGAAACCAACCTCGTCCTGCTGATCGCTGCTGCTGCGGTATTCTGCCGCTGTTAAAGCGTACTTCACGCGGCCTTCTCGCTGGAGTACGGGAACGCTGGAGTAAGGGACGGAGTAGCTGTTGATGCTACCGTCAGATTCTTTTACCTCAACGTTGAGGTCACCGCTTGAGGACGTTGGAAACAGATCGTTAATCGCGAATGCACCCGGTGGAACATAGCTTTGATAAATGGTGTAGCCATTTTGCTTGATGGTGACCTGAGCGTTGCTTTTTGCAATACCGCGGATCGTGGGCGCGAAACCCTTCAGGCTATCGGGCAGCATATTGTCATCAGAGGCGATTTGCGCACCGCGAAATGGGAGGCTGTCAAACACGTCTGACGGGGTATAGCTGTCGCCCAGCGTCAATCTTCCTTTCAGCGGAATGACCGTGCGTTCAACATAGGTACTAATGTGCTGCCAGCTGTCGCTGCGTGAGTCATCGCTACTGTGATGATTCCAGCTTGAGTAATCTCTTAACCGCCACGGGCCAAGGTTTAATCCGCTGTTAAGCCCGAGAAAATAGCTTTTACTGGTTGAGTTGCTATCACCCCGATCGCGGCTACGAGAACCGGTGAAGTTATAATTCAGCAGGAGGGCATTAATGCCTTCATCCCATTGTTCGGGCGGAATGTATCCGCGTGCGCTGTTCCTCAGGGCGGCTTGCGGGATACTGATATCCAGCCGCTGATGTTCAAAGTCAAAGGTCGTCGATGAGGCGGGAATGATTGACGCAATATCAATACAACTGTCAGGCTTTTCGGCCGTCAGCGCAGGAAAAGCCTGAAGGTTAACGCCCAGGTTTTCCAGCGCTTTTGCTGATAAACAGGCGGCCAGACCGGTATCATCCGCCTGCGGTTGCGCCGTGGACGCCGTTTTTCTTGCCGTAAAGGTGATATCGCGTGTCGCCACGAACGCCCCGTTCAGCCAGAGATCGACACGATAAACGCCTGGCGCCTGACCATTGGCGGAAAACCGCGACAGGTCGGCAACGGCAGAGGGATCGCTCGACAAAAATGCGGGGTTGAAAAAATATTCTGCACTTGCATCTGCTGACGATAGCAATCCCGCTATCGCCACCGCCAGTGGCGTAAGGGATGTTAAAGAAACTGTGCTAAAAATCAGTGAAGTATTACGTTTCATCTCTCTTCCCTGCAGTAAATGCGAAGTACTTCCTTCCTTGATGACAAAATGCAGGCCTGCTATTTCGTTTCAGGTCGTTAATGGGAACAAATCTGCGTAGGGGTATTTGCGCCAAAATCATTCACTGTCTGGAATTTCACGCTGCCTGTACCGCCGCCGGGGATATCCATCGTCAGCGTGTTTTTAGGCGAAACCATTGAATTGGGAAGCCGGGTTTCCCCCACAAAAAACTGGACCAACGATACGTAATACGGTGATGGGTTCGTTATGATGACTTTTCCATTTTCGGTCTGACACGTCAGCGTTTTAGGCGCATCCACGGAAAGGGATGTTAACTTTTTAGGGCGAATGAATAATTTAATTACACTCTGTGTTGCAATTTGCAGCGTATTACCCTGCAGCTTATTTTTATCGACAGAAGGAATGGCCTTGCTGTTCAGATAAAAAACGGTTTCACGATCGGCAGGAAGGTCGGGGCCGACATACATAATACGCAATGTGTTTTCTTTCTTAGGGTGGATAACAAATAACGGTGGCGTAAGGATAAAGTCTGGCGACTTGATACCCTCTACGTTTGCTACCCATGATTGTATTAAGAATGTATTTTCTGCCGACGAATTGATAACAGGTAACGAAACCTGTTTATCCCCCTGCGGATAAATGACGCGGGTAGCCCCTAAGGCAATTCCACCTGCACAGGCATCCGTTGCCAGACCCATTGTTAGCAGCAACGTACCGGCCACCATCAGGCGAGACAAGGACGTGGGTGTTCTGTTCATTTGCATTGTTCCCTCAATTCTGATGAAAAGGCACTCAGGCCTCTGAGTGTTTTACTGATAGACGACGTTAAACCATACCTGGGCGTCGGCCGTACCAGCCTGAACGTGTTCTTGTGTGGAGCGGTATTTCGCCATAAAACGCAGAACATTTTCGCCATT
Organism: Enterobacter sp. KB-221C9; assembly: GCF_041320715.1. NCBI lineage: Bacteria > Pseudomonadati > Pseudomonadota > Gammaproteobacteria > Enterobacterales > Enterobacteriaceae > Enterobacter > Enterobacter sp. KB-221C9. The sequence goes on from NZ_JBGIWG010000005.1 coordinate 197,961, forward strand.
CTGCAAGGGGGCGTACCAGGGGGGAGCTGTATCAGGAATTAGTAGATGACCGGATGCGTCAAATATTCCCACACCAATCCCCTGTGCTGCGCCTGCGCCATAGCCTGCGCGAAAAACCTGCGGGTCTTTTGCATCGGACTCTCCGCTGAAAAGTACGCCCGCACGTTGACTGACGCTGGTATCGCAGTCTTCCAGCGTTATCTGAAAGGCTGTCGGTGCCGCCCAATCGCCCGTTGCAGCAAATTGGTTATTGCGTATTTGACCCATGTGCACAATCTGGTCCTGACTCTCTGCACTGACGGAACAGCCGGTGTTAACGACTTGCCCCTGAAAATGCACGTTCCCGTTGTCAGTTGCCGATGCAGGCAGTGCAACGGATAGCAATACGCTGAAAAACAGCGCTGATTGCCTGGTGACCTGTCGCATAGTGACTCCGTTTCGATGGATCGGCAAAACACCCCCGAAACAGATTCCGAGGGTGTTACTGCAGCTAACGAATCAGGAGTAAACCATCTGGAATGTTGCAGTAGAGGATACGTTACCCGGCGTGGCCGCACCGGTAGCGATATAGTCAACGCTCAGCGGAATGGTGTTCTCGCCATTGATCAGCTTAATGGTAGATGAGGTATCGCCGAGATTGAGTACGTTACCATCCGGTCCAAACAGTTGCAGGGCAACGTTACTCGCTGAGCCAGCACCTGCGGTGTTAGCCAGTGAACCTGCCAGGGCAGCGTCTTGCTGACCGTTGAAAATAACAGCGGCGTTCTGGCTTACCGTGGTGTCACAATCTTCCAGAACGATTTTGAAATCTTCTTTCTGGTTCGCCTGCATCCCTTTTGCGGTCAATTTCACAGTACGAACCTGGCTCAGCGTTACGGTCTGATCGACGGAGTCAGCTGCGACAGAACATGCAGCATTAACAACCTGGCCAACGAAGTTGACCGTACCGCCAGAAACCGTTACGGTGTCTGCCTGTGCGTTCATTGCGACGCCACTTACCATTGCCGTTGCAATGACCATTGCTAAAACGTGCTTTTTCATACAAATCCTTTTAAATAAACATCTTTCTGTCAAATTGAAATTGTGTAAAAGCTAAACGCTTTCACAGCGCGAACTTGAATGGTGATTAACAAATTTCGCTCTTTAGAATATGCATTTCGCATAATGGATGGGCTTATTTAACAGCTCTTTTCATCATGTTCATGATGTTCCGCGGAAGGTATTTTAGGAGTCGTGAAGTATTATTTCAATGTATGGCGATGTAATGTGCCGTTAGATTTTTTTAGGTTTGATTTTAGTATTAATTAATATTTTAAATTGATGGGTGTGAGGGGCTTTTAAACAAGTTTTTACGGTGGGATCCCTTTTTGTGGTTTAATATATAAATGGGGTGTATGGATATCGAGTGAGTTGTAAAAAAAGCTATGTGAAAGGAAAAAGGTTTATAATGTTTAACCCGACAAACGTATTTCTGAAATATTATTTTATAATTACATTTTGTAATATTTACACCAGCATGAATTAATTCCCCCTTCAGGTAAGAAGGGGGGATTTATTACATTTCTTCGACACTCACTCTAAGTGCTGCCAGCGCTTTACGTGCCGCTTTCAGCACCTGCTCACACTGCTCAATCGTCAGCGTCAGCGGTGGTTCAATGCGGATGGTTTTCGAGTTGTTGAGCGTTCCGGCCACCAGCACCCGCTGGCGGAACATTTCGCTCGCGAAGCTATAGCCGGTTTCGTTATCGACAAACTCAATCGCCATCAGCATTCCTTTACCGCGCGCGTCCTGCACCAGGTCCGGATACTCCCGGCCTAGCTGACGGAAGCCGTCCAGCAGCATGTCGCCTTTCTGCTCCGCCTGGGCGGGCAGGTTTTGCTCCAGCAGCACGTTGATGGTCGCCAGCGCGGCCGCACAGGCCAGCGGGTTACCGCCAAAGGTGGTGGTATGCAGGAACGGGTTGTCGAACAGCACCGAGAATACCTCTTCGGTGGCCACCGTCGCGCCAATCGGCATCACGCCGCCGCCGAGCGCCTTCGCCAGGCACAGTATGTCCGGCTGAACGTTCTCGTGTTCGCAGGCAAACATCTTGCCGGTGCGCCCCATCCCGGTCTGGACTTCGTCGAGGATCAGCAGGGCGCCAAACTCATCGCACAGCTGACGCACGGCGGGCAGATAGCCCTGCGGAGGGAGGATCACGCCGCCTTCGCCCTGAATCGGCTCCAGGATCACCGCCGCCACGTCATCGCCGGTTTTACGGCATTCGCTCAGCACGGTACGCATGGCGTTGATGTCGCCAAACGGCACATGGCGGAAGCCCGGCAGCAGCGGCATAAACGGTTTGCGGAAGGTGGATTTAGCGGTAGCAGACAGTGCGCCCAGGGATTTACCGTGGAACGCGCCGCTGGTGGCGATAAAGGTGAATTTACCGCGCGGCGACTGGTACGCTTTGGCGAGCTTAATCGCCGCTTCGACCGATTCCGTGCCGCTGTTGCTAAAGAAGCTGTATTTCAGCTTGCCGGGCGTTAAGGCCGCCAGCGTTTTCGCAAGCATGGCGCGAAGCGGGTCGAGCAGTTCCTGGCTATGGAGAGGTTGTTTCGCAAGTTGATTCTGTACGGCGGAAACCACAACTGGATTACGGTGCCCCACGTTGAAAATTCCAAAACCTCCCAGGCAATCTATAAACTCCTGTCCCTGGGTGTCGACAAGCGTGTTAAGACTTCCCGCTTGCCACTCTACGGCTCCGTAATCCCCGCCGGCGGTAACAGATTTGCGATACTCCAGGAACCCTGGATTGACGTGCTCTTTAAAGTAATCGATGACCTCTCGGTTAAGTTGTTTCATCTCCTCATGATCGAGCGTTCGCTTCTCAATGAGATTCAGTGCGTGCGCGGTACAGGCAAGAGCCGAGGCGCTGGAAGGTAACCTGTTCAAAATGTGCTCCCGGGGATCGCGTATCACATGATACTGGATTAAGTATTGCAGGGATTACGCCACTTCAGATGACTTAACGAAAATCGGGATAAACGCCAGGTTAAAATAATGTTGCACAATATTTAATCATGCCGGAGCAACCGAAACGGGATTAAGCGGTACAGGACAGAGAGGGTAAATGAGGGCGGAAAAGCGCAACTGCACTAAAGAAGTGCATTCGCTGCGACTTAAGTGGGCATTAACTGGTCATGCTTTATAGGTAATTTCTTTGCGAAAGTATTTTAAATCAATGAATTATAAAATCGTACAAAAAGTATGGTTTAAGTCAAATCTGCGATCTTCATCAAGTTTAACAACTAAAGATAAATTGTTTACCGCCGAAAAAACATTGACCCACAAAATTAACATTCAAATAACCTGCAAGGGATGCCCACGATGTCCTCTCCAACCTATGTCACCCAGAATGAATATCCTCTGGACGATGACACCACCCTAATGTCTACCACAGACGTCCACAGCTATATCACACACGCCAACGACACCTTTGTGCAGGTGAGCGGCTACCAGCTTGATGAGCTGACGGGCCAGCCACACAATATGGTGCGCCACCCCGATATGCCAAAAGCCGCATTTGCCGATATGTGGTACACGCTACAGCAGGGCGAGCCCTGGAGCGGAATCGTCAAAAACCGGCGTAAAAACGGCGACCACTACTGGGTGCGTGCTAACGCGGTGCCGATGGTGCGCCGCGGGCAGGTGACGGGCTATATGTCCATTCGCACCAAAGCCACAGCGGAAGAGATTGCCGCCGTGGAGCCGCTCTACCGGGCGCTGAATGACGGGCGCTGTAAAAAACGTATTCATAAAGGGCTGGTGGTGGGAAAGGGCTGGCTGGGTAAACTGCCGGCCATGCCGCTGCGCTGGCGCGTGCGCAGCGTGATGACGGCGCTTTTTGCCGTTCTCGCCGCCACGCTGGTCGCGACCTCCGCCGGGGGGATGCCGCTCGCCGCAGCCGCGCTAGTGATGCTGCTGGGGACGCTGCTGTTTGAGCAGCAGATTGTCCGCCCTATAGAGAATGTGGCGCGACAGGCGCTGAAGGTCGCAACCGGTGAGCGCAACAGCGTGCAGCATCTGAACCGCAGCGACGAGCTGGGGCTGACGCTGCGCGCGGTCGGGCAGCTGGGCCTGATGTGCCGCTGGTTAATCAATGACGTGTCGAGCCAGGTGGTGAGCGTCCGTGACGGCAGCGACAGGCTGGCGCAGGGAAATGAAGATCTGAACGATCGGACGCGTCAGACCGTGGCGAACGTGCAGCAGACCGTCGCAACAATGAACCAGATGGCCGCGTCCGTTCAGAGTAACTCTGAAACCGCCGCCGAGGTGGATAAACTCTCCGTGGCCGCGAGCAGCGCGGCGACGAAAGGGGGCAACGCGATGCAGACCGTCGTCAAAACGATGGATGACATTGCCGACAGCACGCAGCGAATTGGCTCGATCACTTCCCTGATTAACGATATCGCTTTCCAGACCAATATTCTGGCGCTGAACGCGGCGGTTGAAGCGGCAAGGGCAGGGGAGCAGGGCAAAGGTTTTGCCGTGGTCGCGGGCGAAGTCCGCCATCTTGCCAGCCGCAGCGCCAGCGCCGCGAATGATATTCGTAAACTGATTGATGCCAGCGCCAGCAAGGTGCAGTCCGGCTCTGAGCAGGTACACGCCGCAGGCCGTACGATGGATGATATTGTCGAGCAGGTGAAAAACGTGACGCAGCTTATCGCCCAGATCAGCCACGCGACGTCCGAGCAGGCAACCGGACTGTCAGAGTTGACCCGCGCGGTAGCCGAACTTGACAGCATCACGCAGAAAAACGCCGACCTGGTCGAGGAGAGCGCCCACATTTCTGCGATGGTGAAACACCGCGCCGGACGCCTTAAGGATGCGGTGACTGTGCTCCATTGAGTCAATAATGTTCCGGAAAAGCCGTTTATTTCGTAAGGAATAAGCGGCGTTTTATTTTCTTGTTGTGACTATTAATGTATTTTATTGTTAATTTAATATTAAATAACTAAAGAAAGTACCTCAGTTATTTATCCCCGCCTAAGTCAATTATCCAGAATGCTATTTTGAAAAACACCTCTCCGGTAGTCTGGTAACGATCGATGGAGCAATATTAATAGTCTATACCTATCCATTGTGACGGTTATGAAATAAAAAAACGATCAAACTCATAAAGTTAGCGAAATCGTTACCGATAACAGCGATCGTCTGAGAAATAATCACATCGATGGAGAAAATATGTTCTTACATGACGTAAAGATCGGCACGAAATTATTTCTGGCGTTTGGATTCTTTATTGTCCTGATGGCGATCAGTGCGAGCCTGTCTCTGCTGAGTCTGAACCGGGCCAATAACGGGATGCAATCCATTATTACCAGTGATTATCCGACCACGGTAAAAGCGAACCAGTTAATCGATAACTTCCAGGAATTTATTAGCACTCAGCAGCTGATGCTGCTGGACGAGCAGGGCACCTACACGGGGCAATCTCAGCAGCGCCTGAAAGAGATCAGCGAGCACATCACGGTGATCCTGGGCGAGCTGAACAACGCGCTGCAGGATCAAAAGTCTCAGCAGGTGCTGGCGGATATCCGCAGCGTGCGCCAGCAGTATCTGGACTCGCGCTACCGCATTTTGCAGGCGGTGCAGAATAACAATCGTGCCGGCGCTATTCAGGAGATGATGACCACCACCCTCGCCGTGCAGCAGGCTTATAAAGCGAAGGTGAAGGAGCTGATTACCATTCAAAACAGCGAGATGCAGAGTGCAGGCGCGCAGGTGGAAGGGGATTTCAGGTCTAACCGCCTGCTGCTGATCCTGCTCACGCTCTTTAGCGTCGCGGCAGGCAGCCTGATCGGCTGGTTTATCGTGCGCGCTATCACGCGTCCGCTCGGCGAGGCGGTGCATTTTGCAAATGCCATTTCAGAGGGCGATCTGACGGGCAGCATCACGCCACACGGCAAAGACGAAACGGGTCTGCTGCTGCATGCGCTGATGGAGATGAAGACGCGACTGCTGGACATTGTGCAGCAGGTGCAAACCGGCTCGGAGAATATCTCCAGCGCCGCCGCGCAGATTGTCGCCGGGAACCAGGATCTGGCCGCGCGCACGGAAGAGCAGGCAAGTTCTGTAGAACAGACCGCTGCCTCGATGGAGCAGATCACCGCGACGGTGAAAAATACCGCCTCGCATACCGGGGAAGCAACCAACCTCTCGGCGGATGCCGCCGCGGTGGTCAAAAACAACGGTGAGATGATGAAGCAGGTGACCAGCAAAATGCGCCTGATAAATGAAACATCGAACCGGATGTCCGACATTATCGACCTGATCGACGCCATTGCGTTCCAGACCAACATTCTGGCGCTGAACGCGGCGGTGGAAGCGGCGCGCGCCGGTGAGCATGGTCGCGGCTTCGCGGTGGTGGCCGGCGAGGTGCGCCAGCTTGCCCAGAAGAGCGCGTCGTCTGCCAGCGAAATCCGTGAGCTGATTGAGAGCTCCACCAGCCAGACTCAGGACGGGATGAATCTGGTCGAAAAAGCGAGTGGGCTGATCAACGGGATGGTCGGCAACGTGGAAGAGATGGACGTGATCCTGCGGGAAATTCGCCAGGCCAGCCACGAGCAGACGGAAGGTATCTCGCAGATTAACAGCGCGATTGGCCTGATTGACGCCACCACCCAGCAGAACTCCGCGCTGGTGGAGGAGTCTGTGGCTGCGGCAGCATCGCTTAACGAACAGGCGATGCACCTGAAAGAGCTGGTACGCGTCTTCCGCGTGAGCGAGCACGCTCCGGCTTAATCCAGCTGGGAGATCTCGAGCGCCGCGCGGTCGATTACGCCGATAATCTGCTTGAGCTGCGCGTCGCTGAGCTCTCCCTGATTCACCTTCAGGTCTAACACCGCTTTGAAGTTATCCAGCGCCCGCTTCATCTGCGGGTTTTTGCGCAGCTGAAAACCGACGGAACGCGCTTTGATACGCACCTGGATCTGTTCCAGCTGTTCCCGGTTTTCGTCCAGCCAGCGTTGTCCTTCAGCGGTAATCGCAATCTTCTTACGACCGCTCTCTTCTTCCGTGATGGTGATAAAGGTCTGATCCTGAAGATAATCCAGGGTTGGATAGATCACCCCTGGGCTCGGGGTGTAATTCCCCTGGGTCAGATTCTCGATCTCTTTGATTAGCTCGTAGCCGTGGCTCGCGCTGCGGGTCAGGATATCCAGAATCACCAGCCGCAGATCGCCGTGGCCGAAAAAGCGCGGTCGGCGCCCGCTGCCGTCGTGTTCGTGTCGCATAACAGCTCCTTCAATTTGATATATCTAAACTATATCTAAGATATATTCAGATGCAATCTAAAAGATCTTGCATTTTTACTGACTAGTAATCATTATCATTTGAAAATTGATTTAGATATATCGTATTCACCAGAGAAGGGGCTACAAATGGCATCTACCCGTTACCCACAGCGCGTTCGTAATGACCTGCGTTTTCGCGAGCTGACGGTGCTCCGCGTTGAGCGCGCCAGCGCGGGTTTCCAGCGTATTTTTTTAGGCGGTGAGGCGCTGGAGGGCTTTAGCTCCCGCGGTTTCGACGACCATACCAAAGTCTTTTTCCCAGCCCCTGGGGCTGTGTTTGTGCCGCCAGTGGTCACCGACGAAGGGATCGACTGGGGCGACGGTGTACGCCCGCAGGCGCGCGACTATACGCCGCTTTACGACGAGGCAAATCATGAGCTGGTGCTCGATTTCTTCATTCACGACGGCGGCATTGCCAGCCGCTGGGCGGTCGAGGCGAAAGCGGGGGACAGGCTGACCATCGGCGGCCCGCGCGGTTCGCTGGTGGTGCCGGAGGATTACGCCTGGCAGCTGTACGTGTGCGACGAGTCCGGCATGCCCGCGCTGCGTCGACGCTTAGAAAGCATTGCTAAACTGCCGGTTCGCCCGCAGGTTCATGCGGTAGTGACGGTCGGGGACGACTCTTATAAGGAGTATCTGGCGCACCTGAGCGAATTCAACATTACATGGGTGGTGGGCCACAACGCGCAGACGGTAGCGGACCATCTGGCGGCGCTGACCGTTCCGGGGGAAGACTACTTCATCTGGCTGACCGGGGAAGGGAAGGTGGTGAAGACGCTGAGCCGTCAGTTTGAAGCCGACGCGATTGACCCTCAACTGGTGCGTGCCAGCGCATACTGGCACGCCAAATAATCAGGCGGCGGAATCCAGCTGCGCTTCGTTCACCTGATGTTCGAGCGAGGCGCGGACTTCGTGCAGCGCTTTCTCCTGCTGAGCGAAGTACGCTTCCATATTGTTCAGCGACGAGACCAGCAGCCAGGATTCCTCTTTCTCCAGTTCCGCCAGCTCGTTCACTAAGATGTCGATCTGCTCGCGGACCTGCGCCATTTTCTTGCGGATACGTTCCAGATCGTTCAGCCTGTCGCTTGCCATCAGCGGCTCGAAGCCCTGCTGCAGGCGAGCCACCAGTGAGCGAATGGTTTTAACGTCACCACGCTGCTTCGCCTGATTGAGCTGCACCATCATCGCGTTGGCTTCCTCTTTCAGGTCGTCCGCCACGAGGTCCGGATGGCAGAGCTTGCTTGCCTGCCGCCAGAGACGCTTGAGCTCGTTCCGATCCTCTTCCGAAAGATCCTTGCCCTTGCGCAGCCGCACTTCGGCATCGTGATGCTGCTCGCGATACTTCTCGTACTCTTCGTTAGCCTCGTCGCGGGCCTGACGCGCAGGCTCCTCTTCGCGCGTTAAGCCGCTCTCCAGCTCCAGCGCTTCGGCCAGCAGGTTGGCAATCAGATTGCTTTGCTGCTCCAGATGCTTGCGCGCCTCGGCGGCCTGTATGGAATCGGCAGGGAGATCGCGCCAGCGCTGGGTGAGCGTCGCCAGCACCTCTACCGCCTGCGCCATATAGCGCTGGCAGCGACGGTAATCTTCCTCGCGACGACGCGCTTCCGCCTGCTGACGACGCAGGTTTAGCTCTGCCAGCGTTTTACGCAGGGCGAGGATCTGCTGCATCAGCGGGCCCAGACGGGAGAAATAGAGATCGTTGAATTCATCAAGCTGCTGTACCCGGGCGTTGCGGCGGTCAATCAGATCGCGCAGACGCTCTTCCAGCGCCTTCAGCTCCAGCTTGCTGGCAGCCACCTGCGGATCGCGCCATTGGGTCACGGCGCGCTGGCCCTGCAGCCAGGCGGTAATTGCCGCCATCGCAGAGGTGTAGTTCTTCTGCTCAAGCGCCACGACGATTGCCTGTAGCTCTTCGTCAAACGCTTCATTTTTCAGGCGTGTCAGCTGGCTCTCGATGATGTCGTCATCTTCCAGCTCAATGGCATTTTTAATGATTTCTAGCCGTTTGATCGGTGTGCTCATGATGCCTTTCGCTTTGGCGCTTAAGTATTTGAGTTAAGGTTAGTTGTTGTAATAGCTACAGGAAATAATACACACGGATGATGATCGGCGCGATGGGGGATTTCTTTAGTTTTTAGGGTTGGTGAGCAAAGAGACTGGATGGTTTGGGTTCCCGACTCCCGCTCTGCCAATGCCGCCACGCTTCGCCATGGGGTTCGCAGCGCTTTCTGTGCCTGAGGAGCATCATATAACAATGGCCATTTCATTGTACAAATCGTATTAGTGAATTCCTCAAAATCCAACCTCACGCTCATTTTTATTACACTAAAGCTAAATTTATTTTTTTTAGTTGACCTTTATATCTATGAGTGATTTTTTAATAACGTTCAGGGATGTTAATGCCTCGGTATTGTCTCCCGGGAAATAGGCAATGGTATATATAAAGGTAACGTTATGCGATTTTTTAAATATATAATTATTCCAGCAATAGTGAGTCTTTCTGGCTGTAGCACTTTCTTTCCTGAGCCGAAAATGTACACTCCTCCTCCGAGTAGCGAGGATGTGGCTAAGCTTCGCCTTATTGGCCCGCCGATGAGTTATGGCATCTATCAGTATGATAAAGCGGGTAAAGAAACTGGTGGGTGGGTACTTAAGCACAATCGCTATCTGAACCCGTTCCTTGGGTCGACGAAAGATATTGGTCTCCCTAAAGTTACGGGCAAGAAATATGATAAAGACTATTTTGAAACGCTGATTGTGCCAGAAGAAAAAACGACTATTCAGCACGCTTTATACCAGGGATGTAATGTATCGCTCACCTTCAAACCAGAAAAGAAAAAGATTTACGAAGGGCATATTAGCTATAGCGATAAAACGGGATATTGCGTACTTTATATGAAAGAAGTCGCGCTTGATACCGTCAATGGTATTTATATTGAAAAGGATTTTGTACAGTGAGAGCCATTAATGTTTTAGGCGTGGCGTTAGCCTGTCTCCTGAGCACCTCTTGTGCATCTAACTACGATGGTACTAAGGCGACAAGCCTGGCTCAGTATTCTGAAAAAGAGATAAGGCAGAAGCTGATCCCTGAGGTCACGACCCGCAAAGATGTACTGATTGCTTTTGGCGTGCCTGCAAATACGGCTGACTACAATAATTCGCGCCACTGGGAATATACGTCGCAGATCCTCGATCGTCGTATCTATCTCATCATTCCCCTTAATCTGGATCGCAAGCAGCAACTGTCCGTTGATTTTTCTGACAAAGGAATTCTGACCACTTACAACTACATCGAAAAATAGCGTTTAAAATCAATCAAAAGGCTGGCGAATATCGTCAGCCTTGAATCTGGCAGCCTCAGCTCACCTCGCTGTAAATCCCCACCACGCGACCCACCGTTTTTATCTCATCGATACCGCATTCAAACGGAACCTTGCCGCCCGCCACGTGGAGTTTTTTACCCGGCAACAGCGTTAGGTCGCGGATGCTGGCGGTGCCTTCAATCTCAACCAGCCACAGGCCGTCGGTTAACGATGCGTCTTTTTCAATAAAGTGTAGCTTCCCCTCTGCCCGGACGGCGATGCCGCGTGCCAGCGGTTTGCTAAAGACAGCAGAGTCGATACTCAAAATGGTATTTTCTTCCAGTCTTCCATCACTAAGAGTGAACGCGGAAACTGAAACGGGATCGCCCGGCGCGGGGTGGCCTTCAAACTGCGCGCCTTGCCCGGTCATTAGCCAGCGAAGGCTCGCGCCGGTGTCCAGCGCACACTGAACCGCAAAGTCGTAAGAGATAGTACCGCGCGCGTAGCGGTTCTGAAGCGAGCTGGCGGCGATATTAAAGTGCCGGGCCAGTTGGATTTTCTGCGTAAAACCATATACCTGACAGATTCTATCGAGTAACTCTTCATTATTCACTTGAGAATCTAAAATCAAAATATATTCCTTAGGGTGTTTACTAATACTCATTTGAGTATTAGTATCATTGCAAATTCGGGCAATCAGCGGCAGACGTTGGCAAACAGAGGCTAATGATTGCAGACATTATCAAAATGGGAATCATGCAGCATGGCTTCTGAAATCGCAATCCTCAAACGGTGGAAAAAAGCCGTGCTGTGCCCGTTTTCAGCACATTAGCGTGCGGTGAATTTATGCGAGGGGAGATATGGCGATAGAAGCTGCCCGTGCAAGGGTTCCACTTAGCGTGGGAGCGCGTCTTAACGGGCTTAACCACGTCGCTGAACTGCGCGCCCGATACGGGAGCGATAGCGGAAAAGAGCTGGCGCGGTTTATGGCCGAGCTGCGCGATAGGCGCGATCCCTGTTTTGAGGAGAACAGCAGGGCGCTGGCCGCCATCTTTTTCCTGGCGAGATTGCCCGTTGCCCGTCATGAGTGCGATATCAGCGAGCTGACGACTGAAGAGAAAAGGGCGTTGATTAACGCCATGAACCATTTTCGTGCTGTTGTGAGTTTATTTCCTGAACGGCTGACCATGCCGATATAACCCAACCAAAAACCTAATGGCGTAAACCCGCCGGGCACTCTATTGCCTGAAATTAAGGAGAACGCGTGATGCGAAACAGTGAAAACCGCCCTTATCCGATCGGAAGTGAAGAACTGAAGCGCCTGCTGATGGAGGCAAAAACGGAGGAACGATGCGCGCGGGCCCTCGCGGTCTCCCTGCGCCTGGAGGCGCTGGCGAGCCATATCTACAAAACCGGCATGAGCGGAGAGGACGTTGCCGAACTGCTGTGCCACGAGGCGGCCCGCTACGAGCGTGAATCACAGGAGCTGCACTGATGGCCGATTTTATCGATCTTGCGCAGGCGCGCGAGCAGGAGGACAGAGAGCGGTACATTAATTGCGCCCGCAGACGGCCCGCATCGCCTTCGCGTTTCCTCTGCGAGGACTGCGAGACCCCGATACCTGAGGCGCGCCGCATGGCGGTGCCCGGCGTGGCCCTGTGCGTCACCTGCCAGGAGATCGCGGAGATGAAAAATAAACACGTCCGTGGAGGATAAGTTGGCTACGTCATTTGCTTATCCGTGGAATGCCCCACGGTCGGCCATTGCCAGCCCTTATCTCACCCATGCCCAACAGCAGAGCCGCGATCGCCTTTTCGCGGCGCTGCAGCAGGCAAGAATGGCTCTCTCACAGCAGCCCGACTGCGTACGCTTCGAGGTCTGGCGCACGGTTGATGCCCTCGAACAGCATCGGGGCAGCCCGCAGGCTAACGCCTTTTTGATCCGCTTCTGCAAAAGAATGTTACCCCGCCTGCGGCGGGTCTCTGAACGCTATGCCTGTACAGGCCTGCACGACGAGGTCTCCAGGGCCGTGTTTGACGGCCATTTCGACACTCAGCTTCTGCAATACCTCGCCTCGCGGATGGTCGAAATGGTTGCCCGCTATAACCGCCTTCCGGATATGTCCCGCGCGGACGTCGACCTGCTGGCCGCAGATATCGCCAGCCTTATTCGCGGCGAGCTGGCGAATATTAAGGATGCTGAGATGGGTGAATACCAGACGCTGTACGTCTGGTATCAGCGCGCCGCACTGATCGCCCGGCAGTTCAACGTGTCGCCTCCGCACTGGGAGCGGGTGTCGAAGACGTTTTTCGACAAAGATGACGTTGCTGCGGCAGTGATCCGCATGTTTTCCGAGGCGTGGTGGCGCGGGCGTCTGCGTCGGGTCGCGGCTGCCTGGCGCGAGCATTTGCAGATTGCCCTCGGCAACGTCAGCAAACGGAGAACGGCGTATGCGAGCAAACGCTGCGTGACCGAGTGGCGCGAGCAGAAGCGCCGCACCCGCGAATTTCTCAAGGGCATGGAGCTGGAAGATGAAGAGGGCAACCGCATCAGCTTAATTGAAAAAATCGATAGTTCGGTGGCTAATCCGGCGATACGGCGCTGTGAACTGATGACCCGCATCCGCGGGTTCGAAAATATCTGTGAGGCGCTGGGCTATGTAGGCGAGTTCTATACCTTAACCGCGCCCGCGCAGTATCACGCGACGCTGAAATCAGGTTACCCCAACGCGAAGTGGACCGGGGCCAGCCCGGCGGATACGCAAGGCTACCTGACCCGGCTGTGGGCGCGTATTCGGGCAAAACTTCACCGTGAGGGGATCCGTATTTTCGGTATCCGCGTTGCGGAACCCCATCACGACGGTACGCCCCACTGGCACATGCTGATGTTTATGCTGCCGGAAGATGTTGAACGCGTTCGCCAGATTATCGGGGACTACGCCCGGCAGGAGGATGCCGTTGAGCTGCAGAGCGAAAGCGCCAGACAGGCGCGCTTTCACGCGGACGCGATCGATCCGCAGAAAGGCAGCGCTACCGGCTATATTGCCAAATACATCTCAAAGAATATCGACGGCTATGCGCTCGATGGCGAGACCGATAGCGAAAGCGGCGGGCTGCTGAAAGAGACGGCGTCCGCCGTGTCGGCCTGGGCAGGGCGCTGGCACATTCGCCAGTTTCAGTTTATCGGCGGCGCGCCGGTAACGGTCTACCGCGAGCTGCGGCGTCTGGCGGATCCCGAGGCCGCGCGCGGTCTGAGCGTTGAGTTTGCCGCCGTCCATGAGGCTGCCGACGCCGGGGACTGGGCGGGTTACGTCACTGCGCAGGGTGGGCCGTTTGTGCGTCGCGATGATTTACAGGTGCGCACGCTGTATGAGGCGCGCGCCGGGTTTAACCAGTACGGTGAGGAAACGGTCCGCATCCGCGGCGTGTACGATCCCGCCGTTGGCGCGGATAGCCCGATTTTAACCCGACTCACGCAGTGGAAAATTGTGCCGAAGCGGGCCGCGGATCATAAGGACGCGCCTGTATCCTCTCGGAGTTCTGTCAATAACTGTACGCAGACCGATCTTTCTCAACCCCTCAGCCGACGTGCGAGGCGGGCGTTAACCAAACGCATCAAATTCATCCGCCCTGGCGCGTCGTCGCCCATCGTCTTCGCGAGCGATCCGCAGAACGGGGTACCGGAGAAGGTGATCGATGAGATACGGCTCGCCACCGGGATAACCATCAGTCGGGGAGAAGCCCTGCATCTAATGGCGGGAGGCATCAGCCGCTTTAACGATAAATGGTGCAGAGGCGCAGCCGACGGATCGCTATTTCCGGCACCGTGCTCTTACCAGCAAAAGGCGCGGAAAATCCTTGAACGTATTGGGTATTTAACGGATCTCTTCGCTCAGAGAGGCCGCTAATCTCCATCCATATCATGTACATACCGTGAAGGGTTCTGATTTTTCGCTTCACTCTTTTTATGAATACGTGCTACTGTATGTTTATACAGTATCTCGTGGTGGAGGTTGTGTGGACAGAGAGTTGAACGAGCAGGTCATGATTGAACGAGTCGAGCTGATTGCGCGACTGACGACAGAAGGAACGTGTCAGGAAAGAGATCGTGAGATTGCCCTGAATTTGATTGCTGAGATTGCGCGGGGAAATTTAATCAAGAACAACGCATTTACCGTTGTTTTCTCAGCGTCGCCTGTTCCGGAACGAATCAAAAAAGAGGGCAACGTTCGGGTGAACATTACTCTCGATAAAGACCAGCAGATTGGCCATGCCGTCGTTGAAGCCTTTCAGTGCGAACTGACCCGCAGAATACGATCCCTGTTTCCGTCATCGCGGGTGAACGTGAAAATAGGATCGGTGACGGGGGTCGAGCTCCAGGGGCTTGAAAAAGAGGCCGATCGCGAAATGCTGGACGCTATTCTCCGGGAAGTCTGGGAAGACGAGAGCTGGCGCTAGCCCCGGCGTCATCACCCGTACCAACCCCCTCATTCCTATTTTGCGCTTCCGTTGTACCATGCTTCGCTGCTCGCGGACGGTCTGTTGTGCCCGCGATTGTCCATCCGCCAGCGATAGCGAAAAGCCTGCTGGCCCGGGAAACTCTACGGTACCTGGTAACCGGATGTTGGGAGCGTCTGATGAAAATCTATGCAATGCAGGGGGACACGCTTGATGCCGTTTGCGCCCGCTTTTATGGGCGCACGGCTGGCGTCGTTGAAGCCGTTCTGAAGGCCAATCCTGGCCTCGCGGAGTTAGGCGTTATCTTGCCTCACGGCACGCCGGTAGAGATGCCGGAGGTGAATAGCGCCCCCACAAAAGAATCCGTAAACCTATGGGACTGAGCCTGGAGAAAATCACCACGTTTATCGCCTACTGGCTGGCCGTGGCGCTGGCCTGGTTCGGGGCGATGTCTCCTGAGAAAGTCGCGCTGTACGTGGGGAGTCTTTGCGCCATTTTTACCGCGCTGACGAATTACTGGTTTAAGCGCAAAACCTGGCGCTATCTCCAGTCTCTGGGCCTCGATAAGAAGAGCATTCGTGAACTCAATCATTAAGCGTTGCAGCGTCGTCGGCGTGCTGGCCCTGGCGGTGCTGATGCCTGACTTTCGATTACTGAAAACGTCCCCGGAGGGGCTGGCGTTGATTGCCGATCTCGAAGGATGTCGCCTTTCGCCCTACCGGTGTAGCGCCGGCGTATGGACGTCCGGCATTGGCCACACGGCAAACGTTGTGCCGACGCGGGACATTACCGAGCGTGAGGCTGCGGTAAACCTGGTTGCTGATGTGCTCAACGTTGAGCGGCGTCTGGCGGCGTGTGCGCCGGTAGAGATGCCGCCCCGGGTCTACGACGCGCTGGTGAGTTTTACGTTTAATGTCGGCGCAGGTGCCGCCTGCCGTTCGACGCTGGTGTCGTTTATCAAGCATAAACAGTGGGCGCAGGCATGCGGGCAGCTTACCCGCTGGGTGTACGTCAACGGCGTCAAAAATGCCGGGCTGGAAAATCGTCGCGTTCGCGAGAAGGCCTGGTGCATGAAGGGGCTGCCATGAGAACCCTCATGCTGGCGCTGGCCGGGCTGCTGGCCATCACGCTGTGGCTTCGACATGACAACCTGACCCTGTCCCGTTCCTTAGCCACGGCCAACCGGGTCGCCAGCGAGCAAAAAACGGCCCTCGCCACGCTTAACCAGCAGCTGTCCCTGTCGCAACGAATGGCCAGAGCAAATGAAAACGCCCAGGTCAGGCTCCGTGAGGAGCTTGTTACTGCGGGCGAGGAGAGGGCAAGACGGGAAGCGACTATCGGGAGATTACTCAATGAAAATGAAGCGTTACGCCGCTGGTATACCGCTCAGCTGCCTGATGCTGTCCGCAGGCTGCACACCCGCACCGCCTGCGCCTCCGCAGCCCATTGTTTACAACGCCTGCCCGAAGGTGAGCCGCTGCCCGATGCCGGGAAGCGAACCCGCCACTAACGGCGATCTCAGCGCGGATATTCGCAGGCTGGAATACGCCCTCATCGCCTGCGCGCTGCAGGTTGAAACCATCAAAGAATGTCAGGATAAACTCGATGCACAAACTCAAGAGCCTGCGTCAGGCATTAATTGACGCGATCCCCCAACTCAATGCCAACCCGGAGCGCCTGCAGATGTCGGTCGGAAGCGGCAATATTGACGCCCGACTGGCCTCCTCGCTCTCCTTTGAAAAGCGGTATGCGCTAAACGCGAAGGTCAGCGGCTTCACCGGCGACAGCGACGGTTTTTTCGTCCCGGTACTGGCCTGGCTTCGGGAAAACCAGCCGGATATTTTTACCCTCGATGAAGGACGCAAAAACGGTTACACCTTCGCGATCGTCTTAAACGATGACGATACGATGGACATCACCATCAGCGTGCAATTAACCGAGCGTATTCTTGTTTCCCAGGATCAGGGCGCTCTGCACGCGACGTATTCCCCCGAGCCGCCGCTGCCGGAGCCCGTCACGCGGCCGAAGGCGCTGTACATCAACGGCGAGCTGGTCAGCCAGTGGGAGGAGTAAGTTCCCCGCGCTGAAGGCCGCCTGCCGCCTGCTGTCTGGACCGCTTGTTGTATCATCCCGCAGAAAACCCCGTCTCGTTGCTGCCGTTCCGCGTGAACGGCATTCTCTTCTCATGAATACATTAACTTCCATGAACGGTATCGCTCGCGCGATCCGCAATCTGATTCGTATCGGTATTGTGACCGACGTTGACCTCAACAGAGGGCTTTGTCGTGTCCAGACCGGCGGGATGAAAACCACCTGGCTGAACTGGCTAACCTGTCGTGCGGGACGTTCGCGCGTGTGGTGGGCCCCTTCCGAGGGAGAGCAGGTGCTGCTGCTGGCCATCGGTGGGGAGCTTGATACCGCCTTTGTGCTGCCCGGCATTTTCTCTGACGACCATCCGGCGCCGTCCGGGTCACCTGACGCGTTCCACGTCTCGTTCCCTGACGGCGCGGTGATCGAGTACGAACCCGGGCGCGGGGCGCTGACGGTTGCAGGGATTAAAACGGCCGATATTACCGCCTCTGAATCGCTGACCGCCACCGTGCCGGAGGTGCGGGTGACGTCAACGTCCCGCATCACGCTGGATACGCCTGAAGTGGTGTGTACCAACAGGTTAATTACCGCCTCTCTTGAAGTGCAGAAGGGCGGCGTGATGGCCGGAAATATCGAGCATTCCGGCGGTAAATTCACCTCCAACGGGGTGCAGGTGGATAACCACGCGCACGGCAGTGTGCAAAGCGGCGGAAGCTGGACTAAGGGGACACAATGACGGTGCGTTACAGGGGGATGAACAGGCAGACCGGGCTTAGCATTTCAGAGGCTGAACACATCCGGCAAAGCGTGCGCGACATTCTGGTCACGCCGATCGGCTCGCGGGTCATGCGGCGGGATTACGGCTCGCTGCTGGCGGCGATGATCGACAGGCCGCAGAGTCCGGCGCTGCGTCTGCAAATCATGGCCGCATGTTATTCCGCCATCCAGCAATGGGAGCCGCGGATAAGCCTGACGGCCATCACTTTCGAGCGTTCGGAGAACGACGGGACGTTGTATGTCGATATCACCGGCACGCGCCCGACCTCCGGACAATCCTTTTCTATCACCATTTCACTGAGTTAAACGCTATGGCTATTGTTGATCTGAGCCAGCTCGCCGCGCCTGATGTCGTGGAGGAGGTGGATTATGAAACGCTGTTGGCAGAACGAAAGGCCACCTTTGTCTCCCTCTACCCGGAAGAGGAGCGAGAGGCGATTGCACGCACGCTGACCCTGGAATCCGAGCCGATTGTGAAGCTGCTGCAGGAGAACGCCTACCGGGAAGTTATCTGGCGCCAGCGGGTTAATGAGGCTGCGCGTGCGGTTATGTTGGCCTATGCCGCGGGCCGCGATCTGGACCAGATTGGGGCAAACGCTAACCTTCAGCGTCTGGTCATTATCCCTGCCGATGACACCACGTTCCCGCCCACTCCTGCTGTGATGGAGTCCGATACCGATTTTCGTCTGCGGATCCAGCAGGCGCCGGAAGGGCTGAGCGTAGCCGGTTCGACGGGTGCGTATCAGTTCCATGGTCGGAGTGCAGATGGCCGGGTCGCGGACATTTCCGTAATTAGCCCACAGCCGGCAAACGTCACGGTCTCCGTGCTTTCCCGGGAGAATAACGGCGTGGCGTCTGAGGAACTGCTCACCGTTGTTCGCAATGCGCTGAACGATGAGGACGTCAGGCCTGTCGCCGACCGCGTCACCGTCCAGTCGGCCAAAATAGTTGACTACAGCATTGAAGCATCGCTTTTCCTTTTTCCCGGTCCCGAAAGTGAGCCGGTACTCAACGCGGCAAGAGCCCGGTTACAGGCCTATATCACGGCCCAGCATCGGCTGGGACGCGATATCCGCAAGTCCGCCATTTACGCTGCACTTCACGTTGAAGGGGTGCAGCGGGTGGAGCTGACCGTACCCGCGGCTGACATCGTGCTTGATGAAACTCAGGCCTCATGGTGCAGCCACTACAGCGTAACCGTGGGGGGAAACGATGAGTAATACGCGTCTTCTACCGGTTGGCTCGTCGCCGCTTGAGGTGGCGGCGGCACGCGCCTGCGCGGACATCGAAAACACGCCCGTTCCGCTGCGCCATCTCTGGAGTGCGGACACCTGCCCGGCGAATCTGCTGCCCTGGCTGGCATGGGCGTTTTCGGTTGACCGCTGGGATGAGAACTGGCCGGAGGCCACCAAGCGGGATGTCATCCGCGCGGCGTGGTTTATTCATGCCCACAAGGGAACGATTGGCGCCGTGCGCCGCGTGGTGGAGCCGCTTGGCTATCTGATTAACGTCACCGAGTGGTGGCAAACCAACGATCCGCCCGGCACCTTCCGCCTTGATATCGGCGTGTTGGACACGGGAATCACCGAGGAAATGTATTACGAAATGGAGAGGCTTATTGCCGATGCAAAGCCTGCCAGCCGCCACCTTATTGGCCTGAATATCATCCAGGACATTCCGGGTTATCTCTATACCGGGGCCCTGAGCTATGACGGCGACATCATCACGGTTTATCCCGGATAAGTGAGAACACAATGACAGTGAAATATAAAACGGTAATCACCAAAGCCGGTGCCGAAAAACTGGCTGCAGCGACCGTCCCGAACGGCAAGAAAGTCAATTTTACGGCGATGGCCGTGGGTGACGGTGGAGGTTCGTTGCCGGTGCCTGATGCCGGGCAGACGAAGCTGGTTAATGAAGTCTGGCGCCACGCGCTGAATAAAATCAGCCAGGACAATAAAAAACGTAACTATGTGATTGCCGAACTTCTCATTCCTCCAGAAAGCGGTGGTTTTTGGATGCGGGAGATGGGGCTCTATGATGACACGGGGACACTGATTGCCGTCGGCAACATGGCGGAAAGCTATAAGCCGTTGTTGGAGGAAGGGTCCGGCCGTGCGCAGACCGTGAGGATGGTGATCATGGTCAGTGATATTGCCTCTGTCGAGCTCTCTATAGATACGTCTACGGTAATGGCGACCCAGGAGTACGTAGATGAGAAGTTCGAAGATCATGAACAGTCTCGCCGCCATCCTGATGCAACGCTAACGGCTAAAGGGTTTACCCAGCTTAGTAGTGCGACTGACAGCTCCTCAGAAGTGCTGGCTGCGACGCCGAAAGCGGTTAAGGCTGCCTACGACCTCGCCAGCGGGAAGTATACGGCTCAGGATGCGACCACAGGACAGAAAGGGATTGTTCAGCTCAGTACCGCCATTGACAGCACGTCTGAGGCGTTTGCGGCCACTCCAAAGGCCGTGAAGACCGTCAGCGATAATGTCGCAATGCTGAAAAACAGTCTCGGCGATGCTGCTTTCAGGAATGTGGCGGGCAAATTCACGGCTGAACTAATTCCTGTTGGATATAAAGGAATTTTCACATCAGAAACGTATCATGGTCCAATTGATTTTGCTACGTATGAATTCGTTGTAGGTGAATCATTATTTATTGATGCACGCTATTCATTCAGTAATCCGCCGTTTCTGAATCAGGATTTTTATTTCATTACTGTTATCAACGCTACTGGTCCTGCACAGGGTGGAAGGGTAAGCAGACCATTAATTCAGTTTGTAAGCTATTCGAACCCAACTGCGATTTATGCTATCCGTGAGGATGATGGGGCTACTATTAGCTGGCGGTATTTTCAGAATCTAAAATTTGATGAGGGTACCCATAATATTACTATTCCAGGTGATATTAGAGCGCTTAATGGAGGCGTTCAGTTAAGCCAAAACACAATTTCCATCCGAGGTGCAGGTAATAAACACCTATGGTTTTATGACCCAAATGGAAAAGAAATGGGGCTGGTGTATGCCTCAGACGATAAAGTGCTGCACCTGCGGGCGGGGGAAGGTCCTGCGATTAATATTACTTCAAATGGTACTCTGGAAGTGCCCGGACCGGTAGGCAGTGAAGGTTTCTATAAGGTAGAACCATCCGGGTCTTACGGCTGGTATGGGGCTGGGGGCTTTGTTAACCAGTATTCAAACACAGCACCTTTTATTATTCCGTTACGATATGCCACGCCAAAGGGGCAGTCTATATACCTCCCCATAATTAAAGGGCTGTCACAAACAGATTATCATGGCTACGGCTCAGCTGTAAGTTTCGGGATTTTACGCTCAGGATTAGGCGACTTTGGTTCCGCAGTAATTCAGGTTATTGGAGATAACGGTAGCGGTGCCATATTGGCATTTAATGCAAATGGTAGATTAGACGTGCCATCGCAAGTTTATAGTGGGGGTCGAGTCGATGCTGCTGGAGATATTACTTCTGCCGCAAATATATATGCATCAGGTCAGCTTAATTCTGGTGGGAATATAGTTGCTGGTCAGGGGGTTTTTGAATCCGGTGGACAGGTGAGAGTTTACTCATCAAATAACCCGCCCCCAAATCAGTCGGGGTCAACAAATACCGGGAATTATTCCGCCTATTACCGTCACGGTAATGGACAGATTTTCATGCAGTGTATTGGTGGTGTGTATTCCAGTTCACGAACAAACCCGGACGTCACCGTATATTTACCAGCATCATTCCCGAACGGGATTCTTGCGATTTCAGGTTCATACAGCGGAAATGGTGGTAATGATTCGGATTCATGGTGGTCAGCTTCTGCTGTAAGCGCAAACGCTTTCAACTTGCACACACGCAATACGGATGGCACATTCTCTTTTGTGGTAACAGGATACTAGTTATGCATAGTCAGTTATTCAGCAATAAAACGCGCGGCTTTTATCCGATAAAAAGTCTGCGCTATTACAAGTCTGTTAACGCTCTGCCGGATGACCTTGTTCGGGTCAGTGATTCAGAACATGAAAAATTTGTCGGCGCTGCCCCCGTTAACTGCGCCCCCGGTTACAACGTCGAGAGCAAACAGATGGAGTGGGTCACTGTAAGCGCACCGGTCAGAACACCAGAAGAAACCCTCGCAGCTAATCGCAGAGAGCTATTGAGCAGGCAACGAGAGGCGGCGGTTAGCGCTTTTCCGCTGCAGTCTGCAGTTGATTTGGGGATTGCCACCGAGGAAGAAAGAATACAACTGGAAGAACTGAAAAAATACGTTGTTGAACTGACGGGGGTTGACCTCATTACGCCTGACTGGCCTAAAGCTCCCGAGTGGATATCTGTTTAAACTGTCTTTTATTATAAAGAAAAGGCCCGCATTACGCGGGCTATTTCTTATTTGTAGGGGCGTCCCTCATATTCTTCTGTTCTATCACCGACAAAAAATTTCAACCAGCAATAACCCAAAATCCATCATGCAGTCAGAAAGCCTGTTAACCAGAGTAAAATTGTCATAACCATCGTTAATGGCGCAACGATATCGATAATATTCAATCATTAATCATGGTTATCGACGATCAATGACTCATGATTTATCGCTCAAAACGGTCGGTCACCTTTCCCGCGCGGGTCAACCACTCACTGTGCGTTGTGCTGTCTTACCTCCAACGGCATTACGTTTCATACCTCCTTCGCCCAAGAGAAAATAGCCTCACCACTAAACGAAGGAGTTAACCGGATGGGCGACTATCACCACGGCGTGGAAGTTATCGAAATCAACGATGGCACCCGCACCATTTCCACCGTCTCGACGGCAATCATCGGCATGGTCTGTACGGCCAGCGATGCTGACGACAAGACATTTCCTTTAAACGAGCCAGTGCTCATTACCAACGTGCAAAACGCGATTGCGAAAGCCGGCAAGGCGGGGACGCTGTCCGCTTCTCTGCAGGCGATCGCCGACCAGTGCAAACCGGTTGTCGTTGTTGTTCGTGTGGCCGAAGGTAGTGCAGAAACCCCGGAAGAGGCGCGCAAGCAAACCGTTTCCAACATCATCGGTACCACCGATGAAAACGGTAAATATACCGGCCTGAAGGCGCTGCTGACCGCGAAAACGGTAACCGGCGTTAAGCCGCGTATTCTCGGGGTACCGGGGCTGGACTCTCAGGAAGTGGCGACCGCACTGGCCGCCATGTGCCAGAGCCTGCGCGCGTTCGGCTATGTCAGCGCGTGGGGCTGTAAAACCATTTCTGAAGCGATCGACTACCGCAAAAACTTCAGCCAGCGCGAGCTGATGGTTATCCATCCTGATTTTCTGGCATGGGATACCACCACGAACGCAACGACGACGGCCTGGGCTACCGCCCGCGCGCTTGGCCTGCGCGCCAAAATCGACCAGACAATCGGCTGGCATAAAACCCTGTCAAACGTTGGCGTCAACGGCGTTACCGGCGTAAGCGCCTCAGTCTCCTGGGATCTGCAGGAACAGGCTACCGATGCGAACCTGCTCAACCAGGCTGGCGTTACCACGCTGATTCGCAACGACGGCTTCAAATTCTGGGGTAACCGTACCTGTTCTGACGACCCGTTATTCGTCTTTGAAAACTACACCCGTACCGCGCAGGTGCTGGCCGATACCATGGCGGAAGCGCACGCGTGGGCGATGGATAAACCCATCACGCCAACGCTTATCCGCGACATCGTTTCCGGTATTAACGCCAAGTTCCGCGAGCTGAAAACCAACGGCTATATCGTCGACGGCTCCTGCTGGTATGACCCTGAGTCGAACGATACATCAACCCTGAAAGCGGGGAAACTGTATATCGATTACGACTACACCCCTGTCCCGCCGCTGGAAAATCTGACCCTGCGCCAGCGCATCACCGATACCTATCTGGCAGACCTGTCAGATTCGGTTAACAGCTAAGGAGCTGAAGCATGGCGTTACCACGCAAACTTAAGTATCTGAATATGTTCAACGATGGCCTGAGCTATATGGGCGTTGTTGAGTCTGTGACCCTACCGAAGCTTACCCGCAAGCTGGAGAAGTATCGCGGCGGCGGTATGCCGGGCTCGGTCTCTGTCGACCTCGGCCTGGACGATGATGCCCTGGCGCTGGAGTGGACCGTTGGCGGTCTGCCGGACGCCGCGCTGTGGGCGCAGTATGCCTCTCCGGGCGCGGACAGCGTGCCTCTGCGCTTTACCGGCTCTTATCAGCGCGATGATACCGGCGAAATCTCCGCCGTCGAAATCGTCATGCGCGGCCGTCATAAAGAGTTTGATGGCGGTGAAAACAAGCAGGGCGAGAGCGGCACCACCAAGATGTCCACCGAATGCGCTTACTACCAGCTGACCATTGATGGCAAAGAGATCATCGAAATCGACATCATCAACATGGTGCTCAAAGTCGATGGCGTCGATCGCCTGGCAGAACACCGTAAGGCCATCGGCCTGTAACCCTTTAACCGGCCGGGATTACCGGCCGGTGAGTTAACTTTCTGAAGAGTAACGAAATGGAAAATATCAACGAGACCGCCATGAACGAAAGTGAAAACCCACATATCGTCACGCTTGATAGCCCCGTTCAGCGCGGCGAGCAAAAAATTGAAAAGGTAACGGTTTCTAAACCCAATGCGGGGACCCTGCGTGGGGTATCGCTGGCATCGCTGGCGCAATCTGACGTCGATGCGCTGATTAAGGTGCTGCCGCGAATGACCTCCCCGGCGCTGACCGAGCATGAGGTGGCGCGCCTGGATGCCTGCGATCTGCTCTCTTTTGCAGGTAAGGTGATCGGTTTTTTGTCACCGGCTTCGGCTCGCTGAAATTTCCCGAAAATGTGTCGGTCGACGATCTGATGGCGGATATCGCGGTGATCTTTCACTGGCCGCCGTCAGAACTGTACTCCCTTAGCGTGACCGAACTCCTCTTATGGCGCGAAAAAGCGCTGCAGCGAAGCGGAAACCACCATGAGTAATAATGTCAGACTTGAGGAGCTGCTGAAGGCAGTCGACCGGGCAACCCGACCGCTTAACGCTCTCCAGAACGCCAGCCTCACTCTCGCGAGCGATATCCGCGATGCGCAGACGGCGCTGGGGGCACTCGATGAACAGGCGGGGCGTATTGACGGCTTCAGGAAAGCAAACGCCCAGCTCACCGTGACGGAGCAGTCGCTTGCTCAGGCGAAACAGCAGGCAGCGGCGCTGGCGGTGCAGTTTAAAAACACGCAAAACCCCACCCAGGCACAGGCTGATGCGCTGACTGCAGCCCGAAAATCGGCGGCCGACCTTAAGCTTGAGTACAACAGCTTACGCTACTCGGTACAGCGTCAGCGCACTGAACTCGCTCAGGCGGGAGTCAACACGCGCACGCTCTCGTCGGATGAGCGTCGTTTGCGCACCCACATCAGCGAAAAAACGCAGCAGCTTAACCGACAGCGTGATGCGCTGGCCCGCGTCAATCAGCAGCAGGAGCGGCTGAGTAACGTTCAGAATCGCTACGAGTCAGGCAAACGCGTTACCGCGCGGGTGCGTCAGCTTGCGAATGCAGGCGTGGGCATGGCAAAAGCGGGCTTTGAACAGACGTCCCGGTTTATGGCGCCTGGCATCAGCTTTGAAAAGCAGATGTCGGCCATTCAGGCAAACCTTGGTCTGGCGAAAGGGGATCCCCGGCTTGAGGCGATTCGCCAGCAGGCGCGGGAGGTCAGTGCCAGGACCGGAGTCCCTGCAGATACGGTCCTCCGGGCACAAACCGAACTGACTCGTTCAGGCTATGACGCCGATGGGCTGCTTGCGGCTACCGCGCCAACGGTCAACCTCAGCCTGGCGGGGAGTGTCGACGCGGCTAACGCGGCCGATATGATCGCCAGTACTCAGGCCGCGTATAGCCTGGCCGATGCGGACGCGGGACGCATCGCAGATGTGCTTACGCGCGGTTTTACCTCTTCGAATACCAGCCTCGCTGAGATGGTGGCGGCCGTCACCTCTGCTGCGCCCGCTGCGGGTGCATCCGGTATGGGGCTTGAAGAGACCACCGCGCTGCTGGGCGTTCTGGCGGAAAAAGGAATGAAAGGCGCCGCCGCCGGGGACGCGCTCAGCGCGATGTTACGCCATGTTCAGACTCCGGATGCCATAAAAGCCGCGGGGGCGCTGGCTTCCGCTGCGGGTGATGGATCGCTTGATGAAAAACGCCAGCAGTTGCAGGGGGCAAAGGGCAGTACCGCGATTGCGGCGTCCGTGCAGACCGACAATCTTGACGGCGATATCAACCGATTCCAGGCCGCGTGGAACGGGTTGAAGATTGATGTATTTGATAAAGCGGATGGCGCTCTGCGCAACCTGATAACAACCGCAACCGGCTGGCTTGGCACGGCCTCTCTTTGGGTGAATGCCAACCCTGAGCTGACGCAGACCCTCGCCAGCATCGTTGTCGGCGCCCAGGCGTTCTCTGGCGTACTGGGTGGCGTAGGCACGGTTGTCGGCCCGGTTCTGACGGGCGTCAATATGGTTATTACCGCGGCCGGGATGTTGGGAACGGTATTCAGCGTGGTGGGCGGCGCCATCATGACGGTGCTGGGTGCCCTTAGCTGGCCGGTAATTGCCCTTGGCGCGGCGATTGCTGCCGGTGCCTTACTGATTTTTAAATACTGGGAGCCCATCAGCGCCTTCTTTGGCGGGGTGATGGAAGGGCTTTCGACGGCTTTCGCACCGCTGGGTGCGCTGTTCTCACCGGTGATGGCGGTGTTTGACGCTATCTCGGAGAAGCTGGGTGGTATCTGGCAATGGTTCACCGACTTAATCACGCCGATCAAGGCGACGCAGGAAACGCTGGATGGCTGTAAAAACGCTGGCGTGATTTTTGGTCAGGCGCTGGGCGATGCGTTAATGGCACCGCTTGATCTCTTTAACAGCCTGAGCGGGAAGGCCAGCTGGCTGCTGGAGAAACTCGGTCTTATCAAAAACGAGTCGGGCGATCTCGACGCCGCTGCGGCAAAAGCAGAAGCAGCATCTTCACCGGCGGGCAGCGCTTATATTCCGGGCGCGGGGATCTCTGGCGGCAGCCTGGGGTATCAGCCGACCATCGCTACAGGAGGACGCTCTTACGTCGATCAGAGTAAAAGCGAATATAACATCACGCTGCAGGGGGGCACGGCCTCCGGAACGGATCTGACGCGTCAAATCCGGGAGGTAATAGATAACATTGAACAGGATAAAGCGAGACGGCAGCAATCCAGCTTTACGTATGGTTGAGGAGAGAGAAAATGTTAATGGTGCTGGGTCTGTTTGTCTTTGAACGACGAACCTTACCGTATCAGTCAATGATATTCACAAAAGACTACCGCTGGGCATCCAGCTCTCGCATCGGGAAACCCAAAGCCTGGCAGTACCTTGGCGAAGGTGAGACATCCTTTAGCCTCTCCGGCTTACTTTACCCGGAACTCACGGGAGGACGGCTTTCTCTCAAGGCGGTTGAGCTGATGGCGAATGAGGGGCGGGCATGGCCGTTGATAGACGGTACCGGCATCATTCACGGCATGTTTATCATTGAGAAAGTCACGCACACGCATTCGGATTTTTACAGTGACGGTACCGCCCGAAAAATTAATTTTACTCTGGAGCTTAAACGCGTGGATGAATCACTGATGGCAACGTTTGGCGACCTGCGAACGCAGGCCTCAGAGCTGGTGGAAAGCGCACGGAATAGCATTGGAGGGCTGGTGGGATGATCGCCGAAATGAATATCCGGGCGGGTGGAAAAATCGCCCCTGATTTTATGCTTAAGCTTGACGATCGTGATATCACGCAAAATTTCAGCCATCGTCTTATCAGCCTGACCATGACCGACAAACGGGGGCTGGAAGCCGATCAGCTGGATATTCAACTGGATGATTCCGACGGGCTGCTGGACTTGCCTGCCCGGGGGGCAAGGCTGTCCTTATGGCTGGGATGGGAGGGAACCCCGCTCGAGGAGAAAGGGGACTTTACGATTGATGCGATTCAATTCCAGGGCGCCCCGGACACGCTGACCATCCGGGGATTCAGCGCAGATTTTCGTGGAAAGCTAAACGTGCGGCGCGAACAGTCGTGGCATGACACGACGATTGGCGCGATAGTCGATACTATCGCTCAGCGTAACCAGTTGACCGCCAGCGTCGCGGCGGGGCTAACATCCATCGCCATCTCTCATATTGACCAGTCTCAGGAGACTGACGCGGCGTTTCTCTCCCGCCTTGCCGAACGTAATGGAGCATTTGTTTCAATCAAAGCCGGGAAGATTATCTTTATGAAAGCGGGCCATGCCGTGACGGCCAGCGGCGCTCCGCTTTCCTTAATGATGATTGAACGTGGGGATGGCGATAAGCACCTTTTTTCCGTCGCTGACCGT
Source organism: Enterobacter sp. KB-221C9 (assembly GCF_041320715.1). Taxonomy (NCBI): domain Bacteria; kingdom Pseudomonadati; phylum Pseudomonadota; class Gammaproteobacteria; order Enterobacterales; family Enterobacteriaceae; genus Enterobacter; species Enterobacter sp. KB-221C9. The sequence continues at coordinate 226,306 of NZ_JBGIWG010000005.1, forward strand.
GAAAATTATTCCGGCGTAACGGCCAAATGGCTGCAAACGCGTGACCCCAAACAACAAAATCCTCAATTGAGTATTTTTCGTCAGCCAGGAGGGCAGCCGACAGAAGGACTGCAGCACCCGGAAGCCGCCGCACCGGTAGCGGAAGCAGGTGGCAAGGAGCAGAAACCGCAAGAGAGGCTGGTGGGATCGGCGGAAAACGTATTTGAGCTCACTACGGTTTATGCTTCTGAAGAGCAGGCGCTCAGGGCCGCAGAGGCGAAGTGGCGTGCGCTTCAGCGGGGAACCGTGGCGTTTTCCATCCAGCTTGCGCTGGGGCGCGCCGATCTGTTCCCCGAAACGCCGGTGCTGGTAAACGGTTTTAAACGCGTCATTGACGAGCAGGCGTGGATCATCAGCGAGGTGGTGCATACCCTTAACGATAGCGGATTTACCACGCAGCTTAAGCTTGAGCTGAACGTCACCGACGAAAAATTTACGGTTGATAGTGAGTAATGTAGTTGCTATTGGTTTTATTTTGGGTATTATTAATTCACAAAATGTGAATCAAGTGGAGGGGTACATGTTTCATTGTCCTAAGTGCAAGCACTCTGCGCATGCGCGTACCAGTCGCTATCTAAGTGAAAATACCAAAGAGCGCTATCACCAGTGCACCAATGTGGACTGCAGCTGTACGTTCGTGACGATGGAGTCCGTGGAGCGCCTGATTGCGACTCCCGCTGCGTCTGAGCGTGTCCGAACGGCTTCGCTGAACCACGGTTAGCGGCTGCGTCACCGGCTCAAAAAAACCAATAAAAAAGCCACTCAATTGAGTGGCTTAATTATATGATTCTAAAGCTAAAATTTGGTGGCCCCTGCTGGACTTGAACCAGCGACCAAGCGATTATGAGTCGCCTGCTCTAACCACTGAGCTAAGGGGCCGTGGCGGTGAATTATAAAGTAACTCCCCGCAGCAATCCAGCCATTCACACCTGCCTGCTGTTTTTATAAACAACGCATAATCAATCCTTTATACTTCCCTGACGATGTATCGAGCGGGAGTAAAGATGATCAACGATATTCTGGCCCCAGGCCTGCGGGTGGTGTTCTGCGGAATCAACCCGGGTAAGTCCTCGGCGCACACCGGTTTTCACTTCGCCCATCCGGGGAATCGCTTCTGGAAGGTGATCTACCAGGCCGGGTTTACCGACAGGCTACTCAAGCCCGAAGAGGAGCAGCATCTGCTGGACACGCGCTGCGGGATCACCATGCTGGTCGAGCGGCCTACGGTGCAGGCAAGCGAGGTCAACCTGCATGAACTGCGCAGCGGCGGGCGGGAGCTGATCAAGAAGATAGAGGATTATCAGCCGGCCGCGCTGGCGATCCTCGGCAAGCAGGCCTACGAGCAGGCGTTTAGCCAGCGCGGAACGCAGTGGGGCAAGCAGAGCATCATGATTGGCGTTACGCAGGTATGGGTGCTGCCGAACCCGAGCGGGCTCAACAGGGCGACTCTGGATAAGCTGGTGGAGGCGTACCGGGAGCTGGATGAGGCGCTGATGGTGCGGGGGCTATAATCCTCTGCGGCCTGATGCCCTCACCCTCTCCCCACATGACTGAGGGATCCCCACAACGTTATGGCAGCACGGAACAGTCCCCTCGCCCCTCTGGGGAGAGGGTTAGGGTGAGGGGAATATACGGCCGTGGTGGTCATTCCGTTCACTTTATGTTCTTTGCTACTCTTTAACGACATGGCCTGTGAACGTGCCAGGGTGGCTCAGTCGCCACCACCCTGGCGACCCGGGCTCCCGGCGGTAAATCGCCGCTTCGCGGTGCCCTCAGCTTATTCCTTCCGGCTTATCGGGGACGGGCGGAGGTAACGTCCCTGTAAAACCCGCCCTCTCGGCGCAACCATGCGCCTCGCCCCGGCCTGCAGGAAACGCCTCAGCGATTTACAGCCGGACTAGGGCATCGCTGAAAGTCTTCACTCGTTCTGAAACAAGGTTATTGCTTCTGCTTATAAATTACTGGGGATCCCTCTCCCACAGGGAGAGGGAATAAACAAAAAAAAAGCTCCCGATTGGGAGCTTTTTGCTGTTTACCTGGATTAGTCGTCCAGGAAGCTACGCAGCACTTCAGAGCGGCTTGGATGACGCAGCTTACGCAACGCCTTCGCTTCGATCTGACGGATACGTTCGCGGGTAACGTCGAACTGTTTACCCACTTCTTCCAGCGTGTGGTCGGTGTTCATATCAATACCGAAACGCATACGCAGGACTTTCGCTTCACGGGCGGTCAGGCCAGCCAGAACGTCGTGCGTCGCAGCACGCAGGCTCTCGGTGGTCGCAGAGTCCAGCGGCAGCTCGAGGGTGGTATCCTCGATGAAATCACCCAGATGCGAATCTTCATCATCACCGATTGGTGTTTCCATGGAGATTGGCTCTTTGGCGATCTTCAGCACTTTACGGATCTTGTCTTCCGGCATCAGCATGCGCTCGGCCAGCTCTTCCGGCGTCGGCTCGCGGCCCATCTCCTGCAGCATCTGGCGGGAAATACGGTTGAGCTTGTTGATGGTCTCAATCATATGCACCGGAATACGGATGGTGCGCGCCTGATCCGCGATAGAGCGGGTGATAGCCTGACGGATCCACCAGGTTGCGTAGGTGGAGAACTTGTAACCACGACGGTATTCAAACTTATCTACCGCTTTCATCAGACCGATGTTGCCTTCCTGAATCAGATCCAGGAACTGCAGACCACGGTTGGTGTATTTCTTGGCGATAGAGATAACCAGACGCAAGTTCGCTTCAACCATCTCTTTCTTCGCACGGCGGGCTTTCGCTTCACCGATGGACATACGACGGTTGATGTCTTTAACCTGCTCGATGGTCAGCCCGGTCTCTTCTTCGATCTGCTGCAGCTTCTGCAGACCACGATAGACATCGTCCTTCACGTCGTGCAGTTTTTCAGACCACGGCTTGTTCATCGCGATAGCCGCGTTGAACCAGGTTTCGCTGGTTTCGTTGCCGGTGAAGAGGGTGATGAAGTTCTTCTTCGGCATTTTGCACTGCTCAACGCACAGCTTCATGATGATGCGTTCCTGGGTGCGTACGCGATCCATCATCACGCGCATGCTGTTTACCAGGTAGTCGAACTGTTTTGGCACCAGGCGGAACTGTTTGAATACTTCAGACAGCTTCAGGATCTCTTCCTGAGCGGCGGCATGGCTGCGGCCTTTCGCTTTGATGGTGTCACGCGTCACTTCGTACTGGGTACGCAGCTCGGCAAACTTCTCACGCGCCAGCTCCGGGTCGATGCTGTTGTCATCGTCCGCGGTGTCGTCGTCGCTCTCTTCCTCATCTTCGTCTTCGTCATCATCCATCTCTTCCTGAGACAGTTCAGAACCGACGTGAGTGGCGGTAGGCGCCATATCTTCTTCAGCGTTCGGGTCGACAAAACCGGTGATCAGGTCAGACAGGCGCGCTTCTTCCGCTTCAACGCGATCGTACTGCTCCAGCAGATAGGTGATCGCTTCCGGGTACTCGGCAACAGAGCACTGAACCTGGTTGATCCCGTCTTCGATGCGTTTTGCGATGTCAATTTCGCCTTCGCGGGTCAACAGTTCAACGGTACCCATTTCGCGCATGTACATGCGGACCGGGTCAGTGGTACGCCCGATTTCAGATTCCACGCTGGACAGTACCTGTGCAGCAGCTTCTTCCGCATCTTCGTCAGTGTTGTTGGAGGTTTCAGCCAGCAACAGATCATCGGCATCCGGTGCTTCTTCCATCACCTGAATGCCCATGTCATTGATCATTTGGATGATATCTTCGATTTGATCTGAATCGACGATATCTTCCGGCAGATGGTCATTGACCTCGGCATAGGTCAGATAGCCTTGCTCCTTACCACGTTGGACAAGAAGTTTCAGCTGTGACTGCGGGTTTTGCTCCATAAGACGGTATCCACACTTAATTCGTTTGATTGGTGTCGGCGATGGGGCTGCCAACCTTTAAAGCGAGGGCGTACTTATATTTTTGCCGCTGCCTCTCAGTGCGGCTGCCGGGGGCTTCCCGATCGATATTCGGCACTTAAGCCGTTAAATTTTTTATTTCTTCGCCAGTTCCTGGTTAATCATCCAGAGCTCCCGGCGTTCTTCGCTGCTTAAACCGTGTGTGCGCTCGCGAGCAATCAACTCTTCCTGGCGCAGCTCAAGCATCGAATCAAACATATGGTTGAGTGAGTCGGTGAACGTTTTTTCTGCAATATCCTTATCTGCTATATCGTCCCACATCGACAATTTTTCAAGGGTAGCGGCCTCTTTTGTGCCGCGATAGTGCTCTAAAAGTTGTCCGGTGGTCAGACCTGGCTGAGACAAACACGTGTTGACCAGTTCTGAAAATAAGCCAAGGCCGGGCAATTTTTCGTGGTTCAAACCCGCCAGCGACGGCACCTGCGGTGCAAGCTCGGGATTTTGTACCAGCAACCCTATCAGTATACGCATGGTTGTGCGTTTTAGCTGAGGCGCGGGGCGAACCGCGCCGTTTTCAGCCAGTTTAGGCATTAAACGTTCAAGCTGGCTGTCATCCAGAATGCCGAGCTTGTTGCCTAGCTCCTGACGCAGATAGATGCGCAGCGTTTCGCCGGGCACCTGGCTGATTAACGGCAGCGCCAGCGTACTGAGCTGCGCGCGCCCGTCAGGGGTACTCAAATCGACCTGCGGCATCAGGCTGTTAAACAAAAACGTGGAGAGCGGCTGAGCCTGCTCCATCCGCGCTTCAAACGCCGCTTTGCCCTCTTTACGCACCAGCGTATCCGGGTCTTCACCGTCGGGCAGAAACATAAAGCGTAGCTGACGCCCGTCGGTCATGTAGGGGAGCGCGGTTTCCAGCGCACGCCAGGCGGCGTCGCGTCCTGCGCGGTCACCGTCATAACAGCAGATGACGTTGTTGGTCACCCTAAACAGCAGTTGAATATGATCGGCGGTGGTGGACGTACCTAACGACGCAACCGCGTAGTTGATGTCGTACTGCGCCAGTGCCACGACGTCCATATAGCCTTCGACGACCAGAAGACGCGGAGGTTCCGCATTATTCTGCTGCGCCTCATAAAGACCGTACAGCTGGCGGCCCTTATGGAAAATATCGGTTTCCGGGGAGTTGAGGTACTTCGGCAGGGCATCACCCAGCACGCGACCACCAAAACCAATTACCCGGCCACGCTTGTCGCGGATCGGGAACATGACCCGTTCGCGGAAGCGGTCGTAGCTTCGTCCCTGGTCGTTGGTGACCAGCATGCCTGCATCGATGAGAGACTTACGATCTTCGCTATTGCCGCCAAAACGCTTTAACACGTTGTCCCAGCCGGGCGGGGCGTAACCAATAGCGAAACGCGCAATGACATCGTCGCTCAGTCCGCGCTTGTTCAGATACTGACGCGCAGGCTCAGCCGCAGAGTGCTTAAGAGACTGTTGGTAAAACGAATTCAGGCCATCCATCAGTTGATACAGCGTTTGCCGTTGATGGCGCTCGATCTGACTTGGCCCACTGCCTGCTTCATACGGCACTTCAAGGTTATGCATCGCCGCCAGCTCTTCGACGGTTTCAACGAACTCGAGCTTGTCGTAGTTCATCAAAAAATCGACGGCATTACCGTGTGCGCCACAGCCGAAGCAATGGTAGAACTGCTTTTCACCGTTTACGGTGAAGGAGGGGGTTTTTTCGTTATGGAACGGACAGCACGCATGGTAGTTCTTGCCCTGCTTTTTTAGCTTTACCCGCGCGTCGATGAGATCGACGATGTCGGTTCTGGCAAGCAGGTCATTGATGAAAACGCGTGGGATTCTTCCGGCCATATGCCCCAAAATTTTAAGCGACTTATAAACGAAAACAAGCCGCGCATTCCTTCCGGAAGCACGGCCTTACGACTATTACTCTGTCTGTCAATTGAGGGCTGAGGCCCTCAAACAATTAGTACAGACGAGTACGGCGTGCGTTTTCGCGAGCCAGTTTCTTCGCGTGACGTTTCACAGCGGAAGCTTTAGCGCGCTTACGTTCGGTCGTTGGTTTTTCATAAAACTCACGACGACGAACTTCAGCCAGAACACCTGCTTTCTCGCATGAACGTTTGAAGCGACGCAGTGCTACGTCGAACGGCTCGTTTTCACGTACTTTAATTACCGGCATGTAACTCTCACCTTTAATAAATTCGGTTTGCCGCTGGCATCAACGCCAGCTTATTTCAAAATGGTGCGGAATTTTACTGCAAATGCTGCTGCTTTGTAAAGCACCGATGCGATTTTGAAAGGGACTTTAATAAGGGTGAGGAGTATACACGAGCCTTCTTCCTGGGGCGAACAAAGTTTTACATCAACCCGCCCAGGCTCTACACTGCGCGGTATTGAAACGAGGTAAAACAAGTCATGCGTGTACTGGGTATTGAAACATCCTGCGATGAAACCGGCATCGCCATTTACGACGACGAAAAAGGGCTTCTGGCCAACCAGCTGTATAGTCAGGTGAAATTGCACGCTGACTACGGCGGCGTCGTACCTGAACTGGCCTCTCGTGACCACGTGCGTAAAACGGTTCCCCTGATTCAGGCGGCGCTGAAAGAAGCGGGATTAACGGCAAAAGAGATTGATGCAGTGGCGTATACCGCTGGCCCGGGCCTGGTTGGCGCGCTGCTGGTTGGCGCGACGGTTGGCCGTTCACTGGCGTTTGCGTGGGATGTGCCGGCAATCCCGGTTCACCATATGGAAGGGCACCTTCTGGCGCCGATGCTGGAAGAGAATCCGCCTGAATTCCCGTTTGTTGCGCTGCTGGTCTCCGGCGGCCATACGCAGCTGATTAGCGTAACGGGCATTGGCAAGTACGAGCTGCTGGGCGAGTCGATCGACGATGCCGCCGGTGAAGCGTTCGATAAAACCGCCAAGCTGCTGGGGCTGGATTACCCGGGTGGCCCGATGCTCTCCAAAATGGCGTCGCAGGGAACGGAAGGGCGCTTTGTCTTCCCGCGTCCGATGACCGACCGTCCGGGGCTGGACTTCAGCTTCTCCGGGCTGAAAACCTTCGCGGCGAACACGATCCGTAATAACGATGACAGCGAGCAGACCCGTGCCGATATCGCCCGTGCATTCGAAGACGCGGTAGTCGATACGCTGATGATCAAGTGCAAGCGCGCGCTGGATCAGACCGGCTTTAAGCGTCTGGTGATGGCGGGCGGCGTCAGCGCTAACCGCACGCTGCGTGCGAAGCTCGCCGAGATGATGCAAAAGCGTCGCGGGGAAGTGTTTTATGCCCGCCCGGAATTCTGTACCGATAACGGCGCGATGATCGCTTATGCGGGTATGGTGCGCCTGAATGCGGGCGCAACGTCCGACCTGAGCGTGTCCGTGCGTCCGCGCTGGCCGCTGGCGGAACTGCCTGAGGCGTGAACGGCTCTCCCGTCGTCGCGGCGGGGGAGTTTTATATCCTGATGTCGAACATCTGGTTCTTGATGATCAGAGAGTAAAGCTGGTAGTCGTTTTGCACATCCAGTTTTTCCATCGCCCGGATCTTATGTGCACTGACTGTTTTGATGCTCAGGTGCATATATTGTGCAATCTCCTTCAAATTTAATCCGTTACATATCAGACGCAGCACATCGATTTCCCGCGGCGAGAGTTTTTCAATATCTGTCATCTCATGACGAAAAAGCATATTTACCAGCTGGCTTTCGATATAGATCTCACCTTTAAGAACTGTAGCAATCGCCTGGCTTAAGGTTTGCTCGTTGATATCCCGCGACAAATACGATCTGACGCCTTCCTTTAGCGCCTGACGAATAAACATGGCGTTTGCATAGGGCGAGAGCAGGATAATGCTGAGCGTAGGATAAGTCTGATGGAGCCATTTCAACAGCTTCAGACCGTCCATACCCGTGAGAGGAGAGCGATTAAAGCTGGTTGTCAGTGAATAGCTGAGGATAACGATATCGGGGTTATGCTGGCCAAGAAGCGACAGAAGTTCTGCGGAAGAGGCTGCTTCACCGGTCAAAACACATCTCTGATTCATGCCTGAGGCGGGTAACGAGAGCGGTTGCATCATTGAGGATAAGCCGCGGCGAATCAACGAGGATTCTTCAGCGATAACGATTTTAATGTCCATAATGATGCGTCGTATTAACCCTTACATGATAATGGCGGGGTTGGAATCCCTCGCAAGATATATCGTTATTAAAATCCAGGCTGCGGTAAAATAGCAGTAACAATGAGAGTATTTTTAGCGGCGACGGATATTGATTATTTCATTATGCTTAATCTTTGCGGTTTTTGTATCCAGGTGTATCCTCGCGTTGCGAAATATAAAGAAACGAGATATAGATTTTTCTTATTCAATTATAGAAAGATTGTTCCCCCAGATTAGGAAGTTCTTATTCATCACGGTGCATGTATCACAGATACTGAAAAAGGAGAAATGTCGATTCACAAAGGAACCGTGATTACCATGAAAAAAAGTACCTTGTCCCTTTTTATTTGTGCAGCAATTTCATTTTCCGCTACGGCAGAAAATCATGTGCAAAATGAGTTTGCACATGACAATGCGACCTACACAGCAATTGTACTCAAGCTAAAACCCACTACAGGTTTGCTAAAAGCGACAAACAATAAAATTACCCTGAATGATCCTTCCCTTATCACCACAAATATGTTTCGGCCGACTAATTTGCGGAGTTCAAATCAGTCATCCGAGTTAACGGAACTCAATAAACGCTATGGCTTTGACCGTTATCTGCGTATCGCGTTACCGCAAGATAAACGTCAGGATAAAACCTACATTAACCATATTATTACTGAGCTGGAGCAGAATCAGAACGTAGAGTTTGTTTATCCGGAGGCCGAACCGGTGTCGCTGGATGAAAACGCCCTTACGCCGCAGGTTAAATCTTCGGTAAATAATAATTTAACGTCTGCTGCCGTTCCGGATTTTCGCAATAAGCAAGATTATCTCAAAGCACCTGATGTTAAGCGCGCCGGTTATTATATGGGGGGCGTAAACCGCGAAAGCGTTGATCACTATGCAGGCAGTGCGGGTGAAGGAGTGACGATTATTTCAACGGAGATTTATCCCTGGAATACCTACCACCTCAACTTACCGCCAATGAGCCTCAGCTCTGGAAAGACAACGTATGTTGAAAAGCAAGATCATGACACCGCTTCCGTCGGGATTATGGCAGCGAAAGATATTGGCACCGGTATTCGAGGGATAAGCTGGAAAAGCCGACTGGGGTACGCGGCCTCAGCGCATAATAACCTCTATAATTTAATTCCGTTGCTAAAAGCTGGCGATGTGGTGCAGATTGGGGTACACGTAGCGGGCGGTTATCCAGCGGGTTGTCAGAAGGATTGCTGGGTGGCAATGGAGTCCGAGCCCGCCTATTACGATGTGATTAAAGCGCTGACGGATAAAGGCGTTCACGTTGTTGAGGCGGCAGGTAACGGGAACGTCAACCTGGATAGCCCAGGCTTCCAGGGGGAGTTTGACGTGAACGTGCGGGACTCCGGGGCTATCCTGGCGGGTGCGTTTTGTGCAAAAGACGGTAAAAAAGCGTCGTTCAGCACCTATGGTTCGCGTGTCACCAGCTCTGCATGGGGCTGCTGGGACGTAGTGAGCACAGGTTATGGCGATCTCTATAAAAATGGCGGCGTTAACGATTCTTATACCGCGACGTTTGCCGGAACTTCTTCCTCGAACCCGATTATTGCGGGTGTGGTAGCCAGCCTGTCAGGCATCGCCAAAGCCAACGGTATTACCGTGACACCGCGGCAAATGCGTCAGATTCTGGCGGAGACCGGAACGCCACTGGCCAACGGGGATTCGGCAAAAGTGGGTACTCAACCTGATATGGAGCGTGCGGTGGCCCGTATTATGGCGCTCAAAGACGGTAGCACGCCTGTCGCGCCGGCTCCAACGGCTGTGGCAGGCGCAGATTACGCTCTGGTTTCTCCGACCACGGGGGTGATCACCTACGTGCTGGACGGCAGTAAGAGCCTGAATGCCAAATCGTATAACTGGCGTGTGACGAAAGGGGCAGAAACCTTCTCGCTGGAGGCGACACTGAACGGCACGCTGGTGAAGAGCGTGGACAGCGCGCATGCCTATGCCGTCATTCCTGCCAACAGCGAGGGTGAAGCGACCTTTACACTGACGACGACCGGCGCGGATGGGCGAACCGCGACGGACAGCATGACCATCACCGTCAGTAAACCGGCGGTACCGGCTAAGGATGACACCCCGGCAAAAGATGACACACCGGTAAATCCTGCGGCACCGGCCTATAACGCCAAAATTGCCTATCCAACCCGATGCACCAAAGCGTATTACAACGGTAAAGTTTGGCTCAACCAGTGGTATGTCAACCCGGGGCAAGAAACGCCGGGAACCGGCGGCGAGTGGGGCGCATGGCGCGAAAAAGGGTCTTCCAATAACAGCTGCAAATAACAATCACGGCCTGGCGTTATGCCAGGCCTTTTTTCAGATCCGCAGCATCCCTTTCTCTTCCAGAAACGCAATAATCGTCGCTAAGCCGTCACCCGCCTTCAGGTTGGTAAACGTCCACGGACGATCGCCGCGCATGCGGTTGGTGTCGCGCTCCATCACCTCCAGCGACGCACCGACGTACGGCGCGAGGTCGGTTTTGTTGATCACCAGAAAATCGGATTTGGTGATCCCCGGCCCGCCCTTGCGCGGAATTTTTTCCCCTTCGGCCACGTCGATGACGTAGATGGTCAGATCCGCCAGCTCCGGGCTGAACGTCGCGCTCAGGTTGTCCCCGCCGCTTTCAACGAAGATCAGATCCAGATTGCCGAACTTCTCGCTTAACGCTTCCACTGCCGCCAGGTTCATTGAGGCATCTTCCCGAATGGCAGTATGCGGGCAGCCGCCCGTCTCCACGCCCACGATGCGCTCCGGCGCCAGCGCGCCCGCCTCGGTCAGAATACGCTGATCCTCTTTGGTATAGATATCGTTGGTCACCACCGCAAGATGGTACGTGTCGCGCATCGCCTTGCAGAGCGCTTCCAGCAGCGCGGTTTTACCCGACCCTACCGGGCCGCCCACGCCTACGCGCAGGGGATGTTTGTAATCAGCCATGTTGACTCCTCAGGAACGAAATAGTCGTGAATATTGGGTTTCGTGGCGCGCGGAGGCGATGGCGGACAGCGGCGTTGCTGCCCCCAGCGCGTCGTCGCGACGTAAAAATGCCTGTTCAAAACCAGCGGCGTAGTGGTCGCTTAGGTCGATAATCAGCTGCTGCGCAGCCTGTTGCCCAAACGGTACCAGCTTGACGCCCGCCATCACCGCGCTCTCTATCCAGCTGTAGCCGAGGCTCAGCGCCAGCTCGCGCACGCTAATGCCCCAGCGCACGCCGAGCCAGGCCATGCCGCAGAGCTGGCTCTGCATAAACAATGGCAGCCATTCCGGCGGACAGTCAGCTTCCCAGCTCTTAATCAGCCGCGTAAAGGCCGCCCCGCGGTTGCGCTCCTCTTCGCGCAGCTCGCGCGTTTCCCGGCAGGCGAGAAGGTATGCCGTCCAGCGTTTTGCTTTTGTAAGATCGCGTTGCTTACAGGCCTGATAAAGACGGATAAACAGCGGCAGATCGACGCAGAAAAAGCTCTGCTCCATCTGCTGGATTTGCCAGCGTTTAAAGGCCTCGGCGTCCGTGACCCAGCCCGCCTCAACGGCCCACTCCAGCCCCTGCGACCAGGTAAACGACCCGACCGGCAGGCTGCTGCTGGAGAGCTGCATCAGGCGCAGCCTCTGGCGGGCGTGCTCCATCAGCTCATCAGCGCCAGCAGGGCGGAGACAATCAGCCCGCCGCCGAAGAGTTTACGCAGGCCATCGTGACGGCGCAGCAGCAGCCCTGCGGCAAAGCTGGCGCACAGCACCGTGGCGCTGGCCAGCATAAAGCCGCTGGTGAAGAGCCAGAAGCTGTGGCCGGACATCTCCACGCCGTGCGCCCAGCCGTGGAACATCGCCAGGGCAGGCACCGCCAGCAGCAGACGGTTCTCAGTTTTAAACATCATCACGCCGGATACCGCCAGCGAGGCGATAATCAGCATCTCCATGCCGCTGAAGCCGCCGAGCAGGCTGCCCGCAATGGCGCCGACAAGCATCATCCCGAGGGTGGCAAACGGCAGCAGGAGTTTGCGACCGCTCAGCGCCGAGAGTACGCCCGCACCGGTGAGCATCAGCAAGTGATCGAGCCCGGTTAGCGGGTGGAGAAAACCGGCCTGAAAGCTGTCGGCGCCGTGGCCGGGATGCGCGAGCGCAGGAACGGAAAAGGCCAGCAGTAACAGCGGTAAATACTTGCGCATGATGAATCCTTAATGTGAATGAGCGTGAGAATGGCTGTGGCTGTGGGCATCGCTGGCGTAAGCGCCCGCTTCCGGTTCAAACGGCAGGCTGGCGTAGGCCACCTCCAGCCCGAACTGGCGCAGCATGTCGTCGAGAACGTGGTCGTGGTGATAGCGAAGCTCGCCGGGCATGATCTGCAGCGGCACGTGGCGGTTGCCCAGGTGGTAGCAGGCGCGGGCGAGCAGGAACGGATCGGCGCAGCGCACCACGGAAACCGACTCCGGGGCGGCGATCACCTCGATCACCTCGCTGCCGTCGTCGGTAGTCAGCAGGTCGCCCCCGCGCAGCAGCAGGCCGCGCGGCAACATCAGCCCGGCTTCGCGGCCGTCGTTCAGCGATACGCGGGCGCGGCTTTTCACCCGCACGTCAATCGGCAGCGTGACGCTGGCGGTGACGGGGTGGGCATGGTCCAGGCGTTGGGTTAAATAGATCATCATCACTCCTCAAAACAGGAAATAGCGTTGCGCCATCGGCAGAACGTCAGCCGGTTCGCTGGTTATCAGTTCACCGTCGACGCGCACCTCGTAGGTTTGCGAATCGACGGTGATATTCGGCTGCAGACCGTTGTGGATCATGTCCGCCTTTTTCACCGTCCGGCAGCCTTTCACCACCGCGGTGGCGCTTTGCAGGTTGAGCTGCTGCGGGATGCCGTTCGCACTGGCGGCCTGCGAGATAAACGTCAGTCGGGTGGCGTGGCGCGCGGCGCCCAGCGATCCAAACATCGGGCGGTAATGCACCGGCTGCGGCGTAGGGATCGAGGCGTTGATATCACCCATTGGCGCACAGGCGATCATCCCGCCCTTGACGATGGTGGCGGGTTTGACGCCGAAGAACGCCGGGGACCAGACCACGAGATCCGCCAGCTTGCCCGCCTCAATCGAACCGACCTCGTGGGCGATGCCGTGGGTGAGCGCCGGGTTAATGGTGTATTTGGCGACATAGCGCTTCACGCGGAAGTTATCGTTCTCGCCGGTCTCTTCCGGCAGCGCGCCGCGCTGGACCTTCATGCGGTGCGCCACCTGCCAGGTGCGGATAATCACTTCCCCGACCCGGCCCATGGCCTGCGAATCTGAGGAGGTGAGCGAGAACGCGCCGATGTCGTGCAGCACGTCTTCCGCGGCGATGGTTTCACGACGAATGCGGGATTCGGCAAACGCCACGTCCTCGGCGATATCCGGATCGAGGTGATGGCAAACCATCAGCATGTCGAGATGCTCGTCGATGGTGTTCACCGTGTAGGGCAAGGTCGGGTTGGTGGAAGAGGGCAGAATATTCGGGTGCGCGCAGGCGGTGATGATATCCGGCGCGTGGCCGCCGCCCGCGCCTTCGGTGTGGAAGGTGTGGATGGTGCGCCCGGCGATAGCCGCCAGCGTGTCTTCGACAAAACCGGACTCGTTCAGCGTGTCGCTGTGCAGCGCCACCTGAATATCCATCTCGTCAGCGACTTCCAGCGAGCAGTTGATCGCCGCAGGCGTTGCGCCCCAGTCTTCGTGGATCTTCAGCCCGATGGCGCCCGCGGCGATCTGCTCGCGCAGGGCATCCGGGTTGGAGCCGTTACCTTTGCCGAGCAGGCCGATATTCACCGGCAGCGTATCGGCAGCCTGCAGCATGCGGGCGATATACCACGGCCCCGGCGTGCAGGTGGTGGCGTTGGTGCCCGCCGCCGGTCCGGTGCCGCCGCCGATCATGGTGGTGACGCCGGAGACCAGCGCCTCTTCCGCCTGCTGCGGGCAGATCCAGTGGATGTGGGTGTCGATCCCGCCAGCGGTGACGATCTTCCCCTCGGCGGCAATCACTTCCGTTGCCGCGCCAATCGGGATCGTCACGCCGGGCTGAATGTCCGGGTTTCCGGCTTTGCCGACGGCGAAGATCCGCCCGTTCTTCACGCCGATATCGGCTTTTACGATCCCCCAGTGATCGACGATCAGCGCGTTGGTGAGAACCAGATCCACGCAGCCGTCAGCGGTCATCTGCCCCTGGCCCATGCCGTCGCGGATCACCTTCCCGCCGCCGAACTTGACCTCTTCGCCGTAGACCGTGAAATCGTCTTCCACTTCGATCCACAGCTCGCTGTCGGCCAGCCGCACCTTATCCCCGGTGGTGGGGCCGAACATATCGGCATACGCCCGGCGTGAAATCTCAGCCATGTTTCACCTCACCCATCACCTCGCAGCGAAAGCCGAAAATGCGCTGCGCGCCTGTAACCTGAACCAGCGTCACTTCCCGCTTCTGGCCGGGCTCGAAGCGCACGGCGGTACCTGCCGGGATGTTCAGCCGGTAGCCTCTGGTGGCTTCCCGATCGAACTTCAGAGCCGGGTTGACCTCGTAAAAGTGGTAGTGCGATCCGACCTGGATCGGCCTGTCACCGTGGTTTTCGACAACCACGCGTTGGGTTTCACGCCCGACGTTGAGGGCAATGTTTCCGGACCGGATCCGGTATTCGCCTGGGATCATCACGCGCTCCTTAGACGATCGGGTTATGGACGGTGACGAGCTTGGAACCGTCCGGGAAGGTGGCTTCGACCTGAATATCCGGGATCATCTCCGGGACGCCCTCCATTACCTGGTCGCGCCTCAGAACGTGTCGGCCCGCCTCCATCAGCGAGGCGACGGTTTCGCCATCGCGCGCGCCTTCCATAATGAAGGCGCTGATCAGCGCGACCGATTCCGGGTAGTTGAGCTTTACCCCGCGCGCAAGGCGGCGTTCGGCAACCAGCGCGGCGGTGAACAGCAACAGCTTGTCTTTTTCTCTGGGGGTCAGTTCCATAACGTTTCTCTTATGTCTGCCAGATACGCGGCGAACAGGCGGGTTTGGTGGTGAGAAGCGGGCGAAGCGACTGCCAGATATCGCGCATCACCCGCTGGCAAATCAGGTTGTCGTGGGAGAGTAAACGCACCGACAGCAGGTCATCGGTGAGCGTTGCACCCGCATAATTTTCCAGCGGTGCGAGCCGTTCGCGCACCGCGTCGAGATGTTCATCCCGGGCAGGGTAGAACAGCAGCGCGCCGAGCCACGGATGCCCGGCAACGGGCGTGAGATTGCCCTCGCTAAGATGCTGGCGCTCAATCAGGCGCGGTTCGTCTTCAACCCAGATTTCAAGGCGACTCTCCAGCATGCCGTGGCTGAAGGTCTCTCCGATCACCGGGCGACCCATACAGTACAGCTCCCACGCCAGCAGCGTGCTGGAGGCCTTCAGGTGGAAGACGGAGCGCAGCGCGGCATTCGCGCCGGGAAAAATAATGGTGTCCTGCGGCAGCCACTCCAGGGTGGAATCTTCCTCGAGATAAAAATGCTGGCTCAGACGGGCCTGCGGGCCGCTGCTGCGATAGAACTTGCTGGCACCGGGCATGGTGATAAGCACATGGCTTTTGGCGTCCAGCCGAACGGAAATGTCCAGCGTGTCGCCGCCCACAATCCCGCCGGGCGGGTGCAGCAGGTAAAGGTGGCAGGTTTCCCCTTCGGGATAAAACGGACGCTGAACGGTGAGCGGCCCGACGTGGTGGGCGGAGTGCAGGAGGGTTTTCTCAGGGGTGTGACAAAACTGCAGGGCAAGCGATGCCTGCCAGCCTTTATACGTATTATCAGTGACCTGAGCTGCTAACATGCTGCATCCATTTCCACACCATCGGGATACGTTTCAGTATGCCCTGGCGGAAATGAAGGCTGTCATATGAGTCGCTTATGGATGGTCTGTAATGTAGGCCGGGTAAGCGCAGCGCCACCCGGCAAGAAAGGCGATGACATTATTAATGACGGGGTTTGCGGGATTACCGGTAATCCTCCGCATCCACATCATATCCGGACGGCTCCCAGCGGATCGCCAGCAGCGACGCCAGGCCGATAAACGGCGCCAGCGCAATCACCCAGAACACGGCGGTATCCAGCGAGGCGACCAGCAGCGGGAACAGGAACAGCGACAGCGTCGAGCTGCTGCGCATCAGCGTCTGGTTGAGACCCACGCCCACGCCGCGCAGCGAGGTCGGGTAGCTCAGCGAGGCAAACGTCATGGTATGCGCGCCCGGACCAAATCCCTGACCGAACAGGAATAGCGCCAGCATCGCGACGGCGAGCACCCCTTCAGAGGTGCCTTCAGGGCGGCCAATCAGCGCCAGTCCCAGCAGCGCGACAAGCTGGCAGGCATAACCCGCAAGCGACATCCGCCAGGCGCCGAAGCGCGGTACGTAGCGCACCGCCAGTAATCCACCGACAAACGCAAACAGCAGGTTCAGCACCAGCGAGATCAAAATGGTGGTCAGCATCGACTGGACAAAGAAGCTGGAGATAATCACCGGCAGGCCAAACGCCACGGCGTTATAGGCGAAGGAAGAAACGACAGACAGCAGCGTGGCGAGCGTCGTGCGGCGTAAGTAGATGCCGCGGAACAGGTTCAGATAGTTTGACCATTTCGCTTTATTCACGACGGGTGCGGGCTGGCCGAGCGCGTCCTGCGGCACGTGGGCGTTGATGTTATACGACTGGCGTAAAATTGACGCCGCCTCTTTCAGGTTGCCCTGATTCGCCGCCCAGACCGGCGATTCGCTCATATAGCGGCTGCGGATGGCGATAATTACCAGCGCGGGCACCGCGCCGAAGCCCAGGATCAAACGCCACAGCCAGTCGCTGTGGCTTTCCGGCAGCACGGCGTAGAAGAAAAGCACCAGCAGGTAGGAGATGCTGATGGCGGCATACCAGGTGGGGCACCACATCGCTACGCTGGAAGCCTTATTCCCGGGCCCTTTCAGCCTGGCGAATTCGCTTAAAAACGCCATCGCCACGGGAAGGTCGATCCCGACCCCAAGTCCCATCACAAAGCGGGCGCCCGCGAGCACATATTCGTTCGGGGCGAAAGCACAGGCGATAGCGGCGACGACGAAGAAGACCATATCAGCCATAAAGACGCGGTAGCGCCCGATTTTATCCGTGAGGTAACCGCCGAGCAGCGCCCCGACAATGGCACCAAAGGTAATCGCCGAGGCCACCATACCGGTACCGGCGGGCGTCAGGTTAAATTCGCGAGTGATATCTTTAATGCCGAACGCCAGCGCGCCCAGATCGTAGGCATCGAGGAAAATTCCGCCCAGCGCGATACCGACCACGATACGGGCGTTTGCCCGGCCCTGAGAACCGTCATTAACGAGGCGTGATACATCCGATGCGCTGCGCACCCACTGAATGTCGCCATCAGGAGGATTACCTGCCGTTGAAAGGGGAGTGGTGTCTGTGATTTCAGCCATTTTCTTCTTAAGTGGTTGTGTTGTGTTATTAACAGTTACCACAGGCAGAAGGTGACCAAAATCACATTTGGCTATAAGGCATAACTAACCCTTCGGAGCGTCTTTTTTCTTTCTCTTGAGCTTCGTCCAGATTTTGGTCTCCTGACGACGCCACAGGCGCTGGATATTGTCGTGATGACGCAGCAGGATAAGACAGGAGAGCATCGACACCGGGAAGGTGAACTGGGGTTTGAACCACCAGACGTAGAACGGCGCGATCAGCGCGCTGACGATAGCGCCCAGCGACGAATAGCCGCTCAGAAGAATGGTCAGAAGCCAGGTCCCGGCCATGACGCCGGTTAAGTCCCAGCCGATGGGCGCAATGGCACCAAAGGCGGTCGCCACACCTTTGCCGCCTTTAAAGCCGAAGAATACGGGCCAGATATGGCCGACGCAGGCAGCAATAGCAATGAGCCCCAGCCAGAACGGCGTGACGCCCAGCGCATAGGCGCCCCAGACGGGTAGCATCCCTTTCAGAACATCAAAAATCAAAACCGCTACGGCTGCTCCCTTGCCGCCAATTCGCAGTACGTTGGTCGCCCCCGGATTCCCGGAACCATTTTCACGCGGGTCAGGTAACCCGGCAATGCGGCAGACCAGAATGGCGCTGGAGATTGAGCCGCAAAGATAGGCGAGGAGGATCATTCCAGGCGCGATTGCACTCATAACGCTGTTCCGTTTTGAAAATGTATCTGTATTCTCAGCATCTGTGGATAATACGCATAATTCGCCGGAAGTGGTATCCGGTTTAGCCAAAAAGCAGGCAGGTCGTGATGGATATTGTATTTATAGAGCAACTTTCGGTAATCACCACAATTGGTGTTTACGACTGGGAACAGACCATCGAGCAGAAACTGGTGTTCGATATCGAAATGGGATGGGATAACCGCAAATCGGCAAAAAGCGATGACGTGAACGACTGTCTGAGCTATGCCGATATCAGTGAAACGGTCATCGCCCACGTTGAAGGGCAACGTTTTGCGCTCGTTGAGCGGGTGGCTGAAGAAGTCGCAGAATTGCTGCTGAAAAAATTCAACTCACCGTGGGTGCGCATCAAGCTGAGCAAGCCGGGAGCGGTGGCGCGCGCCGCCAATGTTGGCGTCATCATTGAGCGTGGCACAAATCTGAAAGGCAAGAATTAACGTCATAATTGCTAAACCATTTTAGGTTATACCGGTCTCAAGACTGTATCTTATCGGTTGTCCGTATGGGACACCGTTTTTTTATATCTTTTTTAGGGGTTTATAGATGAGCGATATGCACTCGCTGCTGGTGGCGGCAATACTGGGTGTGGTCGAAGGATTGACGGAGTTTTTGCCGGTTTCCAGTACGGGCCATATGATTATCGTTGGCCATCTGCTGGGCTTTGAAGGGGATACCGCGAAAACGTTTGAAGTGGTGATCCAGCTGGGGTCTATTCTGGCGGTAGTCGTGATGTTCTGGCGTCGCCTGTTTGGCCTGATCGGCATCCATTTTGGTCGTCCGCCTCAGCACGAGGGGGCCGGTAAAGGTCGTCTGTCACTGATCCATATTCTGCTCGGGATGATCCCTGCGGTGGTGCTGGGCCTGGTTTTCCACGACGCCATCAAATCTCTGTTTAATCCGATTAACGTGATGTACGCGCTGGTGGTGGGGGGCTTCCTGCTGATCGCCGCAGAAGTGCTGAAGCCAAAAACGCCGCGCGCGGAAGGTCTGGACGATATGACGTATCGTCAGGCGTTTATCATTGGCTGCTTCCAGTGTCTGGCGCTGTGGCCGGGCTTCTCACGTTCAGGCGCAACCATCTCCGGTGGGATGCTGATGGGCGTAAGCCGTTACGCCGCGTCAGAGTTCTCGTTCCTGCTGGCGGTGCCGATGATGATGGGCGCCACCGTACTCGACGTCTATAAGAGCTATCACTTCCTGACGGCTGGCGACATTCCGATGTTCGCCGTCGGCTTCATCACCGCGTTTATCGTGGCGCTGATTGCCATTAAAACCTTCCTGCAGTTGATTAAGCGTATCTCGTTTATTCCGTTCGCGATCTATCGCTTCATCGTGGCGGCTGCGGTGTACGTGGTCTTCTTCTGACCGATTGCCCTCAGTCTTTCGGCTGAGGGCAATGCTTTTCCTTCCAGTCCGACACAGCCTGAATTCGCCGTTTCGTGAGCTCTTCGCGAATTTCCGGTCCTTTGAATCCTGCTTCGACAACGTCCTTCGTGGGCACCGCTTTCGCGACGTCCCAGGCTTTACGCAGTAAACGTCCCTGCGGGTAATCGCACGCTTCAAACCCGGTACGACCGCGCACGTCAGCTTCGCTGGTGAGCGCGATTTGCTCTACGCGCTGGGGTTTGCGCCAGGCGTCGATATTATCGAAAAGCTTAACGATGGTAGCCGGCTTCAGGATGGGGAAGGTGTGGATCAGATCGTGGAACTCGGCCACCAGTTTCGCCAGATCGCGGATCTCGTTCGGGACGCGCAGACGCTGGCACAGCCCCTCGACCAGCTTCACCCCAGCCGGGCCGTGCCCGTGGTGGCGAGGCCAGAATTCTTTTGGCGTTAAGCCTTTGCCGAGATCGTGGCACAGGGTGGAAAAGCGCACGTCCACGTCAGGGCTGAGCATGGCCGCCATGCTCAGGGTCATCAGCGTGTGTACGCCGGTATCAATTTCCGGGTGCCATTTTGCCGGGGCTGGTACGCCAAACAGCGCGTCTATTTCCGGGAACAGCACCTTCAGCGCGCCGCAGTCTCGCAGGACCTGGAAAAAGACCTGCGGGTTGCGCGTGGTGAGCGCATTTTCCGTCTCTTTCCAGACGCGCTCTGGCGTCAGGTGTTCAAGCTCGCCCGCCTCGGTCATGGCGGTCATCAGCGCCATTGTCTCATCGGCAATACGGAAGCTGAGATGGGCGTAACGCGCGGCAAAGCGCGCTACGCGCAGCACGCGGAGCGGATCTTCAGAAAACGCAGGGGAAACGTGACGTAAAAGACGGTTGCGCAGATCGTCTTGACCGCCATAGGCGTCAACGATCTGCCCGTGCTCGTCCTGCGCCAGCGCGTTGATGGTGAGATCGCGGCGCAGGAGATCTTGCTCCAGCGTCACGTCCGGCGCGGCATAGCAGGTGAAGCCCGTATAGCCCGAGCCCGATTTCCGCTCGGTACGCGCCAGAGCATACTCTTCACGGCTTTTCGGGTGCAGGAATACGGGAAAGTCGCGGCCTACCTGCTGGTAGCCCGCGTCGAGCATATCTTCAGGGGTGGCGCCAACCACCACCCAGTCTTTATCTTTGACCGGCAGACCTAACAACGCATCACGTACCGCACCACCGACCAGATAACTCTTCACGCCCAACTCTCCCGTTTTCTCTTTTCCAGAATAATACGTAAGTCTGGCAGAGAAGACGAATTAGTTCATCCAGCGGTCTTTACGCTTACGGCTTGGGATCAGATGCGGCAGGACCAGACCCATTACCAGACCCACGCCCAGCACGCCGCCGCCATACATAAACCACTGCATGATAATGGTGCGCTGTTTGTCGTCGAGCTGCAGATTCGCGGCATTCACTTTCTTCTGCGCGACAATCAGCTCGTTTTTCAGTTTCTGGTTTTCTTCTTTCAGGCCGTTAATCACACCGTCGCTTTGCGCCACTTTCTGCTGCATTTCAGCGGTGCGCTGGTTCCAGGTGCCGTCGATGTTGTTCAGCTTGTCGGTCAGGGTCTTCACCTGGTTTTCCAGATCCGGCACGCGCGTGCGCAGGCTTGGCACGGTGCTCAGCTCTTTCAGCGGGATCCAGGAAGTACGACCGGTACTGTCGCGAACCTGACCATAGTTGGTGTCCGCGTTAGTTTGTAACAGGGTGACTTCCTCGCCGGCATTGACCGTGCCCACGAGGCGATAATTATCTCCAGGGCCACTGCGTACCCAGGTGTTCAGTTCGTCAGAAACGTAACGCTTCTCTTCAGCGTGCACTGCGGTTGCGGCGCTAAAAGCGAGTAAAGTAAGTCCAATCAGGCGTAATTTAAGCATCATTAGTCGTTATTTTCATAAATAGTGGAACGATAGTAGTGGCAACAGTGTCTCTACGCAAAGCATTCGTCAGCAATCAGAATCATCTGTGTCACGACTCTACAGATTTACGCCCGACAAATTGCTCATTGCATGGCAATTTGGCGCAAAATACTATGTACTGACAAACAAATGGCGAGGAAGTTCGCCCTCATTGACGCGTCTGTGACGCACGCAAAAGTACAAGGCTATGGCACAAGAAATCGAATTAAAGTTTATCGTCGAAAAAGACAGCGTTGACGCACTCCGCCAGCATCTGCATACGCTTTCCGGCGAACACCATGCACCGGTACAACTGCTTAATATCTATTACGAAACGCCAGACAACTGGCTTCGCCGCCACGATATGGGGCTGCGCATCCGCGGTGCGAGCGGGCGCTACGAGATGACGATGAAAATTGCCGGCCGCGTGGTCGGCGGTTTACACCAGCGCCCGGAATACAATATCGACATCAGCAAGCCAGAACTTGAGCTGGAACGCTTCCCGGCGGAAGTCTGGCCGGAAGGCGAGCTGCCTTCCACGCTGGCGGAACAGGTACAGCCGCTGTTCAGCACCGATTTCTGGCGCGAGAAATGGCTGGTAACGGAAGGCAAAAGCCGCATCGAAATCGCCCTCGATCTGGGGGAAGTGAAGGCGGGTGAGTTCCAGGAGCCGATTTGCGAACTGGAACTTGAGCTGCTGGAAGGGGACGCAAATGACGTGCTGAAGCTGGCGCGCAGGCTGGTGAACCAGTCCGGACTACGTCAGGGAAGCCTGAGTAAAGCCGCGCGGGGTTACCATCTGGCCGCCGGAAATGCGCCGCGCGTACTAAAAGAGACGACCATCCTGCACGTTGCGCCGAAGGCCAACGTTGAGCAGGGTCTGGAAGCCGCGCTGGAGCTGGCGCTTTCTCAGTGGCAGTACCACGAAGAGCTGTGGGCGCGTAATGTGAAAAACGCGAAATCCCACGTGCTGGCGGCGATTGCCCTGGTGCGCCATACCCTGACGCTCTTCGGCGGTATTGTTCCTCGCAAAGCGAGCGCTCACTTACGTGACCTGCTGACGCAAACCGAAACGCTGATGCTCTCCGACGTATCGGCGCAAACGGCGATCTACAGCCCGCAAGCTGCGACGGCAAAACTGGCGCTGACCGAGTTCCTGGTGACGCGCGGCTGGCGCGCCTTCCTGGATGCGAAAGCAGAGACCAAAATCGCGGAAAACTTTAAGCGTTTCGCGGATATTCATCTTTCCCGCCATGCCGCTGAACTGAAGACTACGTTTGCTTACCCGCTGGGCGATCAGTATGGCGATCAGCTTCCCCGTCTGTCGCGCAACATCGACAGCATGCTGCTGCTTTCCGGCGCTTATGACGGCGTGAAAACCCAGGCCTGGCTGGAAAACTGGCAGGGTCTGAAGCATGCCATTGAAACCCGCCAGCATATTGAGATTGAGCATTTCCGTAACGAGGCCATTTCGCAGGAGCCGTTCTGGCTGCACAGCGGAAAACGTTAACTCTGGCAAGGAACCCCTATAATGCCGCTTTCTTCAGCGTTACAGCAGCAGTGGCAGACCGTTTGCGAACGTCTGCCTGAGTCATTACCGGCGTCATCGTTAAGCGAGCAGGCGAAGAGCGTGCTCGCCTTCAGTGATTTTGTGCAGGAAAGTATCACCGCCAACCCGGACTGGCTGGCAGAGCTTGAGAACGCGCCGCCGCAGGCGGACGAGTGGCGGCATTACGCTGGGTGGCTGCAAACTGCACTCGAAGACGTTGCGGATGAAGCCACGCTGATGCGCGTCCTGCGTCAGTTCCGCCGTCGGGTGATGGTGCGCATTGCCTGGGCGCAGTCGCTGGAGCTGGTAAGCGAAGAGAGCACGCTGCAGCAGCTAAGCGAGCTGGCGCAAACGCTGATTGTCGCCGCGCGCGACTGGCTCTACGCCGCCTGCTGTAAAGAGTGGGGCACGCCGTGCAGCGAGGAAGGGGTTCCTCAGCCGCTGTTGATTCTGGGGATGGGC
Source organism: Enterobacter sp. KB-221C9 (assembly GCF_041320715.1). Lineage (NCBI taxonomy): Bacteria > Pseudomonadati > Pseudomonadota > Gammaproteobacteria > Enterobacterales > Enterobacteriaceae > Enterobacter > Enterobacter sp. KB-221C9. Next base: position 249,983 of record NZ_JBGIWG010000005.1, read on the forward strand.
AAGCTGGGCGGCTGCGAGCTGAACTTCTCCTCCGACATCGACCTGATTTTTGCCTGGCCTGAGAACGGCTCCACGCGCGGCGGCCGTCGCGAGCTGGACAACGCCCAGTTCTTTACCCGTCTCGGTCAGCGCCTGATTAAGGCGCTGGATCAGCCCACGCAGGACGGTTTTGTCTACCGCGTGGACATGCGCCTGCGGCCGTTTGGCGACAGCGGCCCGCTGGTGCTGAGCTTTGCCGCGCTGGAAGATTATTACCAGGAGCAGGGGCGCGACTGGGAGCGTTATGCGATGGTTAAAGCGCGGATCATGGGCGACAGCGACGACGCTTACGCCAACGAGCTGCGCGCCATGCTGCGCCCGTTCGTGTTCCGTCGCTATATCGACTTCAGCGTGATCCAGTCCCTGCGTAATATGAAAGGGATGATCGCCCGCGAGGTGCGCCGCCGTGGTCTGAAGGACAACATCAAGCTCGGCGCGGGCGGCATTCGCGAAATCGAATTTATCGTTCAGGTCTTCCAGCTTATTCGCGGTGGCCGTGAGCCGTCCCTGCAGTCCCGCTCGCTGTTGCCGACGCTGAGCGCCATCGAGCAGCTGCATCTGCTGCCGGACGGCGACGCGCAAACCCTGCGCGAGGCCTATCTGTTCCTGCGCCGTCTGGAAAACCTGCTGCAAAGCATCAACGACGAACAGACCCAGACCCTGCCGGGCGATGACCTGAACCGGGCGCGTCTGGCCTGGGGCATGCGCGTGGACGACTGGTCAGCGTTGACGGAACGGCTGGACGACCACATGGCGGGCGTGCGCCGCATCTTTAACGACCTGATTGGTGATGACGAAAGTGAATCGCAGGACGATGCGCTTTCCGAGCACTGGCGCGAGCTGTGGCAGGACGCGCTTCAGGAAGATGACACCACGCCGGTGCTGACGCACTTAACCGACGACGCGCGCCATCGCGTGGTGGCGCTGATCGCGGATTTCCGTCTCGAACTGAACAAACGCGCCATCGGCCCACGAGGCCGTCAGGTGCTGGATCACCTGATGCCGCACCTGCTGAGCGAGGTCTGCTCGCGGGCGGACGCGCCGGTGCCGCTGTCGCGTATGATGCCGCTGCTGAGCGGGATTATCACGCGTACCACCTACCTTGAGCTTCTGAGCGAGTTCCCCGGCGCGCTGAAGCACCTGATTACGCTCTGCGCCGCGTCGCCGATGGTGGCCAACAAGCTGGCGCGCTACCCGCTGCTGCTGGATGAGCTGCTCGACCCGAACACGCTGTATCAGCCAACGGCGACGGATGCCTACCGGGACGAGCTGCGTCAGTATCTGCTGCGCGTGCCGGAAGAGGACGAAGAGCAACAGCTGGAGGCGCTGCGTCAGTTTAAGCAGGCGCAGATGCTGCGCGTGGCGGCGGCGGATATCGCCGGAACGCTGCCGGTGATGAAAGTGAGCGATCACTTAACCTGGCTGGCAGAGGCGATCATCGACGCGGTGGTGCATCAGGCGTGGGGGCAGATGGTGGCGCGCTACGGCCAGCCGAAACACCTGGCCGATCGTGAAGGCCGCGGCTTTGCGGTCGTGGGGTATGGCAAGCTTGGCGGCTGGGAATTGGGCTATAGCTCCGATCTGGATTTAATCTTCCTGCACGACTGCCCGGTTGACGTGATGACCGACGGCGAGCGTGAGATTGACGGGCGTCAGTTCTACCTGCGTCTGGCCCAGCGCATCATGCACCTGTTCAGTACCCGCACCTCGTCGGGCATTTTGTATGAAGTGGATGCGCGCCTGCGTCCGTCAGGCGCGGCGGGCATGCTGGTGACCTCAACGGACTCCTTCGCCGATTACCAGAAGAACGAAGCCTGGACGTGGGAGCATCAGGCGCTGGTGCGCGCTCGCGTGGTGTATGGCGATCCGCAGCTCAAAACGCAGTTTGACGTCATCCGTAAGGAGGTTATGACCACCCTGCGTGATGGCAGCACGCTGCAAACGGAAGTGCGCGAAATGCGCGAGAAAATGCGCGCGCATCTCGGCAATAAACATCGCGATCGCTTTGATATTAAAGCCGACGAGGGCGGGATTACCGATATTGAATTCATTACCCAGTATCTGGTGCTGCTGCACGCCCACGACAAGCCGAAGCTGACGCGCTGGTCCGATAACGTGCGCATTCTGGAACTGCTGGCGCAAAACGACATCATGGACGAGCAGGAGGCGCAGGCCTTAACCCGCGCCTACACGACGCTGCGCGATGAGCTTCATCACCTGGCGCTGCAGGAGCAGCCGGGGCATGTGGCGCCGGACTGTTTTGCTCATGAACGTGCTCAGGTAACGGCCAGCTGGCAGAAGTGGCTGGTGGAACCGTGCGTAACAAATCAAGTGTGATATTATCGCGCGCAAATTGTGAATCTTTCTGGAGTCAGGAATGAAAGTAACACTGCCAGAGTTTGAACGTGCTGGAGTAATGGTTGTTGGGGATGTGATGCTGGATCGCTACTGGTATGGGCCTACCAGCCGCATCTCTCCGGAAGCACCGGTACCGGTGGTTAAGGTCGACACCATTGAAGAGCGTCCCGGCGGCGCGGCAAACGTGGCGATGAACATTGCCTCTCTGGGCGCGCAGTCGCGTCTGGTGGGCCTGACCGGCATCGACGATGCGGCGCGCGCGCTGAGCAAGTCGCTGGCGGACGTGAACGTGAAGTGCGACTTCGTTTCTGTTCCGACCCACCCGACCATTACCAAGCTGCGCGTGCTGTCGCGTAACCAGCAGCTGATCCGCCTCGACTTTGAAGAAGGTTTCGAGGGCGTCGATCCCGAGCCGCTGCACGAGCGTATCAACCAGGCGCTGGGCAATATCGGCGCGCTGGTGCTGTCCGACTACGCCAAAGGCGCGCTGGCGAGCGTGCAGACGATGATTCAGCTGGCGCGTAAAGCCAGCGTACCGGTGCTGATCGACCCGAAAGGAACCGATTTTGAGCGCTATCGCGGCGCGACGCTGCTGACGCCAAACCTCTCCGAGTTTGAGGCGGTGGCGGGCAAGTGCAAAACCGAGGAAGAGCTGGTTGAGCGCGGCATGAAGATCATTGCTGATTTCGAGCTGTCCGCGCTGCTGGTCACCCGCTCCGAGCAGGGGATGACGCTGCTGCAGCCGGGCAAAGCGCCGCTGCATATGCCAACCCAGGCGCAGGAAGTGTACGACGTCACCGGTGCCGGTGATACGGTGATCGGCGTGCTGGCGGCGACGCTGGCAGCCGGGAATTCTCTTGAAGAAGCGTGTTACTTCGCTAACGCGGCGGCGGGTGTGGTCGTCGGTAAGCTCGGAACGTCTACCGTTTCGCCAATCGAGCTGGAAAACGCGGTGCGCGGGCGTGCGGATACCGGTTTTGGCGTCATGACCGAAGACGAGCTTAAAGTGGCCGTCGCCGCCGCGCGCAAGCGTGGTGAAAAAGTGGTGATGACCAACGGCGTATTTGACATCCTGCACGCGGGCCACGTTTCGTATCTGGCGAACGCGCGCAAGCTGGGCGATCGCCTGATTGTGGCGGTTAACAGCGATGCGTCGACGAAGCGCCTTAAAGGCGAAACGCGTCCGGTGAACCCGCTGGAGCAGCGCATGATCGTGCTCGGCGCGCTGGAAGCCGTGGACTGGGTGGTGTCGTTTGAAGAAGACACGCCGCAGCGTCTGATTGCCGGTATTCTGCCGGATCTGCTGGTGAAAGGCGGCGATTACAAACCAGAGCAAATCGCGGGAAGCGAAGAGGTTTGGGCCAACGGCGGCGAAGTGATGGTGCTCAACTTTGAGGATGGGTGCTCAACCACCAACATCATCAAGAAGATCCAGAGAGACAGTTAATCATTGATATAAAATACATACGGGCCGAAAGGCCCGTTTTTTTTGGGGCAACATATCTCCACCTGCCACACCTGCAAATTTATAATGCGCATCATAACTATAATTTCAAATTATCAATTATTGTTTTTATATATTTATTTTAAATGTATTTTACTGTCAATTAATTTTTTGTTTACTCTGAATGTAGTTTATTTAATGCATTTCGAGGTACATATTTAAAATATAAAAATATATAATCGGGCTCCATTTGTTTTAATCATTTCCAGGGAAATGGAAATTGTTGATTGCTTACTTCGCAAGGGAGTTGTGATGAATCGTCTTTTTTGTTTCGTTAAATCTTTTTCGAGATTACCAAAAATTAATGTTAAAGCATTAATCTGCTTTGTGTTTAGTTTTTTTATTTTTGTTGAAGTCAGCCATGCATCAAGTTCCCACATGTCTAACGACAATGTTGCTTCATCTTCAGTAGATCATAAGACTGATGAGCTCACTCGGTTTAATCAGGCGGTTGACTATGATCTGAGTGGCAATCATGCCGAAGCCAGAACGATATACAACCTTCTGAAAAACAGTCGCCTATCAAGTCTTGTTGCTGTTCCTTCCGCCATTAATCTGGTCGATCTCAATAAAGTTGATGCGGCAGAGCAGGCATTTAATGAGATCGTCTCTGGCGGAGCGTTACGCGACCGTGACTATGCGCGCTTATGGCAACTGTGGATGCTGGCTAAGCGCTGGGCAGGTAAACAAGCCGATCTTGTCAGTGAGCTAAAAGAACAGGCTGGAAATAAAGCATGGTCGCTCTCCTGGGAGAATGACATTGCTTTGGTTTATGCCGGGAAAAAGTCCCCGCAGGATGTATTGCGTATCATGGCTCAGAAAGTGGCAAAAGGTGAAGCTGATAAAGATGCACTAACCGAAACGGTGTTCTTTATTACGGGCTATCTGCACTATGTTCAACATGATGTTAAATCAGCAAAAAAATATGCAAGGCAATATCAATCATCTTTCAATTATGCATCTTTAGAACGCCCGTTAATCGAGCGTGAGTACATTGCAGGAAAGTAATTAATACACTGAAAAGGAGATGGTGCACCATTACTGGCGCCAGGATTTGTTATGAATAAAATTTACAAAGTCATTTGGGACCCAATTTTAAATATTAATATTGTGGCGGGTGAGTTTTCACGCTCTAAAGGTAAAAAAAGCAGTAAATCCGCACTCGTCGGCGGTTTATTGGGTGCGGTAGCGCTGAGCTTTTCCCCTGTCGAAAGTGCGCAAGCCTATACGGCGGGCGGTGGAGCAACACCCGACGCGGATGGCGTGGCGATTGGCACGAATACCACCGCGGGTGCAGCTGCAACCGTGCCTGGAGGGGCGATTGGTACAGGTAATACCGATATTAATGGAACAAAAGTGTCAAGCGTCTCAATCGGCGAAACGGCAACGTCCGATTCAGGTAGCGTCGCGATTGGCGATCATGCGAATGCCCTGAACACGGGTACGTCCACCGGCATCAGTGTGGCTATCGGTCCGTACTCCAGCGCGACAAAAGGCGGAAGTATAGCGGTGGGTGCCGCAGCACTGGCGAATGGTCAAAACTCGGTTGCTCTGGGTATTGGTACTGAAACCAGCGTTGATGGCGACGTTGCTATCGGTTCAAGCGCGTACGCGGGTGATGGCGGCAAAGGGAATACCGCTGTTGGTAACTGGTCCAAAGCCGTGAGCGGATCGGCTGCCGCGTTCGGTGACCTCAGTAATGCCCTGGCGGCAAAAAGCACCGCGGTGGGGTATAAAAGTACGGCCACGGCCGAAGATTCTCTGGCAATGGGCAGCCAGTCTATCGCCGCAGCGGCCAACGCTGTTGCAGCAGGCCTGAAATCCTCTGCAAATGCGACTGACGCCGTTGCGCTGGGGGCGAACTCTGTCGCATCCGTCGTAGGAAGCGTTGCGCTGGGCGCAAACTCCGTTACGTCCAACGCGATTGCGACGGAAAGCGCCACGATTAATGGCAAGACCTATCATTTTGCAGGTACAACACCTTACAGTACCGTGAGCGTGGGTGGAAAAGGCAGTGAGCGTACGGTTTCTAACGTTGCGGCAGGCCGTGTCAGCTCAACCAGTACCGATGCGGTAAACGGTTCACAGCTTAACGCAACGAACCTGGCCCTTAATTCATTATCCGATACCAGCGTGCAGTACGACGCTGACAAAGACGGAAATCTGAACCTGAACAGCATCACGCTGAAAGGGACCACCTACAACAGTCAGAACGGCAGCGGCGGGACAACCATCACCAACGTTGCGCGCGGCGTGAATGACAGTGATGCGGTGAATATGTCTCAGCTGAATGACGTGAATAGTGGTATTGCGGATATCAATACGACTATCACAAATCTGGCGGGCAACACGGATACTACCTATATCGAAACGCACGGTTCTGGTACCCGTTATTCGCGTACTAACGAAACAGGCCTGGCGGAAAGTGATTCCACGGCGAGTGGTAAAGGAAGTACAGCGGTGGGTTATAATGCGACCTCCGCCGGTGAAAATAGCCTGGCATTGGGTAACGCTGCGACCGCGACCAACACCGGTGATGTGGCGTTAGGCGCGGGCTCTACAACCGCAGCCGCGGTGGCGACCACCAGTGCCACCATCAAAGGCGCAACCTATAACTTTGCAGGCACTGCGCCTGTGAGCACGGTTAGCGTGGGTAGCGCTGGAAAAGAGCGTACCATCACCAACGTGGCAGCAGGTCGTTTAAGCGCAACCAGTACCGATGCGGTAAACGGTTCACAGCTTAACGCAACGAATCTGGCCCTTAATTCCTTATCCGATACCAGCGTGCAGTACGATGCTGACAAAGACGGTAATCTGAACCTGAACAGCATTACGCTGAAAGGGACCACCTACAACAGTCAGAACGGCAGCGGCGGAACAACCATCACCAACGTTGCGCGCGGCGTGAATGACAGTGATGCGGTGAATATGTCTCAGCTGAATGACGTGAATGGTGATATTGCAGATATCAATACGACTATCACGAATCTGGCGGGCAACACGGATACCACCTATATCGATGCGCACGGTTCTGGTACCCGTTATACACGCACCAATGCAACTGGCCTGGCGGAAAGTGATTCCACGGCGAGTGGTAAAGGAAGTACAGCGGTGGGTTATAATGCGACCTCCGCTGGCGAAAATAGCCTGGCACTGGGTAACGCTGCGACCGCGACCAACGCAGGTGATGTGGCGTTAGGCGCGGGCTCTACAACGGCAGCAGCGGTGGCTACCACCAGTGCCGTCATCAACGGCGTGACCTATAACTTTGCAGGCACTGCGCCTGTGAGCACGGTTAGCGTGGGTAGCGCTGGAAAAGAGCGCACCATCACCAACGTGGCTGCAGGTCGTTTAAGCGCAACCAGCACTGATGCGGTAAATGGCTCTCAGCTTTACGCAACCAACACGGCTGTGAGTAACCTGACGCAAAGTACCATTCAGTACAACACCAACACTGATGGCTCGACAAACTATGACAGCATCGTCCTGAATGGCGATACATACAATAGTAATACGAAGGAAGGTGGTACCACCATTAGCAACGTGGCGTACGGCGTTAATGACAGCGATGCGGTGAACGTCCAGCAGCTGAACGAAGCCACCAGCAATATCTACAACTCCGGGGTTAAATACTTCCACAGTACGTCCGAGCTGGCTGACGCCGTTGCATCGGGTGCGGATTCTGTCGCGGTAGGCCCACAGGCCAGCGCGAAAGGCGCCAGCTCAATCGCGATGGGCAATAACGCTGAATCCGTTGGTGCGAACAGCACGGCGATCGGTGCCGGAGCGAAGGCAACGAATGCTAATGACGTAGCGCTGGGTTCCAACTCCGTTACTGAGGCGGCGGTTGCCACAACCGGCGTGACTATTCGTGGACAGGAATATTCCTTTGCCGGTACTGCACCGACCAGCACCGTTAGCGTAGGTAGTGCGGGTAACGAACGCACTATTACCAATGTTGCTGCGGGTCGTATTAGTGCGACAAGCACGGATGCAGTGAACGGTTCTCAGCTGTATGCCACGAACCAGGCGATTGAAAACATTACGGCAAGCGTGTCGGATATCAGTGCCAGTGCAGTCCAGTACAATACGCTGGCAGATGGTTCTGTTGATTACAATACGCTGGTTCTGGGCGGCGATACTTATGGCAACGCAACCAACACGGGCGGCACAACAATCGCTAATGTGGCCAATGGCGTAAATGCCAGTGATGCTGTTAACAAATATCAGCTGGACCAGGTAAGCGAAAGCGTTGTGACGCTTGCTGAAGGTAAAGCAGGGATGTTCCAGGTTAACAACACCAGTAATTTGGCCACTCCAGTGCTGACCGGGGCTGATACGACTGCTGTAGGTGCGGGCACAAACGTCAGCGGTAACAGCAGCGTGGCCGTGGGAAGTGGTTCCACTGCCAGCCATAATAACGCTGTGGCGCTGGGAGCAAACTCCTCAACCGATCGTGACAATAGCGTTTCTGTCGGTTCTGCCGGAAATGAGCGTCAGATCACCAACGTTGCTGCGGGTACAAAAAGTACAGATGCTGTAAACGTTGCACAGATGAAAGACGCGGTAAGCGACTCTTATCAGTACACGAATAACAAATTCGGCGATCTGAAGAACATGATCAACGATCAGAAAGACAAGCTGAGCGCCGGTATTGCAGGCGCAATGGCGATGGCCGGATTGCCACAGCCATACTCTGCGGGTGCAAGCATGTTCAGCATGTCTGGCGGTACATATCAGGGTGAATCTGCCGTCGCGTTTGGTGTTTCGACGATTTCTGATAACGGTAAGTGGGTCAGTAAACTGTCGGGTTCAACCAACAGTCAGGGAGATTACGGCGCCGCTATTGGTGTGGGTTACCAATGGTAAGACATCGTTAATGTATAACCGTCCTCGGCCATATGGCTGAGGACGGTTTTTTTATTTAAATGAATATGATGGCCATAATCTGGCATCAACACTGGTCATTAATGGTATGATAGTTAAACGATTTTCTCTAATATCTGCAGCATTTCTACTCTTCCCGGTTATTCCAGTTTTAGCTGCGCCTCAAGATTTGCCCGTTAAGTCTATTAGCGTCCCGGCCTGGAATGTTATTACCGATACATTGTTTGTTATGACGCCTGCTGTTAATGGCAAGCGCAACGATTTCCTGATGCGCATGGTGTGCGGGCTGGCACGTGGTGATATAACGCAGCAACAAGTCAACGCCACGCTGGCGGAAAAAAAAGTCAATATTAACGGCATACCTGAGTCTGGAAGCCCATTATCTTTACTGGTTAATGGCAACGTTACTCAGCAAGCCACAACGTGTGCTGCTTATCTTGCATCATCTTTATTTATGCCTGCGGATAACCAACAGTATTTTGACGAGAAAAAGGTTCCATCGCAGCCCCGCGTAGATGAGGGTAACGGTTTTTGGCAAAGATTGACGGGCAAACAAACCACAACAAAAAACACGCCCGAAAAGCAAGAGTATGTATTAAATACAGTACGTTTTGAGCAGGGGGCGAAAGAGAAAATAGCGCTTGCACAGGCTACGGCACAATTTTACGCGATCATTGCAAAAAATATTCAGAGTGCGGTTCCGTTAAGTTATGCCGCGTATCAGAAGCGGACTGCGGATGTCGTAAGAAACTATGCCGGAGAATATCTTCGTTCAATAGGTCAGTTTTATCTGTCACAGGATAAAGCCCACTTCACAGCAATGACGGTAGATATGGGAAGTTTTCGAGTTGAGAATTCGACAGGGAATGCTTTTCAAATGCAGGGGAGTGATTTTCTTCTCACAGCCAGAGGCGTGCCGTGGTTTGGGAACGGTAAGATTTTAGGCAAAGACTATTTTGTTGACGTTGCAATCATTGCGACGCCCGCGGTCGCCGAAGGAAAAGTGCAAACGAAGCAGAAAAAAGGCAGTCTTAACAAATAGTTCAGGCAATAAATACCCGGTCGCGCGGTGCTTCCGGGTATTAACTGGGATTATTCCTGAGCATCCACCGGGGGGATCGCCGGAGCCGGCTTCACTTCTTCCGGTGCATTGCGGTTTTCCAGCTCGCTCAGACGCTGTTCCAGCAGTGCCAGCTTCTCGCGGGTGCGCAGCAGAACCTGGGTCTGCACGTCAAACTCTTCGCGGCTGACTAAATCAAGGCGAACCAACTGCGCCTGCAGCGTCTGGCGGATTTTCTTCTCAACGTCATCACCAAATTCACGAATACCTTTTGGCATAGATTCATGAACCTGACGCGCGATCTGCTCAATTTTCTTCGGGTCAATCATTGTCGTTTCCCTTGATGGAAAGGTGTTAGTGTCCATTGTAGCGCGTCATGCCCGGGGTAAACAAAATTGTTTGATGCTTATGCATTGCCCAGGATAATCAATAGCGTTATAGTTATCTCGCTTATTCTCAGGGCGGGGCGAAATTCCCCACCGGCGGTAAATCAGCGTGACGCTGAAAGCCCGCGAGCGCTTTGGGTGAAAACTCAAAGGTCAGCAGATCCGGTGTAATTCCGGGGCCGACGGTTAGAGTCCGGATGGGAGAGAGTAACGATCCAGTCGGGCATGGGCCCGCTCACGTTATCTTTTTGCCGCTTATACGGCGCTCCTAAGACTGCCCTGATTCTGGTAACCATAATGTTAATGAGGTTTTTTTACCATGAATCAGACGCTACTTTCCTCTTTTGGTACTTCAACTCAACGTGTTGAACATGCACTGGATGCACTGCGCGAAGGCCGCGGTGTGATGGTGCTTGACGATGAAAACCGTGAAAACGAAGGCGACATGATTTTCGCCGCCGAAAACATGACCGTTGAACAGATGGCGCTGACCATCCGTCACGGCAGCGGCATCGTATGCCTGTGTATTACCGAAGATCGTCGTAAGCAGCTCGAGCTGCCGATGATGGTTGAAAACAACACCAGCGCCTTTGGTACCGGTTTTACCGTGACCATCGAAGCGGCGCATGGCGTGACCACCGGTGTGTCTGCGGCTGACCGTCTGACCACCGTGCGTGCTGCGATTGCAGACGGTGCGAAGCCATCCGATCTGCATCGTCCAGGCCACGTCTTCCCACTGCGTGCGCAGGCGGGTGGCGTGTTGACCCGCGGCGGCCACACCGAGGCGACTATCGACCTGGTGACGCTGGCAGGCTTCAAACCTGCTGGTGTGCTGTGTGAACTGACCAACGATGACGGCACCATGGCGCGCGCGCCGGAGTGCATCACCTTTGCGCGTCTGCACAATATGCCGGTGGTAACGATTGAAGATCTGGTCGAGTATCGCCAGGCGCACGAGCGCAAAGCCAGCTGAAATTGCTGATATGAAAAAAGCCGGGGAAACCCGGCTTTTTCGTATCTAGTGATAGTTAATTTTGAACAGAACCACCGTTTCGAATGGACCGGACTGAATCGCTTTTCCTTCGACCGGCGACAGCTCTGCGGTGTATTCCTGATCATGCTGCGGCGTGCTGCCCGTAAAATCTGCGTACTCTTTATACTGATTGAACGTGTAAGGTTGCGTCCCGTTGAGGATCCGCAGCTTCAAGCCGTTACCGATTAGTAATGCCGTATCATCAGCACTGAGCGATTCAGTGGTGTAGAACGATGAGTCCATTTTAAACCCGTCCGAGCACTGCGCGTCCTGCACCTTGGTCGTTTTCACCGAAAAGGTCCGTTTACGCGTCTGTTGATTCACAATATCGCGCGCGCTAAAGGTGCCGAAATCAATCTCCTGGTTCTCAGGGTAAATACTGAACGTCGCCCCGCAGTCCAGAACGGTAATATTTTGCAGACCGCTGATGTGATATTTGAGGTTTTTCGCGTCCGACATCTGATTCACGCCGCCTTTTCCGTCAAACTGGACAACGATGTAATCGCTAAGGGAGCTGACGTAACCGTGGGGCGGCATCGTTTTGATTTTTACGTATAAGCGCAGGCGAGCGACAAAGGTTCGTGAAGTGTGGATATCGTCCGGGTTACCGGAACAGATACGATTTTCCCATCCCATTTGCCGGATCTGGTCAGGGGTATAAATTGTGATGTTTTGATTGTCCAGACACTGTCGGGTATCGACGCCGTTGGGCTGGCCTGTTGCATCGTAGTCTATCCCTTCATAGGTTACACCAAGTTCATAATAGGGATCGGTGGTTGAAGGATACGGATTCACCCAGCCAAAAACATCCTCAGGTTGAAAGCTGCTTGTGACATTGTGATCGCAAGTCACCGGAATTTTGATGTCATCCGATTCCCAAATTTTCTCACCTACCTGCGCATTGCTCGGGATAGCAAACGGCGAGATCGTTTTGGTCTCTTCAACGGGGCCGCCGGAACCGCCCAGGTAGCAGTCTAGTGCCAGAGCTTCTTTTAAAGGCAGCGCTGAGAGCAGCAATATAAACAATACGTTAGCGAGATTTCGCATCTTTTTCGATCTTCCGTTCGGTGAGCGTGCACTGCGCTGTTCCCGCGCACTGTACGTCGACCTTTTTCAGGGCACCGTAATCGTCGATGTATCCGATGCTGTAATAGCTACCGTGGTAATCACCGGTGGACGTCGTGGCCGTTGCGAAGGGCGCAATCATCAGGCTGTCAAAACCGGGCAGCATGGTTTTAGCATTCTTGCTGAGCCATGCCAGGGTGATGTAATACGGCGTGGGGTTATGCACGGTCAGCCCTTTCGCATTGGCTGAGATTTCCATGCGCATTTCCGCAAGCTCACCGGGTTTTTTGGTAATCGCTTTAGGACGCCAGAACAGTTTGATTCTGCTCTGCATCGCGACCTGCATAACGCTACGTCCATCGCTGGCGCTGCTGCTTTTCGGCGGCACTTCGCGCAGGTTGAAATAAAACAGGGATTCTCTGTCTTTCGGCAACTGGCTGGTGGCCGCTTGCTTAACGATCCTGACCTGTGACGCGGAACCCGCTTCAAGGCGTTGAATGGGAGGGAGCGCCATGAAATGCGTGTCTTCTTTGCGCCCGTTTTCATCTTCAACCCAGGAGAGCGCCAGATAGGGCAGCGCCTTGCTCTGGTTTTCAACCTTCAGGCTGCTGGCTTTGTCGCTTTCCGGAAAGACAATGCGCGTGCGGTCAAGGTTTACGGCCGCGTGGGTGGTGAATGCTGTGCCGACCAGCATCAGGCACAGGCTTTTGAGTGAGGTTAATTTCATCATGGTTTCTTACTGACATGGCAGTATCAACTGCATACTGTTTTCAAGGTGTGAAGGTAACGCGAAGCGACACTGCTGATTGTCTCCCCACGTCACGCGGAACTGTTGTTCTGGCTCTACGGCACCGAGCCAGACGTGGCCGTCATCGGCGACCATGGCAATCTGCTGGTCGTTTTCCAGCAGGCGAACAACCGCGCCCAGCGGCGGCGTACCGGAAGCGGTGCGTAAGATGCCTGCAATATCATTGCCTGCACGCGTGGCAATCTGACGGAATCCAATCGCGCCTTCCGTCCAGGTTGAGGTGACGACGCGGGTGTCAACGTCCACACCATCGGGCAGGTTGTTCATATTGACCTGCACGCTGGAGGGCGAATAGCTGGAGATAGACGGTAAAACACCAATGCCAAACTGGTTGGTTTCATCCCGAGACATGTTAAGGGGAATGTTGCCTACGCCGTCGGTGCTGACCATCACGCGCGGTTCATTACCATAACTACGGCGGTGCAGCGCAGCGCCTTTAGTCGTCGAGGTGAATGAACCGTTCCAACTGGCGCTCAGGGAATTGTATTCATTAGCCTTATAGCTCCCGGAGAGATTCAGATCGCCATAAGGGGAATAATGTTGATAGTTGCCGCTTACCTGCGCGCCTGCGTCTGACTTCTCGCTCTCGGTGCCTGCGGAAACGCCCCAGGTATTATTCCGGTCTGATGTGTCATACCACGATACGTTCTGGCTCAGACTGTCGCTGTTGCGCAGGTCGTAATTCAGTCGATGATCGGGATCGAGCGGCACGCTTAGTGAGAGATAGAACTGCGTATCGTCGTTTTCATCTTCATAATGCGTTTTACTCCACGACAGGGTGATGCCCAGGTTTTTCCAGCGACCCAGATCAAAGTTGTAACCTGCGGTCACGCTGCCCGTTGTAGAAGGCGAGTCGTTCCACCAGGTTTGACGCAGCATGTTCACATAGAGGTTGAGCGATAATGCCGAAATGTACTGGCTGGCCGTCACGCTGAGCGTCTGTTTTTCTGACTGCCGATCGTTATTGTCATAATCCAGAAAACGGGCGTAGCTCAGGAATTGTCGGTCCGAATAGCGATAGCTGGCGAGCGTAAGCTGGCTGCCTGTGGTATCGAAACGCTTACTGTAGTTAAAGCGGTAGCTGTAGCCCGTCTGGCTATTCTGATTGGGCAACTGGCTGGTCGCCTGCGTCACGTCGAAAGAGAGGGCTCCCAGGTACTCCATGTTTTGTCCGATGCCGGCGGCGACGGAACGGTAATGATCGCCATCGGCGAGCGTACCGCCATAGAGAGAGGTTTGTGACAGCACTCCCCAGGAGAATTCACCGCTCAAAAACGCGTTATCTTCGACGTCATGCGAAGCGTCTTTGCGCGCTTTCCCGGTCGCCAGCTTGTAGCGAACCTGACCTTTGCGGGTTAAAAATGGCACTGATTCTGCAGAGACCTGGAAGGTGCTGACGCGCCCGTCTTCTTCCGTCACCTTTACGTCCAGCGTACCCTGGACAGACTGGTTAAGATCCTGAATCACAAAGGGACCGGGCGGGACTTTGCTCTGGTAAATCACGCGATCGGCAAGGCTGACGGTAACCGTGGCGTTAGTTTGCGCTATCCCGGTAATTTGCGGCGCGTAACCCCGTAGCGACCACGGCAGCATGCGCTCATCGCTAATCAGGGATGCACCGGTATAGGTGAAAGCATCAAAAATAGCGGACTGGAAATCCGTTTCGCCCAGCGTAAGTTTGGCGCGGAGCGAGGGGAGAGGACGGAACATATAAACGCGCGAAAACCGTCCATCATGTTCAGAACCGGCATCGGTATGCGTTTGCATGTACTGATAATCGCTGCGCAACCGCCACGCGCCCATATTTGCACCCGCGGTGCCGTAGGTGTTGGCGTTGTCCGAGCCTGAGCCGCTATTAGGCTGGTAATGACTGGCGAACAGGTTGTAATCCAGCAATACGCCAGGCACGCCGTTGTCCCAGGTGGATGGCGGCATCCAGTCTGCAGCACGGTACTGTAGCCATGCCTGCGGGATGGTCACCTTGAGCGTCTGGCTGGCCTGGTCAAAGGTAAACTTAATATCGGGTCTGGATGAAAAATCAATGCATCCCTCTTTTTCTGGCAGAGCGCTGCGAATGGAGTCCTGCAGAGCAAAGGTATCGGCCAACTCAGGTGGAATACAGACCTGTACCTGATTATTAATTTCTCGCCAGCGAAGCTGCCAGCCGTTTGCCAGCGGAATATCATTAATGGAAACCGTAACAAAATATCTACCTGGAATTACGGCGATTTGATCTTTGAAAAGAGATAAGTCAACGCTGCCGCGCTGATCTTTATCAATGGCATTAATGTTAAATTCAGTCGCGGAGGCAGTTTTCGTCATTAACAGGGACGTAATAATGATTATCCATTGTAATTTGTATGTCATCGTCCTGTTACTCAAAAAATATAGAATGCCGGCTGCATTAAATGCCAGCCGGTTTATACCGTGACGCGAAGTTATTATTTATACGCCAGAACGTAGTTAGCGGTGGCTTCAACCTGACCCGCCGTAGCGGTTTTGCCTGCAAGTACTTCCATTAACGCTTTGAAGTGCAGCGTCTGTGTCGTTGAACCTGCCAGCAGCATAACCTCATTAGCAGCACCCAGCGTAATGTTGGCTTCGGCGTTATCCAGAAGACGGACGCCCACATTCTGTGCGCCACTTGCATAGGTGTTGGTCATCAGGCTGGTGTCAGTCGAGTCTGTCGCTGAGCTGGTAAAGGTGACATCGACTTTAGTAATTGGTGTGTCAGTTTCGTCCGCCGGATCGTCAAGCTGGCAGTTTTCCAGATTGATATCAACCGGAACAGCGGTAGATTTCTTGTTGGCGTTGATCACGGCAGTGGTTACTTCACCGAGATCGACTTCTTTATCAACGCTGTCTGGTGCAATGCTGCAAGGCGCATCAATAACGACACCTTTGAATTTGATTTTGCCTGAACCCTGGTCGTCAGCAAAGGCAGAACCCGATACGATGGCAGCCATAGCAGCGGCTAACAGAACTTTTTTACCCATATACATGAAAATATCCTTTTTCAAACGATTCATACTCTGAATATTAATTTCAGGACGAATATCAAGTATACGGGAGGAATGTGGGGGGATGCGATTACCGCATCTTAAAGCTATTTTAAGATTATATTAATATATAATTTATGTTGATTATAAGCATCGACTACCATTCATAGTTGATGCAGTGAGTCAGATAGTATATTTATACATTTCCTTAAGTCTATTCCTATCAAATTATATTATTTATTGTAAGAACTTTGTTGGCTACAGAATCGCGCATTATATCTTTCTGTTTCTTAACGTTTCGCACGCCTGCCTCCGTCTTAGACGGAGGCAGGCTAATGCTAGCCGATACCTGCAGATTGCAATAACACCAGGCTTAAGCCCATTACCGACATTCCGCACAGCACGCCATAGCTGGGGTTGTTATTCGGATCGATCTCTTTCGCAAGCGGCATGAGCTCATCGACGGAGAGCGCAACCATGATCCCGGCAACCGCAGCCATAATGGCAGCCATCACAACAGGGGAGACCAGGCTTCCCAGGATTAACCACGCCAGCACGCCCCCAAGAATTTCGGCCATGCCGGAAATACCCGCCCAGAACACCGCGGTGCGTTTAGAGCCCGTGGCGGCATACACCGGTCCGGCGACGGCAAGTCCTTCAGGAATATTGTGTAAGGCGACCGCCAGCGCGATACCCAAACCCATCTCAAGATTGCTGCTGGCCGTTACGTAAGTCGCTACCCCCTCAGGGAAATTATGCAAGCTGATGCCAAGCGTTAACAGCACGGCGGTACGCTTGATATTACGCGGCATGGGCGCCACGTTTTTCTGCATTAAATCCTGCGGATGCGCGTGCGGTAGCATCCGATCGAGGGCAAAGTATCCCAGCAGGCCAAAGACAAACATGCCGTAACCCAGCAGCGGAGACATGCCTTCTGTGCCCAGTGCGGCAGGCAGCATCTCCATCAGGGAGATGAGCAGCATGATCCCGGCAGCAAAGCCCAGTGAGAAGGCCAGTACGCGGTTAGAGGGCTTTTGGCCGAGCACGCCGAGGAGCGCACCGATAAAGGTCGCGGCACCCGCCAGTATGGTCAGGATCAAGGGGACTGACATGCATTGCTCCTTATGATAATGATTCTCATTAATATAAATGATTCATTTCTGGCAAAGCGAGGGGGGAACCCCGGCTTTACACATTCCTTACATTCAAATTTCCTGATGATGATCTTCACGCTTATCTGCGTTCATCTTTGCCAGATTGCGCGTAATGTAGCACCATTAAATTGACACCTTCTGTAAGGATATCACCATGACTTCTTCCCGTATGCCAGCCCTGTTTTTAGGCCACGGTAGCCCAATGAACGTTCTGGAAGACAACGTCTATACCCGTGCGTGGCGTCATCTGGGCGAGACGCTGCCGCGTCCGAAAGCGATCGTGGTGGTGTCTGCGCACTGGTTTACCCGAGGGACGGGCGTGACCGCCATGGAAGCGCCAAAAACCATTCATGATTTTGGCGGCTTCCCGCAGGCGCTGTACGACACGCATTATCCGGCCCCCGGCTCGCCTGAGCTGGCACAAAAGCTGGTAGATTTGCTGGCACCTGTCCCTGTAACGCTGGATAAAGAAGCCTGGGGCTTTGACCACGGCTCGTGGGGCGTGCTGATCAAAATGTATCCTGATGCGGATATTCCGATGGTGCAGCTGAGCATCGACAGCACTAAACCGGCCGCCTGGCATCTGGAGATGGGCCGTAAGCTGGCAACCCTGCGTGATGAAGGCATCATGCTGGTGGCAAGCGGCAACGTGGTGCATAACCTGCGCACCGCGCGCTGGCACGGTGAGAACACGCCGTACCCGTGGGCGACCTCTTTTAACGACTACGTCAAAGCGAACCTGACGTGGCAAGGTCCGGCTGAGGCGCATCCGTTAGTGAACTATCTGGATAACCAAGGCGGTTCGCTCTCTAACCCGACACCGGAACACTTCCTGCCGCTGCTGTACGTTCTTGGCGCGTGGGATGGTCAGGAGCCCGTTACAATCCCGGTCGACGGCATTGAGATGGGGAGTCTGAGTATGCTGTCGGTGCAGATTGGGTGAAAACATGCCCGGTGGCGCTACGGTATGACCGGATACATAGGTGACAGATCAGACCGGGAACATAGGTAACACTTTTTAGTCTATCCGGAGCACACTCTGGGTTTTTCGGTCATAGTACGCAAGCGTTATTCCGTTAAAGATGATGGCCTCAAGGCCATCATCTTGTTCTTCCAGCATGATGTACTCATCAGTCAGCGCTTCACTCAGGAACACCGTCCCCTTTTTCCCCATATAGAGTGTCCCCCTCGATTTCACCCTGTAGACCGTCCCTCCCTCCGGATAAGCATATTCAGGAACCCTGCCATCCCAGTGACGGCCTGAGGGCTTCCACACCGTTCCGGGCGTTGCACCCGCCAGGGCTTCATGCGGCCTTTCGTGGTTAAACTCTTCCCGGTAGTCACTGAACCACCGCTGTTGTTCTTCCATTGTCATGAAGGTGTTGCCCTGTTTCACTGCACTTTTCAGCGAGCGGTGCATTCGCTCATGACGGCCGTTTTCTTCCGGATGCCCCTTTCTGATACGTTCCGGTCTGATGCCCAGCTTTATCAGCCAGACGGCAAGGCGACTTAACCCGGCGATACCTGTTCCCGCGAACGGCTGACCATTATCCGTTCTCAGGACTTCCGGCAGACCGTACTCCAGGAACGCATCTGTCAGGCACTGCCTGACGAAGGGCTCGCTCTCCCGGTCCGTTCCCCGGCAGCTCAGAAGATACCGGCTGTGATTGTCGGTCAGGGTGAAGGGATGGCAGTACTCTCTGCTCAGCAGCCTGAACTTGCCTTTAAAATCAGCGCTCCAGACCTGATTGTTCTCACTGATGGTGGTCAGGGGCTGGCGATTACCCGGTGTTCTGCGTTTTCGCTTTTTATCCGGAACCAGGCCTTCACGCTTGAGGATATCGCCGATAGTGCTGGCAGCAGGGACGGTAAAATCGACGTGATGATTGAGCAGCCACATCCGCAGTTTTTTGGGGCCCCAGTCAGGGTGTTTTTGACGCAGGGCAGTCAGGTGTCCGGCGATATCATCAGGAACCGTCCGGGAGTGGGAGTGTGGCGCGCGCGACCGGTCAGAGAGAGATGACAGGTCAGAGGGGTCAAAACGCTGAAGCCATTTATAGCCGGTTTTACGGCTGATGCCAAAAAGACGGCAAAGAGCGGAGAAGGAGTCCGTACCTGCATGGCAGGCACGGATAAAATCAAGGCGTTGCATAGGTCGGGTCTCAGTCCAGGGCATAGCGAGTCTCCTCTTCTATGCCAGTTATAACTGTTACCCATGTATCCGGTCTAAAGTGTTACCCATGTTTCCGGTTCATACCCTTCGCTTACCGGGCTTTCGGGAGCGCACCGCGCTTCGGCAAAAACAGCCACAGCCCTGCCAGCATGACTATCGCGTACACACTCTTCCATCCCACCATTGCCAGCAACAGCAGGCAAAGCACGCCCCCGACGACCGCCAGTGCTTTATAGCGACCTTTCAGCAAGCGACATCCCGCCAGCATGCACAGCAGGTAGATCATGATGAAAATGCCGTTGGCGTAGACGATCAGCGCGTCCAGATTGATTTTCAGTGCGTAAATACACAGCGTGCTCAACACGCAGCAGCCCAGTACGGCATTCAGGGCATTCAGCGGAAGCTGGCGTTTAGACAGGCGCGCGAGGCGATTCTCGGGTTTGTCGAGCGCCTGCGACCACACCAGCCGGGCAAAGCTCTGGATATAAATATTCAGGCTGGCAAAACAGGCCAGATAGCCAATGACGCAGGCGATCCACAGCGCCTTCACGCCGAACAGTTTAACCACGATACCCGGCAGCGATGCAGCAGCAGCGAGATCCGCACCGAACGCGTTGAAGTGTAATACGAGCACGGTACACGCCCAATAGACCGTACCTGCCAGCAGCAGGCCTATCATCAGCGCGCGGGGGAAATCTCGCTCAGGCTGCTTAAACTCCGACGCCAGATGAGCAAAGGCCTCCAGGCCTACAAAACACCAGAACATGACGGAAAGCGCGGCGAAAAGCTGTGAATGGTCGACGTCTGTCACCGCCGGGAAGGGAATTTCCTTGATTGTGATATCGCCCGCCCACCAGATAGCGGCAACGAGTGCAACAATCAGCACCGCAACCAGCGTCTGCAGGTTGGCGCTGGAGCTGGCTCCGCGAGAGCCTACCCACCAGACGATAGCCAGCGTACCCAGTTCGGCCAGCAATAACTGCTCGTTATGCCAGCCAAACAGCGCCTGACCAAAGCCGGTCGCAATGTGCAGCGCCGCAGGAAGGCCAACCGGAATGACGGAGAGAAACAGCCAGCCGGTAACGCGCTGCAGCCGCGGGCCAAAGGCCAGACCGACAAAGTGCGCCACGCCGCCCGCGCTGGGGAAATGCCGCCCCAGGATGGCAAACACAATGGCTATCGGGAAAACCAGTACAATCAGCGCTGGCCACGCCCACAGGCTGTTATTTCCAGCCACCAGCGCCGCCAGTGCGGGTACGGCGAACACGCCCGTACCTAACAAGGAGGTTGAGAGCAGTCCAACGCCCTGCGCCAGCCCCAACTCCTGCTTGAGTCCACTCATTGACATCGCCCTGCCCGTACCAAAAGAGAGGCGATGGTAACACTTTCGCAAATTTTTTTTTCGACTCCCCCTTGAAGGGGGAAAAAGCTATCCCCATCTCTCAGGGCACTAGTCGGAAAACCGCATGCGGGCCGGCGTCATCCATAACTGATAATGACTTTCTCAAAGGAGAGCTATCAATGAGTATTCGTCCGTTACATGATCGTGTGATCGTCAAACGTAAAGAAGTTGAAACCAAGTCTGCTGGCGGCATCGTTCTGACCGGTTCTGCAGCAGCCAAATCAACGCGTGGCGAAATCATCGCTGTCGGTAAGGGCCGCATCCTGGAAAACGGAACTGTGCAGCCACTGGACGTTAAAGTTGGTGACATCGTAATTTTCAACGATGGCTACGGCGTGAAATCCGAGAAGATCGACAATGAAGAAGTGTTGATCATGTCCGAGAGCGACATTCTGGCAATTGTTGAAGCGTAATTTACGCACGAGAATTTGAGGAAATAAGAACATGGCAGCTAAAGACGTAAAATTCGGTAACGACGCTCGTGTAAAAATGCTCCGCGGCGTAAACGTACTGGCAGATGCAGTTAAAGTGACCCTGGGCCCGAAAGGCCGTAACGTAGTGCTGGATAAATCCTTCGGCGCGCCAACCATCACCAAAGATGGTGTTTCTGTAGCACGTGAAATTGAGCTGGAAGACAAGTTCGAAAACATGGGCGCGCAGATGGTGAAAGAAGTTGCCTCTAAAGCGAACGACGCTGCAGGCGACGGTACCACCACCGCGACCGTACTGGCGCAGGCGATCATCACCGAAGGTCTGAAAGCCGTTGCTGCGGGCATGAACCCAATGGATCTGAAACGTGGTATCGACAAAGCCGTCACTGCCGCTGTTGAAGAACTGAAAGCGCTGTCCGTACCGTGCTCTGACTCTAAAGCCATTGCTCAGGTTGGTACCATCTCCGCTAACTCCGACGAAACCGTAGGTAAACTGATCGCTGAAGCGATGGACAAAGTCGGTAAAGAAGGCGTGATCACCGTTGAAGACGGTACCGGCCTGGAAGACGAACTGGACGTGGTTGAAGGTATGCAGTTCGACCGCGGTTACCTGTCCCCATACTTCATCAACAAGCCAGAAACTGGCGCTGTTGAGCTGGAAAGCCCGTTCATCCTGCTGGCTGACAAGAAAATCTCCAACATCCGTGAAATGCTGCCAGTGCTGGAAGCCGTTGCGAAAGCAGGCAAGCCGCTGGTTATCATCGCTGAAGACGTTGAAGGCGAAGCGCTGGCGACCCTGGTGGTTAACACCATGCGCGGCATCGTGAAAGTGGCTGCGGTTAAAGCACCTGGCTTCGGCGATCGCCGTAAAGCGATGCTGCAGGATATCGCTACCCTGACCGGCGGTACCGTAATCTCTGAAGAGATCGGTATGGAGCTGGAAAAAGCGACCCTGGAAGACCTGGGCCAGGCGAAACGCGTTGTGATCAACAAAGACACCACCACCATCATCGATGGCGTGGGTGAAGAAGCCGCTATTCAGGGCCGCGTTGGTCAGATCCGTAAGCAGATCGAAGAAGCAACTTCCGATTACGACCGTGAAAAACTGCAGGAGCGCGTAGCGAAACTGGCTGGCGGCGTTGCGGTAATCAAAGTTGGTGCGGCGACCGAAGTTGAAATGAAAGAGAAAAAAGCACGCGTTGACGATGCCCTGCACGCGACCCGTGCTGCGGTGGAAGAAGGCGTGGTGGCTGGTGGTGGTGTTGCGCTGGTGCGTGTTGCCGCTAAGCTGGCAGGCCTGACCGCACAGAACGAAGATCAGAACGTGGGTATCAAAGTTGCGCTGCGCGCAATGGAAGCGCCTCTGCGTCAGATCGTGTCCAACGCCGGTGAAGAGCCATCTGTTGTGACCAACAACGTGAAAGCGGGCGAAGGTAACTACGGTTACAACGCGGCAACTGAAGAATACGGCAACATGATCGACTTCGGTATCCTGGACCCAACGAAAGTGACCCGTTCTGCTCTGCAGTACGCGGCATCTGTAGCGGGTCTGATGATCACTACCGAGTGCATGGTAACCGACCTGCCTAAAGGCGATGCACCTGACTTAGGTGCTGCTGGCATGGGCGGCATGGGCGGTATGGGCGGCATGATGTAATCGTGCGCTCTACGTCGTAGAATGTGAAAAACCCCCGGGCAGAAATGCTCGGGGGTTTTTCTTTTGGTCATCTTTTAGGTATAAGATTTACACACGGACAACTACTGTCCAGCTTATTGAAAACGAGGAATAACATGCGCGTAAAAGTCTGTGCAGGGATCGTAGGGGCAGCATTGCTGCTGGCGGGTTGTAGCTCCAGCAATGAGCTGTCGGCAGCGGGCCAGGGCGTTCGCTTTGTGGAAGATAAGCCTGGCAGTGAATGCCAGCTGTTAGGCACGGCAACCGGTGAGCAAAGTAACTGGATGTCAGGTCAGCATGGCGAAGAAGGTGGTTCTATGCGCGGTGCGGCGAATGCCCTGCGTAACCAGGCGGCGGCAATGGGCGGCAACGTGATTTACGGCGTGAGCAGCCCAACGCAGAGTATGCTGTCCAGCTTCGTGCCGACCGCCAGCCAGATGAACGGCCAGGTCTACAAGTGCCCAAACTGAGTTAACGTGCTGATGGCGCTGCGCCCGGACCCCGTAGGGCAGGTAAGCGTAGCGCCACCTGCCTTTTTACTGCTGCCGCAGCTGCAAATCCAGCGGCGTCTTGCTCGGCTCTCCGCCAATCTCGCGTGCCAGCTTCGGCACCATATAGCCTGAAACCAGCGTTAACAGTTCACGCATAATCTTCCGGGCTTCTTCATCCGTCACCATGAAATGGGCCGCGCCCTGAACGCGATCCAGCACGTGCAGGTAATAGGGCATCACGCCCGCATCAAACAACGCATTGCTCAAATCTGCCAGCACGCGAGCGCTGTCATTCACGCCGCGCAGCAGCACGCTCTGGTTCAGCAGCGTCACGCCCGCTTTACGCAGCCGCGCCATCGCCGCGCGAAACGCATCGTCAATTTCGTTCGCGTGGTTGATATGGTTCACCAGCAGCACCTGCAAGCGGGACTGCTCCAGGCGTGACACCAGGCCGTCCGTGATCCGCGCCGGAATGACAATCGGTAAACGGCTGTGAATGCGCAGGCGCTTAATATGCGGAATGGCTTCAAGCTCGGTCAGCAGCCAGTCCAGCTCATGATCTTTCGCCATCAGCGGGTCGCCGCCGGAAAAAATAATCTCATCAAGCTCCGGATGGGTGGCGATATAGTCCAGCGCGACCTGCCAGTTGCGTTTATTGCCCTGATTTTCGGCGTAAGGGAAGTGCCGACGGAAGCAATAACGACAATTTACCGCGCAGCCGCCCTTTACCAGCAACAGGGCGCGGTTGAGATACTTATGCAGTAAACCCGGCACCACGCTGTTCTGCTCTTCCAGCGGATCGGTGCTATAACCCGGCGCGGTGACAAACTCATCCTGCGAAGTAAGCGTTTGTTTTAATAGCGGATCGTTGGGGTTGCCTTTCTCCATCCGCGCCACAAACGCACGGGGAACGCGCAGGGCGAAAAGGCGCTTTGCCTCGCGGCCTGCAAGCAACTCTGGGTGCTGATCGAGGTCTAAAAGACGCAGCAATTCATCAGGACTGGTGATTACATCGGCAAGTTGCGATAACCAATCTTCTCTGGACGGGGTGTTTAGGGTTACAATATGCGCCATTTTGTGGCTTAGCTACCAGTTAACAAATTTAGAGGGCCTTATGGCAACGTACTATAGCAACGATTTTCGTGCTGGTCTTAAAATCATGATGGACGGCGAACCGTACGCGGTTGAAGCCAGCGAATTCGTTAAACCAGGTAAAGGCCAGGCATTCGCACGCGTTAAGCTGCGCCGTCTGCTGACCGGTACCCGTGTTGAGAAAACCTTCAAGTCTACTGACTCTGCTGAAGGCGCTGATGTTGTTGATATGAACCTGACCTATCTGTACAACGACGGTGAGTTCTATCATTTCATGAACAACTCCACTTTCGAACAGCTGTCTGCTGATGAGAAAGCGGTAGGTGACAGCGCTAAATGGCTGCTGGATCAGGCTGAGTGCATCGTGACCCTGTGGAACGGCCAGCCTATCGCTGTGACCCCACCAAACTTCGTAGAACTGGAAATCGTTGAAACCGATCCAGGTCTGAAAGGTGATACCGCAGGTACCGGCGGTAAACCAGCCAAACTGTCCACCGGTGCAGTGGTTAAAGTGCCGCTGTTCGTACAGACTGGCGAAGTGATCAAAGTGGATACCCGCTCCGGCGAATACGTATCCCGCGTGAAGTAATTTACGTCATGATTGAAGGCGCAGCGCCCGCTGCGCCTGATTTTTGCAGGCAGGGATGATGAAACGTACCGTTAAAATTCTGCTTCTGTTAGCGCTCTCCAGCGCAATGCTTTCCGGGTGTAACACCGCGCGCGGCGTGGGTGAAGATATCCAGGATCTCGGCCATATCATTTCTCACGCTGCCAGCTAAAACCGTCTAATTTTCCTAAAAATGCTTCCTTTTCCGTCAAACGACGGGATCTTGTCTATCCTTAAGTTGCTATACACAAAACAACTTTGGCTATAAAAGGAAGATATTATGGTTAAGAAAACAATTGCAGCGATCTTTTCTGTCCTTGTGCTTTCCACAGTGTTGACTGCATGTAATACCACCCGCGGCGTAGGGGAAGATATCTCCGACGGTGGTAGTGCTATTTCCGGTGCAGCAACGAAAGCCCAGAACTAAAAGTATGGACGGTACGGCACGGCACTCTCACCGTACCGTCAATTCTCGACTTCCTGCAGGGATAAAAACGGAGAGAAACGCGTATCCATATGCAGTTTCATGCGGATATTGCGTTTATAGGTATAGACCGTTTTTCCGTTGATACTCAGGTGAGCGGCAATCTTCTGATTGCTCGCGCCGTCCATCCACAATGTCAGTACTTTCTCTTCCTGCCGGGTAAGCAGGGGGGCGGCCGCTGTTGGCCTTTCAGCGTATGAGCGCGAGATCAATGCCTCATTGATAACCGTTGCCACTTGTCCGAGACTGGCGTTTTTCAACAACGACGACCACACCGGGAACTGTCCGAGCCAGTCTGTCATGCCATGGTCCTCTCCCGATTGCAGCAAAATAAACGGTAAGCGTTCACTGGCGTTGAGCAAGGACGAGAGCTGCTGAAAATGGTGAATATCCTGCCTGAAGCCGTACAGGTCAGCGATAACCAGCGTGGGTTTCCATTGCAGAATGTGCTCTCTGGCAAGGAACAGATTATTCAGCCCGGTCACAACGTAGTGTCCCGGGAACAAACCGGAATGATTGAGCCATGCTTCAAACCCCGTACGGGTGAAGTGACAACGGTCAATCAAAAGAATTTTGAACATATATTATTCGCAGTCGGCTAGTGGTTTGGCTTCCTGCCATCAGAAAGCACATCATCATAGAGAAGTCGGATGAGTGCTAAATGCCGGAACTACGCGCCATACTGCGGCTATTTCTTGCCTTAACGTGTTCAGCAAAAAATGATTGAAAAAAAATAGCACGCTAACCACAATATGGGGCGTAATCTCTGCCTTACGGGACGACCCGTAAGCGTTTCTTTCACCGGGGACGGCCCCAACTTGAATTAAGTTAAGGAGCCTGAAATGTCCTGGATCATTCTTTTTATTGCTGGCCTGCTCGAAGTGGTATGGGCAATTGGTCTCAAGTACACCCACGGATTTACCCGTCTGACGCCCAGCGTCATTACCGTCACCGCGATGATCGTGAGTATTGTCCTGTTATCCTGGGCGATGCGCTCGCTGCCTGTGGGAACGGCTTATGCCGTCTGGACGGGTATTGGTGCGGTAGGGGCCGCCATCACCGGCATTCTGCTGCTGGGAGAGTCAGCGAGTCTGGCGCGTATCGCCAGCCTCGCGTTGATTGTGGCCGGGATCGTTGGGCTGAAGCTCAGCACCCACTAATGGGGTTGTTTTACCCAGATAAGTTTTGACACATCAAACCCTTGCCGGGTCGCGACGTCCAGCATCTGCTGTTTCATTTCTGACGAAATCGTTGGCGTGCGGGAAAGTATCCACAGATAGTCGCGATCCGGCCCGCAGACCAGCGCGTGCCGGTACTCTCTGTCGAGCGCGATCACGTTATAGCCGCCATAAAACGGGCCGAAGAAAGAGACTTTGAGCGCAGCCCGTCGCGGGTCGCCCGTGAAGTACGCTTTCCCGATAGACTGTTGCCACATCTCACGATCGGGATTATAGCCCCGGTTGATCACCTGAATACCGCCATCATCCATCGAGCTGTAATTCGCAGTGACCTTCTCTAAGCCCTGCTCAAACCGATGGTCGAGGCGCGCGATTTCATACCATGTTCCAAGGAAGCGTTGTGCATCAAAAGGCGTGACGACGGTAACGCCAGGCGGTGGGGTAGGGGAACTGCAGGCAACCACTAAAAACGCGGCTGTCACCGCGGCGATAACAGGCAGAATGCGCATAGGAGTTTCCTTACTGTTTTTTGTTAAGTGTAGATGACGGCAAGGAAAATGTGGTTTTTGCGCGGTGTATTTCGCCAGGTGGCCACCCCGTGGATTTTGTAGGCCGGGTAAGCGTTAGCGCCACCCGGCAATGTTTTACTGGAGCGCGTCGAGGATACGGTATGCCGCCTCAACGCGTGCCGGGTTCGGATAGCTTTTATTCGCCAGCATCACAATGCCGAGCTGCTTTTCAGGAATAAAGGCCACGTAGCTGCCAAACCCGCCGGTTGAGCCGGTTTTGTGCACCCATGAGGCTTTTACCGGAGGCGCCGGAGGATTCACTTCTCTCGCGGGCAACGGCGCCAGCGCCACCTTATTGTCGCTACCTTCTACCACGGTTTTAGCATCGACCGGCCAGTTAAGCATTTCCCAGCCTAACCCCTGATACATGGCCCCCACGCGCCAGTAGCGAGACTGCGCCAGCTCAATGCCTTGTCTGAGTGAAGCATCCTGAAGGGAGTCCGGCTTCATGTTGACCATCACCCAGCTTGCCATATCCTGCACGTCGGTTTTTACGCCATAGGCTTCAGCGTCGAGCATGCCTGGCGAAACGTGTACCGCTTTACCATCACGGTATCCCCAGGCGTAATGCGCCTCTTCCGCTTTCGGAACGTTAATCCAGGTATGGTCCAGCCTGAGCGGCTTAAAGACCCGCGCCGTTATGGCTTGCTCATAGCTCATGCCGGAAGGTTTGACCGCCAGCGCGCCAAAAAGACCAATGCTGGCGTTGGCGTAAAGACGCGTGGTGCCCGGCTTCCACTGCGGCTGCCAGTTTTGATAAAAGCGCAGCAGAGAGGCGTTATCCGTGACCTCATCCGGTACCTGTAACGGCAGACCGCCTGCGGTATAGGTTGCCAGATCCAGCATGCGAATCCCCTGCCACTGCTTGCCTGTCAGCTCAGGCCAGTATTTGGTCACCGGATCGCCCAGCGATATTTCACCGCGAGCAATGGCATCGCCACCCAGTACGCCGGTGAAGGTTTTACTTATAGAACCCAGTTCGAACAAGGTTTGTGGGGTAACAGGCTTGTTTGCCGCAACATCGGCTTTACCGAAGGTAAAGTAGTGCGGCTGGCCCTGATAAATCACCGCCACCGCCATACCCGGAATGGCCTGCGCTTTCATCAGCGGCGTAACGGTCCGTTCCACCACCTCGGCCAGCTGTTTTTCTGACATCGGGGCAGCCAATACCGAGCAGGAGGTGCTGAGCAACAGGGCGCAGCAAAGGGATTTTTTCATCATCATTTATCTTCCGTAATAGCAGTTCAAGGGAGTGTCCGGGCCCGTCAGACCGCTGTAGTCTGTTGGATTTGACTATGGCTGACAAACGGTTAAATTTAGCATTAGCTGTTAATTTTTCTAACGGACGAGGCCATGACGCGCAGCTATCTTCCTCTTAATTCCCTGCGGGCGTTTGAAGCTGCTGCCAGGCACCTCAGCTTTACGCATGCCGCTATCGAGCTGAACGTCACCCATTCCGCGATTAGCCAGCACGTAAAGGCGCTGGAGCAGCACCTTAACTGCCAGCTGTTTGTCCGCGTTTCGCGTGGGCTGATGTTGACCACCGAAGGCGAGAATTTGCTGCCGGTGCTGAATGACTCGTTCGATCGTATCGCCGGAATGCTGGATCGCTTTGCCAGCCAGCGCGCTCAGGAGAAGCTCAAAATAGGTGTGGTAGGGACCTTTGCTACGGGTATTTTATTCTCTCAGCTCGCGGACTTTCGCCGCTGCTATCCGCATATTGATCTTCAGCTTTCTACCCATAACAATCGCGTCGATCCGGCGGCTGAAGGGCTGGATTACACCATTCGCTACGGTGGCGGCGCGTGGCATGGAACCGATGCGGAATTCCTTTGCCCTGCGCCACTGTCTCCGCTCTGTACACCCGAGATTGCCTCAGTTCTCAAAAGCCCGGCAGATATCCTGAAGTTTACCCTGCTGCGCTCCTACCGACGCGACGAGTGGGCTGCGTGGATGCAGGCAGCGGGTGAACATCCTCCCTCGCCGACGCACCGGGTGATGGTGTTTGATTCGTCCGTGACCATGCTGGAAGCCGCGCAGGCAGGCGTAGGGATTGCCATTGCGCCTGTCGACATGTTTACCCATTTACTCAGCAGCGAGCGCATCGTGCAGCCGTTTGCAACGCAGATTGACCTCGGCAGCTACTGGCTGACAAGGCTACAGTCACGGACAGAAACGCCCGCGATGCGCGAGTTTGCCCAGTGGCTGGTGGGGAAGATGCAGAAATAAAAGGCCCGCCGGATGGCGGGCCAGAAGCGTCAGATGGTGACCACGGCAATCAGCGTCACCACGGTCAGGATGGTCGCCAGACCGTAGAACACCCATTTACCGCTCGGGACATGGATTTTCAGGTCATGCATCGCATGGTGAATACGGTGCAGACCACACCACAGCGGCAGGACGATCATCAGGAAGATGAACACGCGGCCGATAAAGCTGCTCGCGAACGCCAGTACGCGCTCGTAGCTCAGCGCATCGCCCGGGAACAGCCCCAGCGGCAGCATAATACCGACCAGCAGGATGATGACGGGGGCGATGATGGCACTCCACATGCCGCCTGCGCCAAACAGGCCCCAGAAGACCGGCTCGTCAGAACGTTTTGGATTTGGATTGATCACAGGTGTCTCCTTACCAGAACAGTGCGACAAACAGAATGACCACAGTGACCAGAATCGTCACTGCCCAGAGCCCTTTAATCACCGGCTCTGGTCCCATTTTCTCGCCTTTTACGATGATGTTTGCCGCTTTTGGCGCCAGCTCAAACCAGGTTTTGGTATGAAGCAGCGCGGCTGCGAGCACGATCAGGTTCAGAACCACAATGATCGGGTTTTGCAGGAAACCGACAAAGCTGGCCCAGGCTTCCGGACCGTGCTTGAGGGCAAAAACGCCGTACATCAGCTCAAGGCTGAACCAGACCGCCGGTACCGCCGTGCCTTCACGCAGCATGTAGAAGCGATAAAACGGCAGGTTTTTCCACCAGGTGGACGGCACAGGCCGCACATAGGCTTTGCGTTTAGTCGTCATCATGCACTCCTTAGCGTGGTTTCAGGGTAGCGATAAGAAAGTCTTTCGAGCTTTCTACTTTACCCTGCTGAATTGCGGCGGCCGGGTCGACGTGCTTCGGACAAACTTCGGAGCAGTAACCCACAAAGGTACAGCTCCACACGCCGTTCTGGCTGTTAAGCTGCGCCATACGTTCTTTTTTACCGTGGTCGCGGCTGTCCTCGTTATAGCGGTGCGCCAGGGTAATGGCGGCCGGGCCGATGAACTCCTTGTTCAGGCCAAACTGTGGACAGGCGGCGTAGCAAAGACCGCAGTTGATGCAGCCGGAGAACTGATGGTATTTCGCCATCTGCGCCGGCGTCTGGGTATTCGGCCCCTGATCCGGCGTGCGCGGATTACCAATGATGTACGGCTTAATGGCTTCCAGGCTTTCGATAAAGTGGGTCATATCGACCACCAGATCGCGTTCAATCGGGAAGTTGCCCAGCGCTTCGACCTTAATGCCTTTGGTGTATTCGCGCAGGAAGGTCTTACAGGCCAGCTTTGGCACCTTGTTGACCATCATGCCGCAGGATCCGCAAATCGCCATGCGGCAGGACCAGCGGTAGCTCAGGTCTGGCGCCAGGTTATCTTTGATATAGCCGAGCGCATCCAGCAGGGAGGTTTGCTCGTCATAAGGGACTTCATAGAAAGCGCTGTGCGGTGCGGCGTCCACTTCCGGATTGTAGCGCACCACTTCAACTTTCATTTTTTGCATCTCAGCCATTCGCCTTCTCCTTCTTCTCGGCGGCTTCTGCTTCTGCACCGTACACGCGTTTAGCCGGCGGCAGCGTGGTGATTTTCACGTCGCTGTAGTCCAGACGTGTGGTGCCATCCGCATCGCGCCAGGCGAGAGTGTGTTTCAGGAAATTGACGTCGTCACGTTCGGTACAGCCTTCGTCCAGACGCTGGTGGGCCCCACGGGACTCTTTACGCGCCAGCGCAGAGTGCGCCATACATTCCGCGACGTTCAGACCGTGGCCCAGCTCGATGGTGTAGAGCAGGTCGGTGTTGAATACGCTGGAGGTGTCGGTGATGCGCACGCGCTTGAAGCGCTCCTGCAGTTCCGCCAGCTTGTCGACGGTTTTTTGCATCAGCTCAGGGGTACGGTAGATACCGCAGCCTTCTTCCATCGACAGGCCCATTTCGTCGCGGATCTTCGACCAGTTCTCATTGCCTTCCTGGTTCACCAGATCTTTCAGGCGTTTTTCAACGTCTGCGACCTGCGCATCCAGCGCGGCACCGTTAGCTTCGCCTGCGGTAGCCGCTCGCTCCATCGCGCGCTCGCCCGCCATGCGGCCAAAGACGACCAGCTCTGCCAGCGAGTTAGACCCGAGACGGTTAGCGCCGTGCAGGCCGACAGAAGAACACTCGCCGACGGCGAACAGGCCTTTAATCCGGGTTTCGCACTGCTGGTCGGTTTCGATCCCGCCCATGGTGTAGTGCGCGGTTGGACGCACCGGAATCGGCTCTTTCACCGGGTCGACGCCGACATAAGCTTTCGCCAGCTCGCAGATGAACGGCAGACGTTCCAGCAGTTTCTTCTCGCCCAGATGACGCAGGTCGAGATAGACCACATCGCCGCGCGGCGTGGAGATGGTGTTGCCTTTGCGCCACTCGTGCCAGAAGGCCTGAGAGACTTTGTCGCGCGGGCCGAGTTCCATGTATTTATTCTTCGGCTCGCCGAGCGGGGTTTCC
Source organism: Enterobacter sp. KB-221C9 (assembly GCF_041320715.1). Taxonomy (NCBI): domain Bacteria; kingdom Pseudomonadati; phylum Pseudomonadota; class Gammaproteobacteria; order Enterobacterales; family Enterobacteriaceae; genus Enterobacter; species Enterobacter sp. KB-221C9. Next base: position 282,118 of record NZ_JBGIWG010000005.1, read on the forward strand.
GGGCCCATGCCGTAATCCTGCAGATAGCGGTAGCCGTTTTTATTGACCAGAATACCGCCTTCACCGCGGCAGCCTTCCGTCATCAGAATGCCGGAGCCCGGCAGGCCGGTTGGGTGATACTGCACGAACTCCATATCGCGCAGCGGTACGCCGTGGCTGAGCGCCATGCCCATGCCGTCACCGGTGACGATGCCGCCGTTGGTGTTGTAGCGATAAACGCGGCCCGCGCCGCCTGTTGCCATCACCACGGCTTTCGCGCGGATCTGGACAAGCGTGCCTTCCATCATATTCATCGCCACCAGGCCACGCGCCTCACCGTCATCGACCAGAATGTCGAGGACGAAATGTTCATCGAAGCGCTGAATTTGTGGGAACTGAAGGGAGGTCTGGAACAGGGTGTGCAGCATGTGGAAGCCGGTTTTATCGGCGGCGAACCAGGTGCGTTCAATCTTCATTCCGCCAAAGCGGCGAACGTTGACGCTGCCGTCCGGACGGCGGCTCCACGGACATCCCCACTGTTCAAGCTGGGTCATTTCCGTTGGACAATGATGCACAAAGTAGTCAACGACATCCTGTTCGCAAAGCCAGTCGCCCCCTGCAACCGTGTCGTGGAAATGGTATTCAAAGCTGTCATGATCCTGCGCAACGGCGGCGGACCCTCCTTCTGCTGCCACTGTGTGACTACGCATTGGATAGACTTTTGAAATCAATGCGATTTTAGCGTTGGGATTAGCTTGTGCTGCAGCAATCGCAGCACGTAATCCAGCCCCGCCAGCGCCTATTACGGCAAGATCGGCTTGAAAAGTTTGCACGACATTCCTCCAGATTTTTGTTATTTCGCAACGCGACAAACTAAAGGTAGTTCACCCGTCCAAAAGGACGATTGCGAAAGCGTTTCCACTGCTCCTTTATGGGTAAAACAGTATAACCGTGTAGATGTCAGGGAAATTTGACGTGTTCGATTTTTTTGCTGTTCTGTCAGGCGATTTATCATGAAGATTGATGAATTACGTCACGTAATTACTCACCTAAATGAAATGCGCTTTTTTACTGCGCAAAATTTGTCTCTGCCCCAGCTAACGAGTAGACTTCGTGCCCTTGTCTGAAATCGGAGAACAACTCATGAGCGAAACGGCCACCTGGCAGCCGAGCGCATCCATCCCTAATCTGTTAAAACGCGCAGCAATTATGGCGGAGATCCGCCGTTTCTTTGCCGACCGCGGAGTCCTGGAGGTGGAAACGCCGTGCATGAGTCAGGCAACGGTAACGGATATTCATCTGGTCCCGTTTGAAACCCGTTTTGTTGGCCCCGGCCACTCTCAGGGCATGAATTTGTATCTGATGACCAGCCCGGAATACCACATGAAACGTCTGCTGGCGGCGGGATGTGGTCCGGTGTATCAGCTGTGCCGCAGTTTCCGTAATGAAGAGATGGGGCGTCATCACAACCCGGAATTCACCATGCTGGAGTGGTACCGCCCGCATTATGATATGTACCGCCTGATGAATGAGGTGGACGATCTGCTGCAGCAGGTCCTGGAATGCTCAGAAGCCGAAACGCTCTCCTATCAGCAGGCTTTCCAGCGCCATCTGGAAATCGATCCGCTGTCGGCGGACAAAGCCCAGCTGCGCGAAGTGGCGGCAAAACTGGATCTGAGCAACGTGGCGGATACCGAAGAGGATCGCGACACGCTGCTGCAGCTGCTGTTCACTTTTGGCGTTGAACCGCAGATTGGCAAAGATCGCCCGACGTTTGTCTATCACTTCCCGGCAAGCCAGGCGTCTCTGGCGCAGATCAGTACCGAAGATCATCGTGTCGCAGAGCGTTTTGAGGTCTATTACAAAGGCATCGAGCTGGCGAACGGCTTCCACGAACTGACTGATGCCCGCGAGCAGCAGCAGCGGTTCGAGCAGGATAACCGCAAGCGCACCGCACGCGGTCTGCCGCAGCAGCCTATTGATGTTAATCTGCTTGAAGCATTAAAAGCAGGGCTGCCGGATTGCTCCGGCGTGGCGCTGGGCGTTGACCGTCTGATGATGCTGGCGCTTGGCGCAGAGCAGCTAGGCGATGTGATTGCCTTTACGGTCGATCGCGCCTAATAAAATGCCGGGTGGCGCTGCGCTTACCCGGCCTACCATTCCTGTCAATTAACCTTTCCATTTCAGCACGACAACATTAAAAACTGCCACATTCTCTATACACGGGTCTTTTTCTTAATTTGCCCCGCATAGCCACAATATTCATCTGGTCTTCTGCTACCATCCGCGCAGTTTAATTCCTATTTGGATGGTTCTATGTCCCAGTCACTCAAAAAGATGACCCTCACCGGGCTCATCCTGATGATATTTACCTCAGTCTTTGGCTTTGCCAACAGCCCGTCAGCGTTCTATCTGATGGGCTACAGCGCGACGCCGTTTTATATCGTTTCTGCTCTGTTCTTCTTTATCCCGTTTGCGCTGATGATGGCGGAGATGGGCTCGGCTTACCGGAAAGAAGAGGGCGGGATCTACTCATGGATGAATAACAGCGTCGGGCCGCGCTATGCGTTTATCGGCACGTTTATGTGGTTTTCATCCTACGTCGTCTGGATGGTCAGTACGGCGGCCAAAGTCTGGGTGCCGTTCTCAACGTTTCTTTTCGGTGCCGATAAAACGCAGGTCTGGTCTTTAGCCGGCCTGAGCTCGACGCAGGTCGTCGGGATTCTGGCGGTATGCTGGATGGTGGTGGTCACCCTGGTGGCGTCTAAAGGCATCAACAAAATTGCCAGGATTACCGCCGTGGGCGGGATCTCGGTTATGGGATTGAATCTGGTACTGCTGCTGGTGAGCATCGCTATCCTGTGCCTGAACGGTGGTCACTTCGCGCAGGAGGTGAACTTTGCCTCCTCGCCGAACCCGAGCTACCAGTCCGGGCTCGCCATGCTCTCCTTCGTGGTGTTTGCCATCTTCGCTTACGGCGGCATTGAAGCCGTAGGTGGCCTGGTCGATAAGACGGAGAACCCGGAAAAGAACTTTGCGAAAGGCATTATTTTTGCCGCCATCGTCATTTCCATCGGCTATTCGCTGGCGATTTTCCTCTGGGGCGTCAGCACCAACTGGCAGCAGGTGCTGAGCAACAACACCACTAACCTTGGCAACATCACCTATGTGCTGATGAAAAGCCTGGGGATGACGCTGGGACAGGCGATGAACCTGAGTCCCGAGGCGGCATCAATAATGGGTGTCTGGTTCGCGCGTATTACCGGCCTGTCGATGTTCCTTGCGTATACCGGTGCGTTCTTCACGCTGATCTACTCGCCGCTGAAAGCGATTATTCAGGGTACGCCAAAAGCGCTGTGGCCCGCACGTATGACTCAGCTCAATACAGCAGGCATGCCTGCCAACGCCATGTGGATGCAGTGTCTGCTGGTGTGCGTGTTCATTTTGCTGGTGTCATTTGGCGGCGATACGGCGTCTGCGTTTTACAACAAGCTGACCCTGATGGCGAACGTGTCGATGACGCTGCCGTACCTGTTCCTGACCCTGGCGTTCCCGTTCTTTAAGGCGAAGCAGGATCTTGAACGTCCGTTTGTGATTTTTAAAACCCGCGCGGCAACGCTGCTGGCCACCACGGTGGTGGTGCTGGTGGTGGCGTTTGCCAACATCTTCACCATTATTCAGCCGGTAATTGAGGCCAACGACTGGAACAGCGCGCTGTGGATGGTAGGCGGGCCTATCTTCTTCTCGCTGCTGGCGATGGGGATTTATGAGAATTACCGCCGACGCGCGATGGCGTACGTCGCAGAAGTGGCGTAGCAGTAATATCCCCCTCCCGAAAGGGAGGGGAGCAGCGTTACAAACTTCCCGCCGGGCGCTTACGCGTCGCTGACGTCAGCGTTCTTCCCGTTTTACGCCCGTCCAGGCTTTCCAGACGCATCTGGAACGGTGGGAACGGCATATCAATACCGTGCTCGCGGAAGCCCGCCAGAATCAGCTGGTGGATCTCATGGCGCAGCGGCATACGGTGTCCCATCTCGGCGGCGTAGATACGCAGCTCGAAAATCTGGATCCCCTGCTGTAAATCCACAAGGAAGACTTCCGGCGCCGGGTTGTCGATTACCAGCGAGCAGCGCTCTGCGGCGGTGTAGAGGATCTGGGTGACCTCTTCGCTGTTGGCGTCAGACGGTGCTGGTACCGTCAGCACCACACGAGTCACGGAGTCTGACAGCGACCAGTTGATGAACTGCTCGGTGATAAACGCCTTGTTTGGCACGATGATCTCTTTCCGATCCCAGTCGCTGATCGTCGTCGCACGGGTGTTGATCTTCGTGATGCTGCCGGTCAGATCTCGGATCGTGACGGTATCGCCAATGCGGATCGGTTTTTCGAACAGAATGATCAGGCCGGAGATGAAGTTGGCGAAGATCTCCTGTAAACCAAAACCTAACCCTACACCGAGCGCCGCCACCAGCCACTGCAGCTTCGACCACTCAATACCGATCATCGAGAAGCCAACCAGCCCGCCAAACAGCATGATCAGATATTTGGTAATAGTCGTAATCGCATATCCCGTTCCCGGGGTTAAATCCAGATGCTGCAGCAGCGCCAGCTCCAGCAGCGCCGGGAAATTGCGCACCAGCTGCGTGGTGATGATCAGCACCAGAATGGCAATCAGTACCGCACCCAAGGTAATCGGCTCCAGGCTTTCAACACCCTGCACCGTGGACGTCACGTCCCAGAGAGAGATGTTCTCCAGGAAGCCAAACGCGGAGTGGATCTCTGACCACAGGAAGATCACCGACAGGAGGGCAATCAGCATCAGGATGGAGCGAACCAGGCGCAGGGACTGGGTGCTGATGGCATCCAGATCCAGTTCGACCTCGTCCGCTTCCGTCGTGCCTTCCGTACTGTTGACGTGGTTTGGCTCTTCCTCACCCCGCGCACGCTGGGCGAGGATCTCAGCCCGGCGATGCTTGGCTCGGTCGAAGGCCAGACGGCGGCGCTGGATCAGCATCCAGCGGCGGATCACGTGGTACACCACCAGAAGCAGGAACCAGATGGCCACCGAGGTTTCCAGCCGCGCCAGCAGCGCCTGTGCGGTTGCAAGATAGCCCACCGCGGCTGCCAGCATCGCAAACAGCGGCGCGCTAAGCAGCAGGTTCCAGAGCAGCCGGTTAAACATGTTTTCGCCGCTGCCGGATTTATCCAGATAGAGCGGAATACCCGCGCGTTTCAGGCTGAGCGTGACGATGGCCAGCGCCCCGCATATCAGCATAAAGCAGAGGCGGCCCAGCGAGCCTGAGAATTCCCGGTCGTTGAGATTATCGAACATGATCAGCGCCATAATCAGCGGCACAATCAACCCGATGCTCATCAGGTAGTAACGCATGGCGCGCGCAACGCGATTACGCGGCCAGCCAAAGTGGGTGATAAACAGGCCATTAGGGCGCGCGAAGGTGGCGCAAATCATGACCACCCACAGCAGCGGCACCGTGGCGGTGACGCCATCGCCAATCGCTACCGCGAGCGGATAGGGCCAGGCTTCCCGCAGGCCATACCCCAGCGTCATCCACAGCACCGGCAGCGGAGAGGCGACAAGAATCGACCAGAATACGGTGCGCAGCGTCAGCCAGAAGTGATCCTGGGTGACTTTCCCGACCCTCGAGCTGGAACGCTCCAGGAAACGGGTGAAATGTCTGCGCGAGTAAATGCTGAAGCCCACCAGAATCAACGCCCCCAGCAGCGGGAAAATGGTCTCTTTGCTGGTGAACATCATCACGCTGGCCTGTCCCAGCTGGCTGAAAGTATCCAGTGAAATCAGGCGGCGCAGGTCCTGGACAATCTCAATCGGCCACGAGAAGGTCATCGGACGCACGTCGGACGTCCAGAAGAGATAACGGTGCGTAGCCTCGTTCACCTCTTTCAGCGCATCTTCCAGCTGGCTGTTGGATACTTTTAGCTTGGTCAGCTCCAGAATCAACGTATCCCCGCCCTGGAGCAGAGAGTTCAGCAGTTCACGCTGGGTACGCATCTGGGCTTCCAGAATACGGTTTTGCTCGCTGGTCAGGGGCTGTCCGTCAGCCTGACGGATCTGGCGGATTTGCGGCTGCTTGTTGAGAAGATCTTCAAAATGCAGGCGCTGAACGCGCAGCTGGGCCATTTCGGTATCCAGCTGCTGCGGCTTCGGCATCTCCGGCAGACGGGCAACCTGGGCGCGCAACGCTTCGCCGAGAAGGTTCGACGATCCCAGCCACTGTGACTGTTCGCGCAGGGTGTTGAGCGCCTGGCGAACCTGGAGGGTTTGATTGGTGGCCTGACGCTGCTGGGATGCAACCAGATCCATGCGCTGCGCCTGCTGGTTCAGCGCGGCGGAAAGCTCGCGGTTGACCCTGAATTGTTCGTTGATACCGGCAGGCAGGTTTTCGCTGTTTTCAGCGAGCAGTTCTGTACTTTCCAGCGCCCGTTCGGCTTCACGCTGGCGCTGGCTGTTCAACTGATTACGCAGGGCCTGAAGGTAGGCATCAAGCTGCTCGCTCTGCTTTTGCGCCAGCTCGGCGCGCATGCGCGACAGCTCCTGACGGTTGTTGGCAGAAAGCTGCGCCAGCTCGAGTTCATCAACCAGCGCTTTAAGTCGGGCGGATTCAGCCTGAATCCCAAGATTTTGCGCCTGACTTTGTGCTGAATTGCCAGACTGCGTGCCAACGCGGCGCTCCACCTCGTTTAGCTGGCGGCGGGCGTCGGTTTGCTGCTGCGGAAGCTGGCTGAGCGAGTCGGCGATTTCGCGCGCGCGCTCCTGTTCCTGCTGCGCCAGGCGGCTCTTTTCCAGAAGCTGGCTGCTGACCTGGAGGATCTCCTGGTTTAGCGCATCGGAGGTTAAGCCCGCAGGAACATCGCGCGGTTCGTCACGCAGGTTATTGAGCTGCGCGCGCAGCGTCTGCGAGAGTTTGGGGAAGTTGTCGATAACCTGCTGATACTGCTGAGCGCGCTCAAGAGAGCCTTTCCGCTCCTCAAGCGCGTTCAGGGCAGCCTGGAGCGACTCGACGGTCTCTGGCTGAGCGGGTTTGGCCGCTTTTGCCTGCTCCAGTTCCTGGGTTATCTGTTTGGCGTCGGGGGCTGTCGCTGCGTACGCCCCCATGCTGAGGCACCAGGCCATCAGTAGAACGATAATCGGGCGCACTTCAGCGATCCTTCTGTTGTTAGCCTTCGTCTTTTTTGTCGTCAACCAGCGGGCTGGCGTCGTGCTCGGCCTTGATCTCTTCTTCCGGCAACGGCGCAGGCTCTGCATCTGGCGTCACGAAGGTTTCGGTAGAGACCGCCAGCGGCTGGCCCAGTTTGGTGACCGACAGGCTTTGGAGCTGTTCAGCCAGCTTCACTTTGCCCGGCGCAAACAGGTTGATGACGGTGGAGCCCAGCTTGAAGCGACCCATCTCCTGACCTTTCAGCAGGGCCACAGAGCCTTCCGCTTCACCAGCAGGCCAGGTCCAGCGTTTAATCACGCCTTCGCGCGGTGGGGTGATGGTGCCGGCCCAGACGGTTTCAATGCTGCCTACGATGGTTGCACCCACCAGAATCTGTGCCATAGGGCCAAATTCAGTATCGAACAGACAGATGACGCGCTCGTTACGGGCAAACAGGTTCGGCACGTTCTGCGCGGTCAGGTGGTTTACGGAGAACAGGTCGCCCGGGACGTAAATCATTTCACGCAGGATACCGTTACACGGCATATGCACGCGGTGGTAGTCGCGCGGTGACAGATAGGTAGTGGCAAACGTACCGTTGCGGAACAGATCTGCCATCAGGTAGTTACCCGCCAGCAGCGCTTCCAGACTGTAGTTGTGGCCCTTCGCCTGCAGGATTTTGTCGTCTTCGATGTTACCTAACTGGCTGATCACACCGTCTGCTGGCATCACCAGGACGTTAGGATCGGTGTTCAGCGGGCGAACTTCGTCACGCAACGGGCGCACGAAGAATTCGTTGAAGGTGCGGTAGCTGGCGGTGTCCGGCTTCTGCGCCTCTTTCATGTCGACCTTGTAATATTTTACGAAAAGGTCGATGACCAGTTTGGTCAGCCAGCCCGCGCGTTTGCTTGCGCCCCAGCCCGCCAGGCGAGTGAGCCACAGTTTTGGCAGAATGTATTGAAGCGAAAGTTTAAATGCGTTTAACAAGGTAGCCTCCAGGCCATTGTTTTGTCGTTCCTGATCCGGCGTTAAGCCGCCGGAACCTGAAAAAAGGGGACGATTTTAGCGATGCTTAGCTTAGTTGTCAGTTATCAGAATCAGAAAAGTTTTTACGCGTTTTTACGTCTTCCATGCTCTCAAGAATACGGTGGTAATTCTCGAAGCGGGTTTCCGCGATTTCGCCTTTCTCAACCGCTTCACGGATAGCGCAGCCTGGGTCGTTATCGTGTTTACAGTCGCGGTATTTACAAGCGCCTAAATAATCATGGAATTCGACAAATCCGTTAAAGATTTGTTCCGGCTCAAGATGCCACAAACCGAACTCACGCACCCCTGGGGAGTCAATCACGTCGCCGCCGTGCGGGAAATGATACAGGCGCGAGGCGGTGGTGGTGTGCTGGCCCAGACCCGAGACGTTGGACACATCGTTAGTCAGGATCTCTTGCTGGAGGCCAAGCAGGTTGTTCAGCAGGCTCGATTTACCCACGCCGGACTGGCCCGCAAAGATGCTAATACGGTCGGTCAGCGCCTCTTCTAACGGCTTAAGGCCATCTTTGGTGTGGCTGGAGACCATCAGCACGCGATAACCGATTTTGCGGTAGATATCCATCTGCTCATTCACGAAGGCCATGCCGTCGTCATCCAGCAGATCGATTTTGTTCAATACGATGATCGGTTCAACCTGCAGCGTTTCGCAGGCGACAAGGTATCGGTCGATAATATTGAGCGAAAGCTCGGGTAAAATCGCCGAAACAATGACGATCTGGTTAATGTTGGCGGCAATCGGTTTTACGCCATCGTAGAAATCCGGGCGGGTGAGCACCGACGTGCGTTCATGCACGGCTTCAACGATGCCCTTAACCGTGACACCTTCAGAGGCCTCTTTACCCGGACGCCAGACCACGCGATCGCCGGTAACCAGTGAACGGATGGTACGACGGATATTGCAACGGTGAATATCCCCGTCGGCGGATTCGACATCGGCATGCATACCGAAACGGCTGATGACTACGCCTTCTGTCGCTTCACCAAACAGGTTGTCGTCATAATCTGGCTTCTCCGAAGTGGTTTTAAGACGGCGCTGGTGGTTGGCGTTTACGCGGCGCTGCTGCCCTTTGGAGAGTTTATTTTTACTCAATCGCGCTGGCTCCTGGTCGCCCGTAAGGGGCAAAACCTCTATGATACACTCTAATTAATACTAGTTAACCTGCTACTGCCGGTTATGCGAGAAGGGTGGAAAATAACATGAGCGCGGATGAAAATAACCTGATTTGGATCGATCTCGAAATGACCGGGCTGGATCCCGAGCGCGATCGCATCATTGAAATTGCTACTCTGGTGACGGACGCCAACCTGAATATCCTGGCTGAAGGGCCAACGATTGCGGTGCATCAGTCCGACGACCAGCTGGCTTTGATGGATGAATGGAACGTGCGCACCCACACCGGCAGTGGCCTGGTGGAGCGCGTGAAGGCGAGCACTTTCGGCGACCGTGAGGCGGAGCTGGCGACGCTTGAGTTCCTGAAACAGTGGGTTCCGGCAGGCAAATCGCCTATCTGTGGGAATAGCATCGGCCAGGATCGCCGTTTTCTGTTTAAGTACATGCCGGAGCTGGAGTCTTACTTCCACTACCGCTATCTGGATGTCAGCACCCTCAAAGAGCTGGCGCGTCGCTGGAAGCCTGAAATCCTCGACGGCTTTAAAAAGCAGGGGACCCACCAGGCGATGGACGATATCCGTGAGTCCGTGGCGGAGCTTTCCTACTATCGCGAAAACTTTATTAAGCTGTGATTTTGAGATCCGGCGCCTTGCGTGGCCGGGTTTTTGTCGTTAAATTGTTCAGCTTGCCGATTAAATAAGCATTTGAACTTAATTTCGAAAAAATCGCTTTAAGGGGGGTTGCAGCTAAAAGGATTTCTCGTATAATGCGCCTCCCGTAACGACAGAGAATTACACGTTACGACAGCAACAAAAGCAGTGCAGATTTGCGGGAATAGCTCAGTTGGTAGAGCACGACCTTGCCAAGGTCGGGGTCGCGAGTTCGAGTCTCGTTTCCCGCTCCAAAATTTGAAAGTATCTCCGGATACGCCCAGCACCAGAACACCCAAGCGGGAATAGCTCAGTTGGTAGAGCACGACCTTGCCAAGGTCGGGGTCGCGAGTTCGAGTCTCGTTTCCCGCTCCAAAATTTGAAAGTGCTTCTAAAGCACGGACCACCCAAGCGGGAATAGCTCAGTTGGTAGAGCACGACCTTGCCAAGGTCGGGGTCGCGAGTTCGAGTCTCGTTTCCCGCTCCAAATTCTTCTTAATCTCTAAAGTATCCACAGCGAAGAAACTCGTTGGGGACGTTTTCTATTGTCTCTGAAATACTCTTGTGAACAGAGTTATCCACAGAAACCGCGCTTAACCTTAACAGGGTTAAAACTTAGCAGGGTGAATAGTAATCCTTTAAATCACTGTATTTAATGGATAAATTTTCATTTCAAAATGTTAGTGAGATCACTTGACCTCTTCTCCAGCCCAGATGGCGCTTGAGTTTGTAATTTTATTCACAGGCTGTGAATAGTTCAGGCATCCCGCGTAAGCCCTTTTTCTATCACCCTCACCAGACGCTGTTTCTTCGGTAGCTGCACCTCGATCGTACAGGCATTACGCTTCTCAATTTGCTGCGCAATCGCCCATTCTATGTGTTCATCAAGAAGTGGGTGCTCACCTCTACGGCTTTCAAGCGCCCGCACGTTCGCTTCATCCCACGGGGCATTCCCCAGCGCGACGGCCACATTACGCAGCCAGCGCAGATGACCGATACGGCGAATGGCCGAACCTTCCGTCACCTTCAGGAACCATGCTTCGGTCCAGGCGAACAGCTCAATGAGCTGCGGGGCATGCAGCGCCTTACGCGGGCTGAAATCCTCTTCGTCCGTGAGCTGCGAATAGCGGTTCCACGGGCAGATCAGCTGGCAGTCGTCGCAGCCGTAGATACGGTTGCCGATAAGCGGTCGAAACTCTTCTGGAATGGCCCCTTCCAGTTCGATAGTGAGGTAGGAGATGCAGCGGCGCGCATCAACGGTGTAAGGCTCTACGATGGCACCCGTCGGGCAGATGGTCATGCAGGCCACGCAGCGGCCACAGCCTTCCTCTACCGGGCCGTCTACCGGCAGCGGTAAATCAATCAGCAGTTCACCCAGGAAGAAGAACGATCCGGCGTCGCGGCTAAGGATAAGTGAGTGCTTACCTGTCCAGCCAAGCCCGGCTTTTTCGGCGATCGGGCGCTCAAGAATAGGCGCAGAATCGACAAAGGGTCTAAAATTCAGCGAAACACAGTGCTGCTGAATAGTTTCCCCGAGTTTTTTTAAACGGTTACGCAAGAGCTTATGATAATCACGTCCCAGGGCGTACCGGCTGACGTAACCCAAAGAGGGATTTTTTAGCGTGCGCGCAAAGGCCGCGTTGGCGGGTAGATAGTTCATGCGCACGCTGATGACGCGTAATGTGCCCGGCAAAAGCTCGTGAGGACGGGCGCGCATCATGCCATGACGCGCCATCCATTCCATTTCGCCGTGGTATTGTTTGTCCAGCCAGGCTTGCAGTTTCGGCTCGCTGGCGGAAAGGTCGGTATCGGTAATGCCTACCTTCTGGAAGCCAAGCTCAGCACCCCACTGTTTTATTTTTTGCGCTAATTCATTGAGATCGAGGGGCTGTGACATGACGGACCATACGGTGAAGAAAAACCCCGCAAGTATACCACATTCCATCTGGCATGCGGATGACCTCCGGCGCGCCGAAAAAGAGGCCGCAGACAGCCTCGGAATTACCCTTTATGAACTGATGCTGCGCGCGGGTGAGGCGGCGTTTAACGTTGCCCGCAGCGCGTACCCGCAGGCCGCCCACTGGCTGATTCTGTGCGGTTACGGCAATAACGGCGGCGACGGCTACGTCGTCGCCCGTCTCGCGGTTGCGGCAGGTATCCGCGTGACGTTGCTGGCCCTGGAGAGCGATAAACCGCTGCCGGAAGAGGCTGGCGCAGCCCGGGAGGCGTGGCTTAACGCAGGCGGTGTGATTCATGCTCCTGATATCGTCTGGCCAGAAGAGGTGGATCTGATTGTTGATGGTCTGCTGGGTACCGGGCTACGCAGTGCGCCTCGTGAGAACATTGCCGCGCTTATTGAACACGCGAACAGACATTCCGCGCCGGTTGTCGCCCTGGATATTCCCTCTGGCCTGATTGCACAAACCGGCGCGACGCCCGGGGCGGTCATTCAGGCTGCCCATACGGTGACCTTCATCGCCCTCAAGCCGGGGTTACTGACCGGTAAAGCGCGAGACGTCGTTGGCGTGCTGCACCACAATGCGCTGGGGCTGGAGAGCTGGCTGGCCGGGCAGGAAATGCGCATCGCGCGTTTTGATGCGTCGCAGCTTGCTGCGTGGCTTCCGCCGCGCCGTCCGACGTCCCATAAGGGCGATCACGGCAGGCTGGTGATTATTGGCGGCGACCATGGTACGGCAGGTGCGATTCGCATGACCGGCGAAGCGGCATTACGCAGCGGTGCCGGATTAGTGCGAGTACTCACTCGCATCGAGAATATTGCGCCGATCGTAACAGCCCGACCGGAGCTGATGGTGCACGAGCTTACGCCCCAGGCGCTTGAAGAGAGCCTTGAATGGGCGGATGTGGTGGTGATTGGCCCCGGCCTTGGGCAGCAGGCGTGGGGTAAACAGGCCCTGCAAAAGGTCGAGAATTTTCGTAAACCGATGCTGTGGGATGCCGACGCGCTTAACCTTCTGGCAATAAACCCGGATAAGCGTCACAATCGCATTCTGACGCCACACCCCGGCGAAGCCGCGCGCCTGCTTAACTGCAGCGTGGCAGAAATTGAAAGCGATCGCTTACTTTCTGCTCAGCGTCTGGTAAAACGTTACGGAGGTGTTGCTGTTTTGAAAGGGGCAGGAACCGTTGTCGCCAGTGACGAGACGCAGGGCATTATTGATGCCGGAAATGCGGGCATGGCAAACGGCGGCATGGGCGATGTGCTTTCCGGCATCATTGGCGCATTGCTTGGACAGAAACTTCCCCTTTATGATGCAGCCTGTGCGGGCTGCGTGGCCCACGGTGTCGCGGCGGATAAACTGGCCGCGCGTTACGGTACACGCGGTATGCTGGCCACCGATCTTTTTTGCACGCTGCGGCGTGTTGTTAACCCGGATGTGATTGACGTAGAAAATGACTAATCGAGCGATTCCTTTACCTGATGAACAAGCCACTTTAGAACTCGGCAAGCGCGTGGCGCAGGCCTGTCAGGGGGCAACCGTCATTTATCTGTATGGTGATTTAGGTGCGGGTAAAACCACCTTCAGCCGGGGTTTTTTGCAGGCGTTAGGGCATAACGGGAATGTGAAAAGCCCAACCTACACGCTGGTCGAACCGTACACCCTTGAAAATCTCATGGTGTACCACTTCGATTTATACCGCCTTGCGGATCCTGAGGAGCTGGAATTTATGGGGATCCGTGATTATTTTGCCAACGACGCCATTTGCCTGGTGGAGTGGCCGCAACAAGGTGCGGGTGTGCTGCCTGACCCGGATGTCGAAATTCACTTAGATTACCAGGCACAAGGGCGTGAGGCACGCATCAGTGCTGTTTCCTCATCAGGCAGTTCCTTACTGGCGCGACTGGCCGGTTAAGCGTAGGGATGACGGGATGATAAATCGCGTTAAAGGTTGGTTGTTGGCTGCCACCGTGCTGCTGTGCGCGCAGGCCGGGGCGGCAAACCTCTCAGATATTCAGGTATCAAACGGCGAAAGCCAGGCCCGGATCACGTTCAGCTTCATGGGCGATCCTGAATATGCGTTTTCACAGCCAGACAGCCACAGCGTGGCGCTGGATATCAAACAAACTGGCGTGATCCAGGGGCTACCGCTGCGGTTCAGCGGTAACAACCTGGTGAAAAGTATCCGTTCGGGAACGCCGCAGGATAGCCAGTCGTTACGCCTGGTGGTCGATCTGACCGAAAAGGGCAAAACGAAGGCGGTGAAGCAGCAAAACGGGGCGAACTATACGGTGGTCTTTACCATCAATGCCGACGCACCGCCACCGCCTCCACCGCCGCCGGTCGTGGCGAAGCGCGTGGAAGAACCGGTGTATACACCGCGTCCTTCTGAACCTGCGCGTAATCCGTTTAAATCGCAGAACGATCGCATTACTGCGGCAACCAGCAGCAATACGGTGACGCGTCCGGCGGCCAGCGCGCGACGCGCGACGGTCAGCGGTGACAAAGTGATTATCGCCATTGATGCGGGCCACGGTGGGGAAGATCCGGGGGCGATTGGCCCTGGCGGCACGCGAGAAAAAAACGTGACTATCGCTATCGCGCGTAAGCTGCGTTCGCTACTCAATGACGACCCTATGTTTAAAGGCGTGTTGACCCGCGACGGGGACTACTTTATTTCCGTAATGGGACGCTCGGATGTGGCGCGTAAGCAAAACGCGAACTTCCTGGTCTCCATTCATGCGGACGCCGCACCGAATCGTAGCGCCACCGGCGCCTCGGTTTGGGTGCTGTCGAACCGTCGCGCCAACAGCGAAATGGCCAACTGGCTGGAAGAGCATGAGAAGCAGTCTGAACTGTTAGGCGGCGCGGGCGACGTGCTGGCAAACAGCCAGTCCGATCCGTACCTCAGCCAGGCGGTGCTGGATTTACAGTTCGGTCATTCTCAGCGCGTCGGGTATGATGTCGCCACTAACGTATTGAACCAGCTGCAAAGCATTGGCGTGCTGCATAAGCGTCGTCCGGAACATGCCAGCCTCGGCGTTCTGCGATCGCCGGATATCCCGTCCATCCTTGTAGAGACGGGCTTTATCAGTAACAACGGTGAAGAGCGTCTGTTGGGAAGCGACAGCTATCAGCAGCAAATTGCCGAAGCGATTTATAACGGTCTGCGTAAATATTTTGATGCCCATCCGCTGCAGTCCGCGCCGCAGAGCGGCGCTGCCCAGACGGCCAGTGCAGCGCTACCGGGTGAGATGACCGCGACCAACTAAGGAGAATTCATGCCGATTCAGGTTCTACCGCCGCAGCTCGCGAACCAAATCGCCGCCGGTGAGGTGGTGGAGCGCCCTGCGTCGGTGGTGAAGGAGCTGGTGGAAAACAGCCTCGATGCGGGCGCAACCCGCATTGATATCGATATCGAACGCGGTGGCGCGAAGCTTATTCGCATTCGCGACAACGGCTGTGGTATTAAAAAAGACGAGCTGGCGCTGGCGCTGGCCCGTCACGCCACCAGTAAAATTGCCTCTCTGGATGACCTGGAAGCGATTATTAGCCTCGGTTTTCGCGGTGAAGCGCTGGCCAGTATCAGCTCGGTTTCGCGCTTGACGCTGACCTCCCGTACCGCTGAACAGCAGGAAGCCTGGCAGGCCTACGCCGAAGGGCGCGATATGGATGTGACGGTGAAACCCGCAGCGCACCCTGTCGGCACGACGCTGGAAGTCCTGGATCTGTTCTACAACACTCCCGCCCGACGCAAGTTTATGCGTACCGAGAAGACCGAGTTCGGCCATATCGACGAGATCATTCGCCGTATCGCGCTGGCCCGCTTCGATGTCACCATCAACCTCAGCCACAACGGCAAGGTGATGCGCCAGTACCGCGCGGTGGCGGAAGGTGGACAGAAAGAGCGTCGCTTGGGGGCGATCTGCGGTACGCCGTTTCTGGAACAGGCGCTGGCCATTGAGTGGCAGCACGGCGATCTGGCTTTACGCGGCTGGGTTGCCGATCCAAACGCGAGCAGTGCTGCGTTTGCGGAGATCCAGTATTGCTACGTAAACGGCCGCATGATGCGCGACCGTCTCATCAATCACGCAATTCGCCAGGCCTGCGAAGACAAACTCGGGGCCGATCAGCAGCCTGCTTTCGTCCTTTATCTGGAAATCGACCCCCATCAGGTGGATGTGAACGTCCATCCCGCCAAGCATGAGGTGCGGTTCCACCAGTCGCGTCTGGTTCACGACTTCATTTATCAGGGCGTAGCCGCCGTATTGCAGCAGCAGGCAGAGCCAACGCTGCCGCTGGAGAACGACGCCCCTGCACCGCGTCCGCCGCCGGAAAACCGTGTAGCGGCAGGGCGCAACCATTTTGCGGAGCCTGCCGTCGCGCGTGAACCGGAAGCCCCGCGTTTCTCCCCGGCAGGGAGCGCACCGCGTCCAACGGGCGCGAACTACCCGAATGCTCAGCCTGGCTATCAGAAGCAGCAGGGAGCGTTGTACCGCAAGCTGCTGGAAACGCCAGCCGTGGAGCGTAAAGAGCACATTCAGGCCGCTCAGCCTTCTCTGGACGGCCATAGCCAGAGTTTTGGTCGGGTGCTGACGATTATTGCGCCGGATATGGCACTGCTTGAGCGTGACGGCAAATTGATGCTGCTGGCACTGCCGGTCGCCGAACGCTGGCTCAAGCAGGTGCAGCTCACGCCAGGCGAAAATGCAGCCTGTGCGCAGCCGTTGTTAATTCCGGTTCGCCTGAAAATATCCCCTGATGAAACAAGGGTATTGCAGCGCGCCGAGCCGCAGCTGGCGCAAATGGGTATTGAAACTGTGCTCGAACCACAACATGTGACAATTCGTGCAGTGCCTTTACCCTTACGCCAACAAAATTTACAAAACTTGATTCCTGAACTGATAGGCTACCTGGCGCAGCAAACATCGTTTGATGCCGCCAACACCGCGCAGTGGATCGCCCGCCATCTGGCAAGCGAACACGCGCCGTGGAGTATGGCGCAGGCCATTAGCGTGCTGGCGGAGGTGGAACGCCTCTGTCCGCATCTGGTGAAAACGCCGCCGGGTGGGTTATTACAACCTGTTGATTTACAAACGGCGATGAATGCCCTGAAACATGATTGACGCAAGTAAGGCGAGCCTGCCTAAGGCAATTTTTTTAATGGGCCCTACGGCCTCCGGCAAAACGGCGCTAGCCATTGAGTTGCGTAAAGTTTTGCCTGTAGAGTTGATTAGCGTCGACTCCGCCCTCATCTACCGAGGGATGGACATCGGCACGGCGAAGCCTGACGCAGAAGAGTTGCGTGCGGCACCGCACCGTTTGCTGGATATTCTCGACCCGGCTCAGGCGTACTCCGCAGCGGATTTCCGCCGGGATGCCTTAGCCGAGATGGCCGAGATAACGGCGGCGGGACGTATACCGCTGTTGGTTGGCGGAACCATGCTCTATTTCAAGGCGTTGCTGGAGGGGTTGTCACCTCTGCCATCCGCGGATCCGGAAATAAGAGCGAAGATTGAGCAGCAGGCGGCAGAGCAGGGTTGGGACGTTTTGCATCAGCAACTGGCGGAGATTGACCCGGTTGCTGCAGCACGGATCCATCCAAATGATCCGCAAAGGCTTTCCCGGGCACTGGAAGTTTTTTTCATTTCGGGTAAAACTTTAACGGAACTGACGCAAACGTCAGGAGACGCTCTGCCGTATCAGGTGCATCAGTTCGCCATCGCCCCGGCGAGCCGTGAACTGCTCCATCAGCGAATTGAGCAGCGTTTTCATCAGATGTTAGCTTCAGATTTTGAAGCAGAAGTGCGGGCGCTATTTGCCCGTGGAGATTTGCATACGGACATGCCTTCCATTCGTTGTGTGGGATACCGCCAGATGTGGTCGTATCTTGAAGGTGAGATTTCATACGATGAAATGGTTTATAGAGGTGTTTGCGCCACGAGACAGTTAGCGAAGCGCCAGATCACCTGGTTGCGCGGTTGGGACGGCGTTCACTGGTTAGACAGTGAAAAACCGCAACAGGCGTTAAACGAAGTGATTGAGGTTGTTGGTGATATCGCTCACTGAATGTGTACAATTGAGACGTATCGTGCGCAATTTTTCAGAATCGCAAGGTTCTAAGTACAAAACAAGCATATAAGGAAAAGATAGAATGGCTAAGGGGCAATCTTTACAAGATCCGTTCCTGAACGCATTGCGTCGGGAACGTGTTCCAGTTTCTATTTATTTGGTGAATGGTATTAAGCTGCAAGGTCAGATTGAGTCTTTCGATCAGTTTGTGATTCTGTTGAAAAACACGGTCAGTCAGATGGTCTACAAGCACGCTATTTCTACTGTTGTTCCGTCCCGTCCGGTATCTCATCACAGCAATAACACTGGCGGCGGCACTGGTAGTAACTACCATCATGGCAGCGCGCAGGGCTCTTCAACGCCGGCGCAGGACAGCGACGAAACCGAATAAGGTTTCACACTGTTATCCACACGGGGAGCCAGGGATCCTGCGTTCCCCG
Source organism: Enterobacter sp. KB-221C9 (assembly GCF_041320715.1). Classification (NCBI taxonomy): domain Bacteria; kingdom Pseudomonadati; phylum Pseudomonadota; class Gammaproteobacteria; order Enterobacterales; family Enterobacteriaceae; genus Enterobacter; species Enterobacter sp. KB-221C9. Next base: position 300,553 of record NZ_JBGIWG010000005.1, read on the forward strand.
CTGATCTTTTTAGAGAGGTTTACGCTTGTTTGACCGTTATGATGCCGGTGAGCAGGCGGTGCTGGTACACATCTATTTTTCGCAAGACAAAGATATGGAAGACCTCCAGGAGTTTGAATCTCTGGTCTCTTCCGCCGGTGTCGAAGCAATGCAGGTGATTACCGGTAGCCGTAAAGCGCCGCACCCAAAGTATTTTGTTGGTGAAGGTAAAGCAGTCGAAATTGCGGATGCCGTTAAAGCAACCGGCGCGTCAGTCGTGTTGTTTGATCATGCGCTGTCTCCAGCCCAGGAGCGCAACCTGGAAGCCCTTTGCGAATGCCGTGTTATCGATCGCACGGGTTTGATTTTAGATATTTTTGCTCAGCGTGCACGTACCCACGAAGGGAAACTGCAGGTTGAGCTGGCGCAGCTGCGCCATCTGGCTACGCGTCTGGTGCGTGGCTGGACACACCTTGAAAGACAAAAAGGCGGGATTGGTTTGCGCGGCCCGGGTGAAACCCAGCTCGAAACCGACCGTCGTTTGCTGCGTGGCCGAATTACCCAGATCCTCTCACGTCTGGAACGGGTAGAGAAACAGCGTGAACAGGGACGTCGGGCGCGAACGAAAGCCGACATCCCGACGGTGTCGCTGGTGGGCTATACCAACGCCGGTAAATCCACCCTGTTTAACCAGATAACCGAGGCCCAGGTGTATGCCGCAGACCAGCTGTTTGCGACCCTGGACCCTACGCTGCGCCGTATTGACGTTGCAGACGTCGGTGAAACGGTGCTGGCGGATACCGTAGGGTTTATCCGCCACCTGCCGCATGACCTGGTGGCGGCGTTTAAAGCCACCCTGCAGGAGACGCGACAGGCGACTCTGCTGCTGCACGTGATTGATGCGGCAGACGTGCGCGTGCAGGAGAACATCGACGCGGTGAACGTGGTGCTCGAAGAGATCGACGCCCATGAGATCCCTACGCTGTTGGTCATGAACAAGATCGATATGCTGGACGATTTCGAACCGCGTATCGACAGAGATGAAGAAAACAAACCGATTCGGGTCTGGCTTTCTGCCCAGACCGGTATTGGTGTGCCACTGCTTTTCCAGGCTTTGACAGAACGTCTTTCCGGTGAGGTAGCTCAGCACACGCTGCGACTGCCGCCACAGGAAGGCAGGCTGCGCAGCCGGTTTTATCAGCTTCAGGCGATAGAAAAAGAGTGGATGGAGGATGACGGCAGCGTGGGGATGCAGGTGCGTATGCCGATCGTTGACTGGCGTCGCCTCTGTAAACAAGAACCTGCGCTGGTCGACTATATCGTCTGATCAGAAAGGGGATGCCTGAATAATTCGCCCTTGCATAACAAATATGGAGCATATACATGGCGTGGAATCAGCCCGGTAATAACGGACAAGACCGCGACCCGTGGGGAAGCAGCAAACCTGGCGGCAACTCTGAGGGAAATGGCAACAAAGGTGGTCGCGAGCAGGGGCCGCCGGATCTGGATGATATCTTCCGCAAACTGAGCAAGAAGCTTGGTGGCCTTGGCGGAGGAAAAGGTTCTGGCTCGGGTGGCAATTCCACCCAGAGTTCGCGCCCGCCAATGGGTGGCCGCGTAGTGGGCATCGTGGCCGCTGCGGTAGTCATCATCTGGGCAGCCAGCGGGTTCTACACCATTAAAGAAGCAGAACGCGGCGTGGTCACACGTTTCGGTAAGTTCAGCCATCTGGTTGAGCCGGGTCTGAACTGGAAGCCGACCTTCATTGACGACGTGACCGCGGTAAACGTGGAATCCGTCCGTGAACTGGCCGCCTCTGGCGTGATGCTGACCTCTGACGAAAACGTGGTGCGCGTTGAGATGAACGTGCAGTACCGCGTGACCGATCCTGAGCGTTATCTGTTTAGCGTGACCAGCGCCGATGACAGCCTGCGTCAGGCGACCGACAGCGCCCTGCGCGGTGTGATCGGTAAATACACCATGGACCGTATCCTGACCGAAGGTCGTACCGTTATTCGTAGCGATACCCAGCGCGAGCTGGAAGAGACCATTCGTCCGTACAACATGGGTATCACCCTGCTGGACGTCAACTTCCAGGCCGCGCGTCCGCCGGAAGAGGTGAAAGCCGCATTTGACGATGCGATTGCTGCCCGTGAAAACGAACAGCAGTACATCCGTGAAGCAGAAGCGTACACCAACGAAGTTCAGCCACGCGCTAACGGTCAGGCGCAGCGTATTCTGGAAGAAGCGCGCGCGTATAAGACGCAGACCATCCTGGAAGCTCAGGGTGAAGTGGCTCGCTTTGCGAAGATCCTGCCGGAATATAAAGCGGCGCCGGAAATTACCCGTGAGCGTCTCTATATCGAGACCATGGAAAAAGTGCTGAGCCACACCCGCAAGGTGTTGGTTAACGACAGTAAAGGCGGAAACCTGATGGTTCTGCCGCTGGATCAGATGCTGAAAGGCGGTTCTGCACCAGCAGCGAAAGGCGACACCAGCGGCGCGAACAACCTGCTGCGCCTGCCGCCAGCCTCAACAGGCAGCGCCAGCACGAACACAACGCCTTCTTCGAACGATGGTGACATTATGGACCAACGCCGTGCTAACGCGCAGCGTAACGACTACCAGCGTCAGGGGGAATAAGGATGCGTAAGTCAGTTATTGCGATTATCGTCATCGTACTGGTCGCGCTTTATACCTCGATCTTTGTGGTGAAAGAAGGCGAGCGTGGGATTAAGTTCCAGTTCAGCAGCGTCGTGCGTGATGGCGACAAACGCCCGGTGATTTACGAGCCGGGTCTGCACTTCAAGGTGCCGTTCATTCAGTCAGTGAAAACGCTTGATGCGCGTATCCAGACCATGGATAACCAGGCCGACCGTTTCGTGACCAAAGAGAAGAAAGACCTGATCGTTGATTCCTATATCAAATGGCGCATCAGCGATTTCAGCCGTTACTTCCTGGCAACGGGCGGTGGTGACGTTTCTCAGGCAGAAGTGCTGCTGAAACGTAAGTTCTCTGACCGTCTGCGTTCCGAGATTGGTCGTCTGGATGTGAAAGACATCGTGACCGACTCCCGTGGTCGTCTGACCCTGGAAGTTCGCGATGCGCTGAACTCCGGTACAGCGGGCACGGAAGATGAAGTTTCAACGCCGGCAGCAGATGATGCGATTGCCAAAGCGGCTGAACGCGTTCAGGCGGAGACCAACGGTAAAGTGCCGGTGATCAACCCGAACAGCATGGCTGCGCTGGGTATCGAAGTGGTTGACGTGCGTATCAAGCAGATCAACCTGCCAGTAGAAGTGTCCGAGGCGATTTACAACCGTATGCGCGCCGAGCGTGAAGCGGTAGCCCGTCGCCACCGTTCACAGGGCCAGGAAGAGGCTGAGAAGCTGCGTGCAGCAGCGGACTATGAAGTCACCAAGACGCTGGCGGAATCTGAGCGCCAGGGCCGTATCCTGCGCGGTGAAGGCGATGCCGAAGCGGCGAAGCTGTTCGCTGATGCTTTCAGCCAGGATCCTGACTTCTACGCCTTTATCCGTAGCCTGCGTGCTTACGAGAATAGCTTCCAGAGCAACCAGGATGTGATGGTGCTCAGCCCGGACAGCGATTTCTTCCGTTATATGAAGACGCCGACTAACGCAACGCGATAAACTCAGGCTCGTTTGAGTATTCAAACCACCGCTCTCAACGGAGCGGTGGTTTTCTTTTATAAGGAATAAAAATGAATTCAACGATCTGGCTCGCACTGGCTTTGGTTCTGGTGCTGGAAGGTCTTGGACCGATGCTTTATCCGCGCGCCTGGCGTCGAATGATCGCCACGATGAGCCAACTGCCGGATAATATTTTGCGTCGTTTCGGTGGAGGTCTTGTGGTTGCGGGCATCGTGATCTACTACATGTTGAGGAAAACGATTGGCTGATCAAAAAGTAGGCGCAATCGGCGTATTTTGAGGTCAAAAAGTGCTGTATATCTGAAAAAGCGATGGTAGAATCCATTTTTAAGCAAACGGTGATTTTGAAAAAAATGGGTAACAACGTCGTCGTACTGGGCACCCAATGGGGTGACGAAGGTAAAGGGAAGATTGTTGATCTTCTGACTGAACGGGCTAAATATGTTGTACGCTACCAGGGCGGTCACAACGCAGGCCATACTCTCGTAATCAACGGTGAAAAAACCGTCCTCCATCTTATTCCATCAGGCATTCTTCGTGATAACGTCACCAGCATCATCGGTAACGGCGTTGTGCTGTCTCCTGCTGCGCTGATGAAAGAGATGAAAGGTCTGGAAGACCGTGGTATCCCTGTTCGTGAGCGTCTGCTGCTCTCCGAGGCCTGCCCGCTGATTCTGGACTATCACGTGGCGCTGGACGTAGCGCGTGAGAAAGCGCGCGGTGCGAAAGCGATCGGTACCACCGGTCGTGGTATCGGCCCGGCCTACGAAGATAAAGTTGCGCGTCGCGGTCTGCGCGTGGGCGACCTCTTCGACAAAGCCACCTTCGCTGAAAAACTGAAAGAAGTGATGGAATATCACAACTTCCAGCTGGTGAACTTCTACAAAGCTGACGCTGTTGACTACCAGAAAGTGCTGGATGACGTCATGGCGATCGCTGACATTCTGACCGGTATGGTTGTTGATGTGTCCGATCTGCTGGACCAGGCGCGCAAGCGTGGCGATTTCGTCATGTTCGAAGGTGCGCAGGGTACGCTGCTGGACATCGACCACGGTACCTATCCGTACGTTACCTCCTCTAACACCACTGCAGGTGGCGTGGCGACCGGCTCTGGCCTGGGTCCACGTTATGTGGATTACGTTCTGGGCATCATCAAAGCGTACTCCACTCGCGTGGGTGCGGGTCCATTCCCGACCGAACTGTTTGATGAAACCGGCGAGTTCCTGTGCAAGCAGGGTAACGAGTTTGGCGCGACCACCGGTCGTCGTCGTCGTACCGGCTGGCTGGATGCGGTTGCAGTGCGTCGTGCAGTGCAGATCAACTCCCTGTCTGGCTTCTGCCTGACCAAGCTGGACGTACTGGACGGCCTGAAAGAAGTGAAAATCTGCGTAGGCTACCGTATGCCAGATGGCCGCGAAGTGACCACCACTCCGCTGGCTGCTGACGACTGGGAAGGCATTGAGCCAATCTACGAAACCATGCCGGGCTGGTCTGAGACCACTTTCGGTGTGAAAGAGCGTAGCGGCCTGCCGCAGGCGGCGCTGGATTACATCAAGCGTATTGAAGAACTGACCGAAGTGCCGATCGATATTATTTCTACCGGCCCGGATCGTACTGAAACGATGATCCTGCGCGACCCGTTCGACGCATAATCTTCGTGAATGCTGGCCTGCGGGGTGACCCGTAGGCCGGATAAGCGTCGCGCCATCCGGCGAACGCTCCTGTATCTCCGCTTTTTCGCCCCGTCTGTCAAATAAATTAGCCGCTAACTATCTGGCTGGTTTATCATCATTAATGAATATCTCTGCGGTTTTACCGCGTTTTCCCTTTTTTCCTGAGGTTGATGTGCAGTTAACAAGTTTCACCGATTACGGCTTACGTGCGCTGATTTACATGGCGTCGTTACCCGAGGGGAAGATGACCAGTATCTCTGAAGTGACAGAGGTCTACGGCGTGTCCCGTAATCATATGGTCAAAATAATCAATCAACTTAGTCGTGCCGGATACGTTGCTGCCGTCCGCGGGAAGAATGGTGGGATCCGTCTCGGTAAACCGGCACAGAGTATTCGTGTGGGCGATGTGGTACGTGAACTGGAGCCGCTGTCTCTGGTGAACTGCAGCAGCGAGTTCTGCCACATCACGCCCGCTTGCCGCCTGAAACAGGCGCTTGCTAAGGCTGTGCAAAGTTTTCTCATGGAACTGGATAACTACACGCTGGCCGATTTGGTTGAAGAGAATCAACCGCTTTATAAATTATTGCTGGTGGAATGAAGAAAATTTCCACCGGAGCTGACAACGGAGGAACCGACATGTCACATGATCCTTTCCAGGAACGCGAAGCCGAAAAATACGCGAATCCTATTCCCAGCCGCGAGTTCATCATTGAACACTTAACAAAACGCGAAAAACCCGCCAATCGTGAAGAACTTGCCGTTGAATTAAACATTGAAGGTGAAGAGCAAATTGAAGCCCTTCGCCGCCGCCTGCGCGCGATGGAGCGTGACGGGCAGCTGGTCTTTACCCGCCGCCAGTGCTACGCGCTGCCAGAACGCCTCGATCTGCTGAAAGGGACCGTCATTGGTCACCGCGATGGCTTCGGCTTCCTGCGCGTGGAAGGCCGTAAAGACGATCTGTACCTCTCATCTGAACAGATGAAGATGTGCATCCACGGCGACCAGATCCTGGCACAGCCGCTGGGCGCTGACCGTAAAGGTCGCCGCGAAGCGCGCGTGGTACGCGTTCTGGTGCCAAAAACCAGCCAGATCGTCGGTCGCTACTTTACCGACGCGGGCGTGGGCTTCGTGGTGCCGGACGACAGCCGTCTGAGCTTCGACATTTTGATCCCACCTGAAGAGGTAATGGGTGCCCGCATGGGCTTTGTGGTGGTGGTGGAACTCACCCAGCGCCCAACCCGTCGCACCAAAGCGGTAGGTAAAATCGTCGAAGTGCTTGGCGACAACATGGGCACTACCATGGCCGTTGATATGGCGCTGCGTACCCATGAAATTCCGTACATTTGGCCGAAAGCGGTTGAAGAGCAGATCGAAAGCCTGCGCGAAGAAGTGCCGGAAGAGTCCAAAGTGGGCCGCGTGGATCTGCGCTCCCTGCCGCTGGTCACTATCGACGGTGAAGACGCCCGCGACTTCGATGACGCCGTCTACTGCGAGAAAAAACGCGGCGGCGGCTGGCGTCTGTGGGTCGCTATTGCAGACGTAAGCTACTATGTTCGTCCGCACACCCCGCTGGATAACGAAGCGCGCAGCCGCGGTACCTCGGTCTACTTCCCGTCTCAGGTTGTGCCGATGCTGCCGGAAGTGCTGTCTAACGGCCTGTGCTCCCTGAACCCGCAGGTTGACCGCCTCTGTATGGTTTGCGAGATGACCATCTCCACCAAAGGGCGCTTAACCGGCTACAAGTTCTACGAAGCGGTGATGAGCTCGCACGCGCGTCTGACCTATACCAAGGTCTGGCATATGCTGCAGGGCGACCAGGATCTGCGCGAACAGTACGCGCCGCTGGTCAAACACATCGAAGAGCTGCATAACCTCTACAAAACGCTGGATCAGGCGCGCGAAGAGCGCGGCGGGATCTCGTTTGAGAGTGAAGAAGCGAAATTCATTTTCAACGCAGAACGCCGCATTGAACGTATCGAGCAGACCCAGCGTAACGATGCGCACAAGCTTATCGAAGAGTGTATGATTCTGGCGAACATCTCGGCGGCACGCTTCGTCGAAAAAGCCAAAGAGCCTGCGCTGTTCCGTATTCACGATAAGCCGACCACGGAAGCCATTACGTCGTTCCGCTCCGTGCTGGCCGAACTCGGTCTGGAGCTGCCTGGCGGTAACAAGCCAGAGCCGCGCGATTACGCCGAGCTGCTGGAGTCCATTGGCGACCGTCCTGACGCAGAAATGCTGCAGACGATGCTGCTGCGCTCTATGAAGCAGGCGATTTACGATCCGGAAAACCGGGGACACTTCGGCCTGGCGCTGCAGTCTTACGCCCACTTTACCTCGCCGATCCGTCGTTATCCTGACCTCTCTCTGCACCGTGCGATCAAGTATCTGCTGGCGCAGGAGCAGGGCCATAAAGGGAACACCACCGAAACCGGTGGCTACCACTATTCGATGGAAGAGATGCTGCAGCTGGGCCAGCACTGCTCCATGGCCGAACGTCGTGCCGATGAAGCAACCCGTGACGTGGCGGACTGGCTGAAGTGTGACTTTATGCTCGATCAGGTGGGTAACGTCTTTAAAGGCGTGATTGCCAGCGTGACCGGCTTTGGTTTCTTCGTTCGTCTGGACGAGCTGTTCATCGACGGTCTGGTGCACGTCTCCAGCCTGGATAACGACTACTACCGCTTCGACCAGGTCGGTCAGCGCCTGATTGGCGAATCTGGCGGCCAGACCTATCGTCTGGGCGACCGTGTGGAAGTGAAGGTCGAAGCCGTGAATATGGACGACCGTAAAATCGACTTCAGCCTGATCTCCAGCGAGCGCGCGCCGCGTAACGTCGGCAAAACCGAGCGTGAGAAAGCGAAAAAAGGCGGTAACGGTAAACCGGGCGGCGGTAAACGTCGTCAGGCGGGCAAGAAGGTAAACTTCGAGCCGGACAGCGCCTTCCGCGGCGAGAAGAAACAGAAGCCGAAGGCGGCGAAGAAAGAAGCCCGCTCGGCGAAAAAACCTTCCGCGAAAACGCAGAAAATAGCCGCCGCGACTAAAGCGAAGCGCGCAGCGAAAAAAAATACCGCGCAGTAATTTTGTCCCACTAACCCCTTTCCGACGAAAGGGGTTATTCTTTTTTGCCGTAAGTCATTCCAGAACAGAATAGATAGCGGCCTTATCAACCCGTTTTCCCTGCTTATTCATTTTCCAGTAATCGTTATTTATTATTTTTGATTAGCCGTGTTAGTCAGATGTGTATAGTGAATTTCACTTTTATAAAGCCCCCTTTTTAGCAAGGAGCATTTATGCATCTGGCCCGTTTTCCCCGAATTTCACTCGGTCATTTTCCTACGCCACTGGAACCGTTAAATAATTTAACCCAATTATTAGGCGGGCCTAAAATATGGATAAAACGCGACGATGCAACGGGCCTTGCAAGCGGCGGGAATAAAACCCGCAAGCTGGAATTTCTGTTGGCGGATGCTCTGCAGCAAAAGGCAGATGTCATCGTGACGCAGGGCGCGACCCAGTCTAACCACGTACGTCAAACAATCGCCGGTGCCGCACGCCTTGGCCTGCAGGCAAAAGCGCTGCTGGAAAAACGCGTGACTGATTTTGGTGAGGATTATCAGCGCTCGGGTAACGTGCTGCTGGATACCCTTCTGGGCGGCGAGATTGTCGCACATCTGCCAGGCGGTACCGATATGCAAAAGGCGATGGAAGAGTACGCCGCAACGCTTCGCGAACAAGGCCACCGTCCATACGTTATTCCTGGCGGAGGTTCGAACCCCATCGGGGCGCTGGGCTACGTTGCCTGTGCGGAGGAGCTGCTTTACCAATCATCAGAGCGTCGTTTGCGCATCGATCACGTTGTCCACGCGACGGGCAGTACCGGCACGCAGGCAGGGCTGGTCGCAGGGTTCACCGCCACTAACAGCCATATCCCGGTGCTCGGCATCAGCGTGCGGGCTCCCAAAGATAAACAGGAAGAGAACGTCTGGAATCTGGCATCCAGAACGCTGGATCTGTTGGGCGTGCCGGGGGAACTGTCGCGGCATGCGGTAGTCGCTAACAGCGATTATGTCGGTGACGGATACGGTTTGCCGACGGAGGGCACGCTTGAAGCGCTGAGGCTGCTGGCCCGCCATGAAGGTATCCTGCTCGATCCGGTTTACTCCGCAAAAGGGATGGCCGGGCTTATCGATCTGATCCGCAAAGGGCATTTCCGTCAGGATGAAAATATTGTCTTTATCCACACGGGTGGGTCAGCAGGACTATTTGGCTATCGTCAGGTGCTGGAGCATGGCTAAGCCTTTCCTGCTTGGCGTGCTGGGAGGTATGGGCCCCCTTGCGACGCTGGATTTTCTGCGTCGCCTGCTGGAGGCTACGCCTGCGCAGAGCGATCAACAGCAGATCCCAACGGTCGTCTGGAATGTACCGCAAATTGCCGATCGCCAGAACGCGCTGGCGGGTACGGGCCCGTCGCCCTTGCCGCAGCTTCTTCACGCTGTCGAGAAACTTAATCAGGCGGGGGCAAGCCATATCGCAATCCCCTGTAATACGGCTCACCACTGGTACGACGCGCTGAGTGAAGCCAGCAGCGCTCCTATTCTGCATATCGTTGATGCGACGCTGGACGCGCTGTCGCAGGCTGATGAAAAACCTCAGCGGGTTGGCGTCATTGCCACTAAAGGCACGCTGGACGCGGGCTGGTATCAGGAACGACTGGCCGCGCAGGCTATTGAGGTCGTCGTGCCGACCCCCGAGGAGCTCGCCCAATGGTTTGTACCGGGCTGCTACGCGGTAAAGCGTGGCGCGCTGGTTGACGGCGGCGAACTGCTGGTGTTGCAGGCCAACGCACTGTTTGCCCGTGGCGCGCAAAAGCTGGTGCTGGCCTGTACCGAAGTGCCTGTTGCGCTGGAGGCTGCCAGGGCTCCGTTTCGTCACCTCACCTGGGATCCGGCTCAGGCGCTGGCAGAACGATGTTCGCAGTTATGGCAAACCAGCAGATCATTTAATTAGCGCACCGTCCGTTACGATCGCGGACATTATATTCAGATAAATCACAGGATAAATAAAATGAAAAAAAGTCTCTGCTTATTAATTGCAGCGGGCGGGATATGGGCAAATATGAGTTTTGCCGATTCACCTGCTGAGGTTCGTGTGGCATATAGCGGCGGTTCTCAGGTATTAATGCTGGCAAAAGCCGATGGCTCTCTTGATAAAGCGTTAAACACTAAAGTGAAGTGGGTGCAATTTGCATCGGGTGCCGATGCGCTTAATTATTTTGCCAGCAACGCGATTGATATTGCCAATTTTGGATCCAGTCCAGCGACGGCAGGCATTGTCCGCAAATTGCCGGTCGAAATTATTGGCGTATCGGGCGTGATAGCCAGCTATGAACGCCTGATCGGTAAAGATGGCATTGTGAAAATTAATGATATCGAAGGGAAGCGTGTCGCCTACCCACCCAACTCAACGGCTCAGTATGCTCTCGAAGCCGCGATCAGCGTGAACAAACTGGACCGCAGCAAAATCACGTTACTGCCGCTGCGTCCTGCAGAAATGGTCGCGGCATGGAAGCGTGGTGATATTGATGCTGGCTATGTCTGGGCACCGTTTGCACAGGAGCTGGAGGCGTCGGGTGGGCACCAGGTCTTTGCCACTAAGGACCTGCAGAAAGACGGCTATCTTATCTACAACAACTATGTGGTACGGAAAGCCTTTGCTGAGAAGTACCCAGAAGCGGTCACTGCGTTTCTTCGCGTGCATCAGCAGAAGGTGGATGAGTTTAAGAAAGACCCGGAGCGTGCGGCAGGCATCGTTGCTAAAGAAGTTGGGGCACCGGTTACCACGGCGGCAAATACGCTGGGTGGGCTGGAGTATCCAACGCTTGCCCAGCAGGGTACTGCGGACTGGCTGGGTAATGGCACGCAGACCACCGACAGCGGTATCGGCAAGGCCTTAACCAAAACCTCCAGCTTCCTCGCCGGTATTGGCGAAATCCGCAAGCGCGATATCCCTGCAAACTGGGATACCGCCATTGATTCTCGCTATATCCGTGATGCGGCGGTGGCGGCGCAATGAGATTGAGTCAGCATATCGCCATCAGCGTAGTGTCGGTGGCGGTTTTCTTTATCGTCTGGCAGGTGGCGGCAACGCAGCAGTGGGTCGATCCGCTGCTGTTACCGTCGCTAACGGACATTGGTTTGACGACCGAAGAACTTCTTGCCGATGGCTATCGTCAGGTACCGCTCTGGGAACACATTGCGGTGAGCCTCGCGCGAGCGCTGAGCGCATTTACCGTGGCGATTATCATTGGTATTCCGCTGGGGTTACTGATGGGCCTGTCTGACGGCCTGGCGGCGGTACTTAATCCCTTCGTTCAGTTTCTGCGTCCTTTACCCAAAATTGCACTCATCCCCCTGGCCGTCGTGTGGCTTGGGATTGGCGAGGCCTCCAAATTCTTCTTGATCTTCATTGCCACGTTTTTAAGCGTGGTCGTGGGGGCATCGGCAGCCGTTGAACGCATTGGTCGTTCACGTATTCGCGTGGCGCAGACGCTGGGCGCTTCCCGCAGACAAATCTTCATGCGTGTCGTCCTCCCGGACGCGCTGCCGGACCTTTTCACCACCGTCAGGCTTTCCATTGGCATTGGCTGGACGTCGTTGATTGCAGCGGAGATGGTCGCCGCCAGTTCCGGCCTGGGCTGGATGGTCATCAACGCCAGCTCTTATTTGCGTACTGATATCGTCATGCTCGGCATTTTGCTGCTGGGCGGCATTGGTTATCTCCTGGATTTATTACTGCTGGGGCTACAGCGCCTGACGGTGCCCTGGGCGGGGAAAGAATAATGAGTGCTATCACCCTTGAAAACGTAACGCTCTCTTTCGCGGCGAAACCCCAGCCGTTTACGGTGCTGGAAGATATCAATCTGAGCCTGAACAGCGGTGAGTTTGTGGTCCTGCTTGGGCCGTCTGGCTGTGGCAAATCCACCATTCTGAACCTTGTCGCCGGGTTTAATAAGCCAGACCGGGGGCGGGTAGCTGCTGGCGGGAAAGAGATCGGCAAGCCTGGTCCCGATCGCGGAATGATATTCCAGCAACCCAACCTTTTCCCGTGGCTCTCGGTGCTGGAAAACGTCACGTTTGGCCCACGTCTGGGCAAATACCGTAAGGACGAAACCAATGCCCTGGCGCAGGCGTGGCTAGAGCGCGTGGGTCTGAAAGGCTTTGAACATCATGCGCCCTGGCAGCTTTCTGGCGGTATGAAGCAGCGCGTGGCGCTCGCTCGCGCCTGGCTCCCCGGCCCGGAAGTGCTGCTGCTGGATGAACCGTTCGGTGCGCTGGATGCGCAAACCCGACTGATGATGCAGGAGTTGCTTCGCGAGGCATGGCTCTCCACCGGCACCACGCTGCTCTTCGTCACGCACGATGTGGAAGAGGCGCTTTTTTTGGCTGACCGCATTCTGATCATGTCGGCAAAACCGGGAAAAATCGTTGATGAGATCGTTCTGCCCTTTGGGCGGGAGCGAGATATCGAAACGCTGGCGGAACACCCTTCCTATAGCGAGATCAAGCATCACGTCCTGCATCGGGTACGCCAGGAGGCGAAGCGGCACTTACGTTAACCACAGTTCCCGGTGTCGGGAATGAATCAACCGTCATGACTGAGGTGGAAGCAATGAGCAATAGCGAATTACGAGACCGTCTTGAAACAAGTATTCAACAGCACCGGGATGAGTATGTGGCGATAGCCAAAGATATTCACGCCCATCCTGAAACCGGCAATAACGAGTATTACGCCAGCGGCCAGCTGACACAGCTGCTGGAAAAACAGGGTTTTGCCGTCACGCTTAACGTCGCCGGTCATGAAACGGCTTTTTATGCGGTGAAGGAGAGCGGCAGGCCCGGCCCTACTATCGCGTTCCTGGCTGAATACGATGCGCTTATTGATATCGGGCACGCCTGTGGTCACAACATCATTGGGGTTACCAGTATTGCAGCAGCGATTGCGCTTAGTGAAACGCTGGACGCGACAGGGGGCAAGGTCGTGGTACTCGGTACGCCTGCAGAAGAGGGCGGGCTGCGTGGTAAAGGCGGTCCAAACGGTAATGTGAAAGCCCGCTTCGTGGAGCATGGCTTCCTTAACGATGTCGATGTGGCATTGATGGTCCACCCCGCAGGGAAAACGCGATTGTCCGGCCCGTCACTGGCGAATAACCATCTCTACTTCCATTTCTATGGCAAACCTTCCCACGCGGGCAGCTCACCGCATAAAGGGGTGAACGCGCTGGATGCGCTGGTGTTGCTCTATAACGGTATCAGCGTTCTGCGCCAGCAGCTGCCGGATGGCATCCGCGTTCACGGCATTATCACTAACGGCGGTCAGGCGCCGAATGTGATCCCGGAGTATGCGTCGGCGCACTATTACATTCGTGCCCATACCCGTGAAGAGGTGGTCGCGCTGGAGCCACGTATTCGCGCCATTGCGGAAGGCGTCGCGCTGGCAACCGGTACCACGGTCAAGATTGAGCATCAGGTTGGGCCGCGTGATTTCAACATCAACCACACGCTGAACGGTGTACTGCTGGAAGAATTCACCGCCGCAGGGGAGACGGTCGAGCTGAAGGAAAAAGAGGGGTTGGGCTCAACCGATGCTGGCGATATCAGCCATGCGGTACCGACAGCACATCCCTACATCAAGATTGGCCCCGATGAACTGATTGGTCACACCGTGGCGTTCCGCGAGGCCGCTAACTCAGTACAGGGCTATGACGCGCTGGTGACAGGCGCGCAGGTGCTGGCCCGAACCGGGCTGCGACTGTTAACCGATGCTGCGCTGCTGCAGGAAGTGAAAGACGAATTTGCCGGGCAAACTGCCGCCACGCAAGCTGCATGACCTCAACCGGAGCACCATAACAATGAAAATGCTGTTTTCTGCCGCCGCACTCATGCTGGCGGTGGCTTTACCCCTGGGAAGTGCACAGGCCGAGAGTATCGATCGTAATGCCGTGCTGAATATTGCCTACGGGAACCGGCCTGGAACGCTGGATCCTTATCTGACGACCAATAACGCCACCTCAGACGTGGACAGGCATATTTTCGAAACGTTGTTCACCATCAACGCCAAATTTGAGCCTGTACCAGAGCTGGTGGAAAGTTACACCCTGAGTGACGATCGCAAGACCTACACCTTTGTGTTGCGTGACGGGATCCATTTTCATGACGGACAACCGCTGACTGCGGATGACGTTGTGGCTTCAATGAATCGCTGGCTGGCAGTGTCCACGCAGGGGAAAGCGAATTTGCCCGGCGTGCAGTTCAGTAAGGTGGATGATAAAACCGTCACCTTTACGCTTCCTTCCCCGTCACTGATTACGCTCAACGTGCTGGCAGACGTGAAGAACATCGCCGCTATTATGCCGAAACGCATTATTGATGAGGCCAACAGCAGCAAGAAGCCCGTGACCGAGCTAATTGGCACCGGCCCTTACAAACTGGCCGAGTTCAAACCCGGTGATTTTCTGCACTTAACCCGTTATGACCAGTATCAGTCCCGCAAGGAGCCTGCAAGCGGTCTATCAGGCGAGAAGAAAGCGGATGTGAAGGACATCTGGTTCCGCTACATCACCGATGAATCCACTCGCCTGGCCGGGGCGATGACCGGAGAATACGATCTGGTATTCCAGCTGCCGAAGGACAATATCGACACGCTCAGCAGCGTGCCGGGTCTGTCGCTCTTCCAGCCCAAAAGCGGCGGCTCGCTCATTACCTACCTGTTCAATAAAAACCAGGGGCCGTTTGCCAATGTGAAGCTGCGCCAGGCATTCAATCTCGCGCTTAATGTCCATCAAACGCTGCTGGCGGGCTACAGCGATCCGCGTTTCTTTAAGGAAGATCCGTCACTGGGCTTCCCGGAACAGGTGGACTGGTACAGCGAGGCCGGTAAGCCTTTCTGGAACCAACATCGGCTCGACGAGGCGCGCGCGCTGGTGAAAGACTCGGGCTACAATGGCGAAGAAGTGGTGATCATCGCCACGAAAGAATATGCCGAGTTGTATAACCTGGCGATAGTGGCTCAGCAGGTGCTGAAGCAGATTGGCGTGAAGTCACGCCTCGACGTTTACGACTGGCCGACCGTTCTGCAGCGCCGCCAGGATCCGAAAAACTTTGACCTCTGTGCGCTGGAGTTCTCCATGCGTCAGGTGCTGCATCAATATCCCTTCCTCGATTCCCGCGCGAAGTTTCCCGGGCTGAGCAACAACCCGGAGATCGATAACGTGCTGGATGAAATCAAGCAGGCGCCTTCATTGAAAGAGGCGAAACCGCTGGTGGATGAACTGAACAGGCTGAGCTGGCAATATCTGCCGGTCATTGTGCTTGGCCGCACTACGCCGGATGCGGTGGCGCTAAAAGGCAATGTGAAAGGCTATCAGGACCTGATTGGCCCTATTTTATGGAACGTGAGCGTGACGAAACCCTGACGGGAGAAGGCGATGAGAAGATACCTTTTTCACCGCCTGCTGGCACTTCTGCCGGTACTGCTGGTGGTGTCGGTAGTGGTGTTTTGCTTGATTCATCTCGCGCCGGGCGATCCGGCGCTGGTGATCCTGGGGAATGATGCCAGTCCTCAGGATATTGCTGCGCTGCGCCAGCAGATGGGGCTGGATCGGCCCCTGCTGGTGCAGTTCTTCAGCTGGTTTGGCGAGATCCTGACCGGGGATTTGGGCCATTCCCTGTTTTTAAATACCAGCGTTATGTCGCTATTTTTACAGCACCTGACGCCGACGCTGGCGCTGGCATTCTATGCTCAACTCATTGCGCTCATTCTGGGGCTGGCGGGGGGCGTGATAAGCGCCTGGCAACATGGCGGCATCACGGATCGCATCATTCGTATGCTGGCGACTCTTGGCATGTCGGTTCCGGGTTTTTTGCTTGGCCTCGTCCTCATCTTCTTCTTTGCCGTTCAGCTGCGCTGGTTTCCGGTGGTGGGGTATCGCTCTACCAACGATGATTTCTGGCTTAACGTCTGGTACCTGACCTTACCTGCTATCGCGCTGGGGCTGCGCATCGCCGCACTGATTGCCCGCATGACCCGTGCCGTGATGCTGGATGTATTGCAAGAGCCTTTTATCAACACTGCACGGGCAAAAGGGGTCCCGGAGTGGCTTGTGCTTTTACGGCACACGCTCAAAAACAGCCTGATCCCCATACTGACCATCTGCGGTGAATCCTTCGCGTCGCTGATAGCCGGCACGATCGTGATCGAAAGCGTGTTCGGTATTCCCGGCGTGGGATCGCTCATTGTCGATTCGATCGAGCGGCGTGACGTGACGGTGATCCAGGGCGTGGTGCTGCTGATCACCATTTGCTACGTGTTGATCAACCTGGCAGTGGATCTTCTGAACTATATTGCCGATCCGCGTCTGTCCGTCGACGGAGGGGAAAAATGATGACCTTCAGAAATCCGGCGCTTTTAATTTGGCCCGCCGTGCTGGCCGCCATTGTGCTGCTGTCATTTTTTGCAAGCCTGGTAAGCCCTTACGATCCCTACAGCCTCGATCCGTTAAGCCGGTTGACCCCTCCCTCTACGGAACACTGGTTCGGCACCGATAACTTCGGGCGGGATCTTTTTGTCCGTGTGGCGCTGGCGGTGCGCGTGTCGCTTTCGGTGGGCGCAGCGGTAGCGGTAATAGCAGGCGTGACGGGGATGATCGTCGGGCTACTGTGCGCCTGGTATCGTCCGGTAGACAGGATCCTGATGCGCGTCTGTGATGGTCTTTTTGCCTTTCCGTCTTTGCTACTGGCGATCGCCATTGTCGGCGTGCTCGGACCGAATATCGCCAACGTGGTGCTGGCGCTATCGTTGGTCTACGTGCCGTCGGTTGCGCGGGTGATCCGGGGGGCGGCCATGGTGATCAAAGAGAAGAACTTTATTGAAGCCCTGCGCGCGCAGGGCGCAGGTGCCTCGCGCATTATCTGGCTGCACCTTTTGCCTAACGTTATCTCGCCGTTTATCGTGCAGGTAAGCTGGGTGTTTTCGGTGGCCATTCTTACCGAAGCAGCCTTGAGCTTTCTCGGTTCTGGCGTGCCAGCCCCGATGCCAAGCCTGGGCAATTTATTGCTCGAAGGAAAGGCCGTGATCTTCACCGCCTGGTGGATGACCTTCTTTCCGGGGATTGCCATTGTGTTGCTGATCCTCGGTTTAAATATTATTGGCGATGACCTGCGAGACAGTGCTGACCCGGGCCTTAAACCTTTGCCTCGCCGCGTGTTGCGTCTGCTTAAACAAGGAGGACGCCATGGCTGAAGCCTTACTTGAGGTCAATAACCTTGAGGTTACCTTCGCGACGAGAATGGGCGTTGTCTCTCCGGTGCGCGGCGTTTCTTTTCGGGTAAATACCCATGAAACTCTCGGCATCATCGGGGAATCAGGCTGCGGCAAGAGTGTGACTGCTCAGGCGTTAATGGGACTGCTTTCATCCCGCACCAGCCGGGTCGAGGGTGAGGTCATTCTCGGGGGGAGAGCGCTCCACTCGCTGTCGGCAAAAGTACGTCGTCAACGGAGTGGGCGAGAGATGGCGATGATTTTTCAGGATCCGCTCGCCAGCCTTAATCCGGTGATGACCATTGGTGCTCAAATTGATGAAAGCCTGCGGCTGCATACCTCTCTGAACCGCGCCCTGCGTCAGCAGAAAACGATCGGCCTGTTGACCCAGGTTGGTATTGCCGATCCTGCCCGCTGCGCCAATGCCTGGCCGCATGAGCTTTCAGGCGGAATGCGTCAGCGCGTAATGATCGCCATGGCCATTGCGACCTCTCCTTCGCTGCTGATTGCTGACGAACCGACTACGGCGCTGGATGCCACCATTCAGGCGCAGATCCTCGATTTACTCGACGAACTTAAGCAGCAGACGGGCATGGGGATTGTCATTATCACCCACGATTTAAGCGTCGTGGCGCGGCTTTGCCAGCGCGTGGTCGTACTGTATGCCGGACAGGTTGTGGAAGAGACGGATGTTCATACGCTCTTTGAACAACCGCGCCATCCTTATACCCGTGCGCTGCTGGCCGCTCGTCCTTCGGCGGATCATCCTTCCAAAACACCGCTGGCCGAAATCAGTGGTCAGGTACCTTCATTGCATGCATTTCCTTCAGGATGTACCTACGCCGATCGCTGCCCGCTGGCGCAACCCCGCTGTCGCGCGCAGGCCCCCGAGCTGCAGGCGGTGGGATACAAGGCACAGCTGGTTCGCTGCTGGCGGGCCGAGGAGACAGGAGCGGCTGGATGACGATACCCTTATTAAGCGTGAACAATTTGTCGAAAATATTCCATCGACGTGGGCAATCGGTGCATGCGGTGGATAACGTCAGCTTTACCCTGAACGCGGGTGAAACCTGGGCGCTGGTCGGTGAGTCTGGCAGCGGTAAGAGCACCATCGGCCGTCTTGTGCTGGGGCTAACCGCAGCCAATGCAGGCGACGTCGCGTTTGAAGGCCGATCGCTGACGGGACTGAATACCGCAGGATGGCGCAGCGTGCGCCGTGACATGCAGATGATTTTTCAGGATCCCCTCTCGTCGCTCGACCCTAAACGCACCGTGGGTTATAGCCTTGAAGAGCCGCTGACGATTCACGGCATAGGCAATCGAAAAGCGCAGGTGACTCATATACTCGAGCAGGTTGGCCTGCGTCCCCAGGATGCCGCCCGTTATCCGCATGAGTTTTCTGGCGGCCAGCGTCAACGGATCGGTATTGCCCGGGCGCTGATACTGAAGCCGAAACTGATTGTTTGCGATGAGCCGGTTTCCGCGCTTGATGTCTCCATTCAGTCGCAGATCCTGAATCTGCTTATGCGGTTACAGAAGGAGCATGGGCTGGCCTATCTCTTTATTTCCCACGATCTTAACGTTGTCAGGCACATAGCGGACAGGGTCGGGGTGATGTACCGGGGATCGCTGGTTGAACAGGGCGAGACGGCGCAACTCTTTAGTGCGCCTCAGCATGAGTATACGCGCTATCTGATGGATGCCATTTTGCCCGCCCATCCCGTAAAGGAGGAGGAAACGCGCGTGGTTGCCAACGGGTAAAAACTGTCAGGGTCGATTTGAACGCCGGGTCGGTTATAATAGGCGCAAGCGATCTCTATCACGACCCAATTTAACCCGGCGCACACCGCCTAAAACGAGTAAGTTCAATGAGTGAAATGATTTACGGCATCCACGCGGTGCAGGCCCTTCTCGAGCGCGCACCGGAGCGTTTTCAGGAAGTCTTTATTCTGAAAGGGCGTGAAGATAAGCGTCTGATGCCGCTGATCCACGCGCTGGAAGCACAGGGCGTGGTGATCCAGCTGGCGAACCGCCAGTTCCTGGATGAGAAAAGTGAAGGTGCGGTGCACCAGGGCATTATTGCTCGCGTGAAGCCGGGCCGTCAGTATCAGGAAAACGATCTGCCGGATCTGATTGCCGAGCTGGATAACCCGTTCTTCCTGATCCTCGATGGCGTTACCGATCCGCATAACCTCGGCGCGTGCCTGCGTAGCGCCGATGCGGCGGGCGTGCACGCGGTGATCGTGCCGAAAGATCGCTCTGCACAGCTGAACGCGACGGCGAAGAAAGTGGCCTGCGGCGCGGCGGAAAACGTTCCGCTGATCCGCGTGACTAACCTGGCGCGCACCATGCGTCTGCTGCAGGAAGAGAACATCTGGATCGTCGGTACCGCCGGTGAAGCGGATCATACTCTGTACCAGAGCAAAATGACCGGCCGACTGGCGCTGGTGATGGGTGCGGAAGGCGAAGGCATGCGTCGTCTGACCCGCGAGCACTGCGACGAGCTAATTAGCATCCCGATGGCGGGCAGCGTGTCGTCCCTGAACGTTTCTGTAGCGACGGGTATCTGCCTGTTTGAAGCGGTACGTCAGCGCGGGTAGCCTGTTGTGCCGGGTGGCGGCTTCGCCTTACCCGGCCTACAAAGGCACGGTACCGTAGGCCCGGTAAGCGCAGCGCCACCGGGCATTAACCTCACTCCTCTAACGACCGCAAATGGTCATCCTTTCTCAGCGTCATCAGCGCGAAAATACTCACTACCGCCGTCGCCATGACGTAATACGCCGGAATATCCAGGTTGCCCGTCTGCTTAATCAGCCCGGTAATGATTAACCCTGCGCATCCCGAGAAAATCGCGTTCGACAAAGAGTAGGCCAGCCCCAGTCCCGTATAGCGCACGCGCGTCGGGAACATCTCAGATAGCATCGCCGGGCCCGGGCCCGCCAGCATGCCTACCAGACCGCCCGCAATCAGTACCACACCAGCCTTCACCGCCAGGGTGCTCGACTCCGCCTGGAGGATTTTCAGCAGCGGAAGGGCGAGGATCAGCAGCAGCGCGGTGGCGATAATCATCACCGCGCGGCGCCCGATCCGGTCGCTCAGGATCCCCGACGGAATGATGGTGAGTGCAAAACCAATATTCGAAATCACCGCTATCAGCAGCGCCTGGTTAAACCCGGTGTGCAGCGCCGACTGCAGATAGGTCGGCATAATCACCAGGTAAGTGTACCCCGCCGCAGACCAGACCATTACGCGCCCAATCCCCATCACGATGGCCCTGAGCGTGGCGGCTGTATCCGCCTGAGCGACAGCCGGTTTATCCTGCTGCTGCACGAAGCTGGGCGTCTCCTCCATGCTGACGCGAAGCCACAGCGCCACAACGCCCATGGGCAGCGCCAGGAAGAAAGGAATGCGCCAGCCCCAGTCGTGCAGGGCTTCAGGCGTAAGGAGGGAGGAGAGCAGCGCCACGATGCCTGCGCCCGCTAATAGCCCCAGCGCCACGGTAAAGGACTGCCACGCGCCATAGAGCCCACGCTTGCCGCGCGGGGCGAACTCCGTCATCAGCGAGACCGCACCGCCGTACTCGCCGCCCGCGAACAGCCCCTGCAGGATGCGCAGCAGCGTAATAATGAGCGGCGCGGCAATCCCGATGCTGGCATAGACTGGCACAACGCCGATGGCGGCGGTCGCGAGCGTCATCAGCACCAGCACAATGATTAGCGTCGGCTTACGGCCAATCCGGTCGCCGATGCGGCCAAACACCACCGCACCCAGCGGGCGGAAGAAAAAGGCGATGGCAAACGAGGCGTAGGTGAGGATCAGGCTGGTAAGCCCCGCTTCTCCTTCAAGCTGGAAGAAGTTTTTCGCAATGACGGTCGCCAGAAAACCGTAGACCGCAAACTCATACCACTCGATAAAGTTACCAATGGAGCCTGCAATTAATGCTCGCTTGTGCGCATCCGGTTGCATAACGATCCTCACTGAAAAGGGTAAGAATAAATTATTCAACAAAAGCGAAGTGATGAAATAGTTTATTCTTATGTTCTGTGAGCTATTTCACGAATGATATCAGCGGGATCGTGAACGTGTGACTCCCCTCCCATGCAGCGCGTGCGCGGTCTGTCCATACTTATCGTCATTGCCACTGAAGGAGGGAGACAGCATGCACTGGCAGACCCATACCGTTTTCAATCAACCTGCACCGCTTTCCAACAGCAACCTTTTCCTCTCGGACTGCGCCCTGCGCGATGCGGTCGCGCGTGAAGGGGCCGAGTGGGATATCGAACTTCTCGCCAGCATTGGTCAGCAGCTGGGTACGGCGGAGTCGCTGGAGCTGGGCAGGCTGGCAAACGTTAATCCACCGGAGCTACTCCGTTATGACGCCTCCGGGGAGCGGCTGGACGACGTCCGCTTTCACCCGGCATGGCACCTGCTGATGCAGGGACTCTGTGCCAACCGCGTACATAACCTGGCGTGGGAAGAGGAGGCGCGTAAAGGGGCGTTTGTCGCTCGGGCGGCACGCTTTGTGCTTCATGCGCAGGTAGAGGCGGGCACGCTTTGCCCGGTCACCATGACGTTCGCCGCCACGCCGCTGCTGCAGCAGGCGCTCCCCAAAATATTTCACGACTGGCTCACGCCGCTGCTCAGCGATCGCTACGATCCGCATCTGGCCCCCGGCGCGCAAAAGCGCGGCCTGCTGATCGGCATGGGGATGACGGAAAAGCAGGGCGGCTCGGACGTGCTCAGCAACACCACCAAAGCGGAAAAATGCAGCGACGGCAGCTACCGCCTGGTGGGGCATAAATGGTTTTTCTCCGTCCCGCAAAGCGATGCGCATCTGGTGCTGGCCCAGGCGAAAGGCGGGCTATCCTGCTTTTTTGTGCCGCGATTTTTGCCTGACGGACAGCGCAACGCCGTCAGGCTCGAGCGCCTCAAGGACAAGCTCGGGAACCGCTCCAACGCCAGCAGCGAGGCTGAGTTTCTTGATGCCTCCGGCTGGCTGCTGGGAGAAGAGGGTGAAGGCGTTCGACAAATCCTTAAAATGGGCGGTCTGACGCGCTTCGACTGCGCGCTGGGCAGCCACGGACTCATGCGTCGGGCGCTGTCCGTGGCGCTTTATCATGCGCATCAGCGTCAAACCTTCGGCAAAAATCTCATCGATCAGCCGCTAATGCGCGAAGTGCTAAGCCGGATGGCGCTGGTTCTGGAGGGGCACACGGCGCTGCTGTTCCGCCTGGCCCGGGCGTGGGACAAGCGTGCCGATCCGCATGAGGCCGCCTGGGCGCGGCTGTTTACCCCGGCGGCGAAATTTAGCGTGTGCAAAGCGGGCATCCCGTTTGTCGCGGAGGCGATGGAGGTGCTGGGTGGGATCGGATATTGCGAAGAGAGCGAACTCCCCCGCCTGTATCGCGAGATGCCGGTCAACAGCATCTGGGAAGGATCGGGGAATATCATGTGCCTGGACGTTCTGCGCGTGCTGGCGAAGCAGCCGGGTATTCACGATCTGCTTGCCGACGAATTTGCGCAGGTGAAAGGGCAGGATAGACACTTCGACCGCAGCTGGCGACAGCTGCAGCAAAAACTGCGTAAACCGCAGGAGGCGCAGGGGCGGGAGATCGCGCAGCAGATTTTCTTGCTCGGTACCGGGAGCCAGATGCTGCGGCACGCGTCGCCCCCGGTGGCGCAGGCGTGGTGCCGCATGATGCTGGACACCCGTGGCGGTACGCTGATGAGCGAGCAGGTGCAAAGTGACCTGCTGCTGCGCGCCACGGGCAGAGTCGGCTAGCCTTTTAGCTGGAACAGACTCACCAGCTGAGTCAGGTGTGAACCCTTCTCGCGCAGCGTTTGAGCCGTTTGCTCGCTGCGTGAGATGCGATCGGCATTAATATGCGATGCTTCGCCAATATGGGTCATGGCGAGGTTCACCTGGCCGATCCCGGCGGACTGCTCGCGTGAGGCATGGTTAATCTCGGTGACCAGCTGGCTGATGTTATCGATATGAATGATGATGTCATCCATCGCCAGGCGCGTCTGTTCGGACAGCGCATGGCCCTCACTCACTTTTCTGAGCGTATCGCCAATCAGCTGTTCAATCTCCTTCACCGCGTTAGCGCTGCGTCCCGCCAGCGCGCGAACTTCCTGGGCGACTACCGCAAATCCTTTTCCGTGCTCGCCTGCGCGAGCCGCTTCCACTGCCGCATTCAGCGCCAGAATATTGGTCTGGAAAGCAATGGACTCAATCACGCGCGTGATGTCTTCGATGCGTTTTGACGCTTCGCGAATGTCATCCATGGTCGACACCGCGTGGGTGACCGTCTCACCGCCCTGATGAACCGCGAGCGAGGTTTCACCCACCAGCTGCTGCGTTTGCTCCATGTTGGCGGCATTTTGCTGCACGGTGGCGGCCAGCTGCTCCATGCTGGCGGACGTCTCTTCCACGCTGCTGGCCTGCTTGTTGATCTGCTCTGAAATCTCGCCGGTGTCTGAGGCCAGCGCGTTGGTGCCTGAATGGATCTCGCCTGCGGCTTCACGGACCTGCAGCACAATTTTTTGCAGGCCGCCGCCGATGCCGTTGATAGCGTCGATCAGCTGGCCGACTTCGTCCTGGCGCGTCACGGGCAGGCTGGAACGGAGATCCCCTGCGGCATATTGCCGGGCAAGGTGGATCACATTGCGCAGTGGCCGGGTCAGCACGCGGCGAATCAGGACCACGAACAGGCCAGCAAAAAGGATGGATAAGACCACGCCGGCCAGCAGGAAGCGATCGCGCATGGCGGTGACGCTTGAGAGCAGCACCGATTTATCCACTTCGCCTACGATAGTCCAGTTCCAGCCCGGCAGCGGGGTATAGGCCATTTTCAGCGTGCGACCGTCGTCGCTTACGCGCTCCAGCGTGCCGGGTTTATCACTCAGAAGCTGCTGCTGCGTCGCGCCGTCCCACTTCGGCAGTTTTCCCTCTTCGCTGGCGTGGAACAGGTATTGCCCGCGCGTTTTGCCGTTGCTGCGATCCAGCACAAAGAAGTGACCGCTCTCGCCCAGGCGGCGGTTGAGGATTTTCTCGCGCATCACGTTCCAGGAGTGGGTGATGTCCACCCCGACAAAGACGATCGCTATGACCTGTCCTTCGGCGTTTTTCACGGGCTGGTACTGGGTGATGTAGCGTTTGCCAAACAGCAGCGCCAGGCCGCGGTAGACTTCACCTTTGTTGACGGCGGCAAAGGCGGGGCTGGCGTTATCCAGAACGGTACCCATTGCGCGCTCGCCGTTCTCTTTGCGCAGGGAAGTGGCTACGCGAACAAAGTCGTTACCGCTGCGTACAAACAGCGTCGAAATGGCTCCCGTACGGTTCAGGAACTCGTCTGACAGGGTGTTATTTTCATGCAGCCCGGTTTCGCCACCTTTCAGAAGCGGAACGCTGAGCCCGTTAATCGTCTGGGGTTGGGAAGTATCAATGTTCAGGGGCTGCGGTAAAAAGGTGGTGAACAGACGGGTATAGCTCTCAACCTCTTCACTCAGGCTGGTGTTAAACATCTGCACCATGTCGACCATGCCGGTGGACTGATTATGCAGATCTTCTACCGCAAGGGCTTCAAGCTGCTGGCTGGCTTTTTGGCTGAGCAGAAAAGTGAAAAGCAGAAACAGCGTGGCGACACTGACGCCCGTAAGCAGTGACAGCTTCGCACCCAGGCCTGCGCGGCGAAAAACGTTGATCATAAATTGCTCATCATTGAAAAGGTATGGTTCTTCAACGGCAGAGCGGGGATTACGTTTACTGAATTAATGTAACAAAATGTTATTTTATTGTTCTTTATTGGTTTTATATAAGATAAAAAATTTGCAAAAACGAAAAGCCACTAAAAATAAGTGGCTTTTATCAGGAGGGAGATTACGCGTAAAGAATGGCCTGTACCCGCCAGTGGTCGATATGGTTATCTTCCTGCATCTGGATGATGCGATACCATGAAGCACCCTGCTCATCGGCCTTTAATGCCACGACACGTTCAACGTCCTGCGGACTCCCCGAGATATTGTTCACGGAGATCTGGCCAATTTCATTCAGGCCAGTCACACAGTCAGCACTGGCGAATTCTGCTGACTGCGCGGTGGTGCTCACCAGGCCTGCTGAGAGCAACAGTGAGGTCAAAGCAAGAGTTCGTTTCATCGTCAGCTCCATTTCACATATATCCGGTATCCGCCGGGCAATCCTTCGCGAATAAACTCCCTTCCATTGACGCGGGCATGGAGTTTATTGTGGACAGGAAAATGTCTATGGACGCAAAGCAGTGTAAATCTCGTTCAAAGGAAAACCATTATTTCCGGTACAAAATGGCCTGTGAATACCACTGTCCCGTTATGATGGTTTCGTCGATCATTATGATGACGTAATAATCTGCTTTGGCGGCGACGGCCTGTGCTTTTATTGCCGATTCTGCGTCATCCGGAGAGCCGCGAACCAGCGCGGAGATGGTGCCCATTCGTTGTAATCCTTCCGTCTGATTACGACGAATCTCCTGTGGATGATCGGCGACCGGTGGAGCGGGTTGCGGCGTTCCCTGCAGCGCGCTACAGCCACCCAGCAGAAACACCAGCAATAAAGCAGCAAACCTGCGCATAACCATATCTCGTTTCCTGATAGCCATAGTGTAGTTGTCTGTGAATTTAGTTTTGGGGGAATGTTCCCGAAGTGTTATCTGGGACGTATATTTCGAATGAAAATGACGTGAAAGCGTAACCCAGTTCTCAACATTATGAATCATACATTCGCACAGGGTCGACAATGATTGAAATTGAAATACGCCACCTCGGCGACCATGAAATTTTACACGCGATGCCAGCGGGTAAACGTGATAAACCGCTGCCTGTTGTGGTTTTTTATCACGGGTTTACCTCATCGAAGCTGGTTTACAGTTATTTTGCGGTAGCGCTGGCGCAGGCGGGTTTTCGCGTGGTGATGCCAGATGCACCAGACCACGGCGCACGCTTTATGGGCAATGAACAGGCGCGGCTGGGGCAGTTCTGGCACATTCTGCACGGGAGTCTGACCGAGTTTGCCGGGCTGCGCGATGCGCTGCATGAGGCAGGGCTGGTGGCCGACAATCGTCTGGCGGTAGCCGGGGCATCAATGGGCGGTATGACGGCGCTGGGGATTATGACGCATCATCCTGAAGTGAAGTCTGTCGCCTGTCTTATGGGCTCGGGCTACTTTACTTCGCTGGCGAGGACGCTTTTTCCCCCTCAGGATTTAACGGAAATGACCGCGGCGCTGGAAGAGTGGGAAGTGACCCGGGCATTGCCGCGCGTGGCCGATCGCCCGCTGCTGCTGTGGCACGGTGACGCGGATGATGTGGTCCCGCCCGAGGGAACCTTCCGTCTGCAGCAGGCGTTAATGAATGAAGGTCTGGACGGTAATCTGACCTGTCTGTGGGAACCGGGCGTCCGCCACCGCATCACGCCAACGGCGCTGGACGCCACGGTGGCGTTTTTCCGCCAGCATCTTTAGACGCGAAGGACTTTCACCCCCAGATCTTCCAGCTTCTGGAGGATCTCAGGGTTGGCATTTTTACCGGTGATCACCATGTCGATCTGTTCGGCACGGCTGAATAACATCCCTGCGCGCTCGCCCACTTTGCTACTGTCGACCAGCACTACGAGCTTGCCCACAACGTTAAGCATGTTTTGCTCCGCCATCGCGGTCAGCATATCGGTTTTATACAGGCCATCCGCCGTCAGGCCTTTGCCGCTGGTGAACATCCAGTGTCCGGCATAGAGACTGTTCTCGCTGTCCTGAGGGCTAAGGGTGATGGACTGGCTTTTGTTGTACTGCCCGCCCATGATCACCACGCTCTCATGCTCCTGATCGATGAGATAGTTGGCGAGCGGTAAGTAGTTGGTGATGATTTGCACCGGCTTACCGCACATTTCACGACCCAGCAAAAACGCCGTGGAGCCGCAGTTGATGACCACGCTCTCGCCGGGATTCACCAGCTGCGACGCGGCTCTGGCGATCCGTACTTTTTCATCATGATTTTGCGCCTGATGAATATTCATCGGCGTCCAGCGGGGGCGTTGCTGGCTGATGGCTTCCGCACCGTTGCGGACCTTTTTCAGCTTGCCGCTTTCATCCAGCTTGTTAATGTCTCGCCGTGCCGTTGCCGGGGAGATCCCTAAACGTTCGATCACTTTCTCGACGGTGATAAACCCGGTTTGCGCCAGGAGTTCCAGGAGAATTTGATGCCGTTGCGCTTCCGTCATGAGCTATTCCGATAAGAATTGATTTGAAAAGATGATATTTGAAATAGCGTGAAATTACTAAAAGAAATATGGCATCGCCAGACATCACGTCTGGCGATTTGGCTGCACAATCAGAGGAAGGATTTGAACGGCAGGTCTGGCTCAATGGTGAAGCAATCATCGAAACCACGTGGGTAGTGATATTCCAGATTATCTTTGTCCAGTGGCCAGGTGAATTTGCCGCCGACCTGCCAGATGAACGGCTTGAAGCCATACTTCAGGCGGTCTTTTTTCATTTCCCACAGCACGCGGATTTCCTGCGGATCGGCCTGGAAGTTTGACCAGATATCGTGGTGGAACGGAATGACTACTTTGGTGTTCAGCGCTTCCGCCATACGCAGCATATCGGCGCTGGTCATTTTGTCGGTAATGCCGCGCGGGTTCTCGCCGTAGGAGCCCAGCGCCACGTCAATCTGGTGCTCGTTGCCGTGCTTCGCGTAATAGTTGGAGTAGTGAGAGTCGCCGCTGTGGTACAGGGAGCCGCCAGGGGTTTTAAACAGGTAGTTGACCGCACGCTCATCCATACCGTCCGGCAGTACGCCTGCGGCTTTCTGGTCGGCTGGCAGGGTAATCAATGCGGTACGGTCAAAGGCATCCAGCGCATGGATTTCAATATCTTTGATTTTCACGACGTCGCCAGGCTTCATCACGATGCAGCGCTCTTTCGGCACGCCCCAGCCAATCCAGAGATCCACGCAGGTCTGTGGCCCGATAAACGGCACGTCGTCCGCGCAGTTTTGCATCACCGCTGCCGCCACGTTCACGTCGATATGATCGTTGTGATCGTGAGTAGAAAGGACGGCGTCGATCTGGCGAATGGCAAACGGATCAAGTACAAACGGTGTGGTACGCAGGTTTGGCTGCAGTTTTTCTACGCCCGCCATGCGCTGCATCTGATGGCCTTTTTTCATCAGCGGGTTGCCGTGGCTCTGCTTGCCGGTGCCGCACCAGAAATCGACGCAGATATTGGCGCCACCCTCTGATTTCAGCCAGATACCGGTACAGCCCAGCCACCACATTGCAAACGTGCCAGGAGCAACCTGTTCCTGCTCGATCTCTTCATTCAGCCAGCTGCCCCACTCCGGGAAGGTGCTCAGAATCCATGACTCACGGGTGATGGTGTTCACTTTACTCATCGTTTTGACTCCTGGTTTTAATCAAAAGTAATCACATGGTGATTTGTTGTGATTAATGCTGGCACCATTTGATGTGCTTTGCAATGGCAAAAATGAGTAATTTTATCTGTTCGACATCACGGACTATCATCGGGCACCTTGTTAAACTATCTCGTATTAATCATTAATTGCATGAATTATAAGGATTAATTCATTTTTTATTGACGGTAGTGAAAATCATTACTAACACCATGGAAATAATTTGCGTGATACGTCACAAATAATCAAATGCAATCTTGTGGTGATTATTTGTGATTAATAGAGTGGTGGCACCAACCACACAGGGATTACCCCTCGTGTTCTCATTTCTGGAGAGAGTTATGGAGATCCTCTACAACGTCTTTACCGTGTTCTTTAATCAGGTAATGACCAACGCCCCGCTGCTGCTGGGTATCGTGACGTGCCTGGGCTATATCCTGCTGCGCAAAAGCGTCAGTGTGATTATTAAAGGCACCATCAAAACCATTATCGGTTTCATGCTGTTGCAGGCGGGGTCAGGCATTCTGACCAGCACCTTCAAGCCGGTCGTCGCCAAAATGTCTGAGGTGTATGGCATCAACGGTGCGATCTCTGACACCTACGCATCAATGATGGCCACCATCGACCGCATGGGTGATGCCTATAGCTGGGTGGGTTATGCGGTTCTGCTCGCCCTGGCGCTGAACATCATTTACGTTCTTCTGCGCCGTATTACCGGCATTCGCACCATCATGCTGACGGGACATATCATGTTCCAGCAGGCGGGGCTGATCGCGGTTTCTCTCTATATCTTCGGCTACCCAATGTGGACCACGATTATCTGCACCGCGGTGCTGGTTTCGCTCTACTGGGGTATCACTTCCAACATGATGTACAAGCCAACCCAGGAAGTGACTGACGGCTGCGGTTTCTCCATCGGCCACCAGCAGCAGTTCGCCTCCTGGATTGCCTATAAAGTTGCGCCGTACCTGGGCAAAAAAGAAGAGAGCGTTGAAGACCTCAAGCTGCCGGGCTGGCTGAATATCTTCCACGACAACATCGTTTCAACGGCGATTGTCATGACCATCTTCTTCGGCGCCATTTTGCTCTCCTTCGGCATTGACGTTGTACAGGCGATGGCGGGTAAAACCCACTGGACGGTCTATATCCTGCAAACCGGCTTCTCCTTCGCAGTGGCTATTTTCATCATTACTCAGGGCGTGCGCATGTTCGTCGCCGAACTGTCGGAAGCCTTCAACGGTATCTCACAGCGCCTGATCCCCGGTGCGGTGCTGGCAATTGACTGTGCCGCTATCTACAGCTTCGCGCCAAACGCGGTGGTCTGGGGCTTTATGTGGGGCACCATCGGTCAGCTGATTGCGGTGGGCATCCTGGTCGGCTGCGGCTCCTCAATCCTGATTATTCCTGGCTTTATCCCGATGTTCTTCTCCAACGCCACCATCGGCGTGTTTGCTAACCACTTCGGCGGCTGGCGCGCAGCGCTCAAGATCTGCCTGGTGATGGGCATGGTTGAAATCTTCGGTTGCGTGTGGGCGGTCAAGCTCACCGGTATGAGTGCCTGGATGGGCATGGCGGACTGGTCAATTCTGGCACCGCCGATGATGCAGGGCTTTGCCTCCGTCGGGCTGGTCTTTATGGCCGTCATCATCCTGATTGCTCTGGCTTATATGTTCTTCGCTGGCCGTTCGCTGCGAGCTGAAGAAGATGCGGAAAAACAAACAGCAGAAGTGTCTGCTCATTAAGGAGTTTCGATTATGACCGTACGTATCCTGGCTGTGTGTGGCAATGGGCAAGGCAGCTCCATGATCATGAAGATGAAAGTGGACCAGTTTTTAACCCAGTCAAACATCGACCACACGGTGAACAGCTGCGCGGTGGGTGAATACAAAAGTGAACTGAACGGCGCGGACATCATCATCGCCTCTACCCATATCGCCGGCGAAATTAGCGTGTCAGGCAATAAATATGTGGTAGGCGTGCGCAACATGCTGTCGCCTGCGGATTTCGGACCAAAGCTGCTGGAAGTGATCAAAGAGCACTTCCCACAAGACGTGAAGTAAGGACGCCACATGAAACTACGTGATTCGCTGGCAGAGAATAACTCCATCCTTTTACAGGCTGAGGCCAGCACCTGGCAGGAAGCGGTGAAGCTGAGCGTGGATCTGCTGGTTAAGGCTGACGTTGTCGAGCCGCGTTACTACCAGGCCATTCTTGATGGCGTGGCGCAGCACGGCCCTTATTTTGTGATTGCGCCAGGGCTGGCAATGCCGCACGGGCGCCCTGAAGAGGGCGTGAAGAAAACCGGCTTCGCGCTGGTGACGCTGAAAACGCCGCTGGTGTTCAACCACGAAGATAACGACCCGGTCGACATCCTGATCACCATGGCCGCCGTGGATGCCAATACCCACCAGGAGGTGGGCATCATGCAGATCGTCAATCTGTTTGATGACGAAGCCAATTTCGACCGTTTACGCGCCTGCCGTACCGAGCAGGAAGTGCTGGATTTAATTGATAACGCCAATGCGGCGGCAGTCTAAGAGGAATTGAACATGTCATTACCAATGTTGCAGGTTGCGCTGGATAACCAAACTCTGTCCCACGCTTACGAAACCACCCGCCTGATCGCGGAAGAAGTGGACATCATCGAAGTGGGCACCATTCTGTGCGTGGGCGAAGGCGTTCGCGCCGTTCGCGACCTGAAGGCGCTCTATCCGCATAAAATCGTGCTGGCGGATGCCAAGATCGCCGACGCAGGCAAAATCCTCTCCCGCATGTGCTTCGAAGCGAATGCTGACTGGGTCACCGTGATCTGCTGTGCGGATATCAACACCGCCAAAGGCGCGCTGGACGTGGCAAAAGAGTTTAACGGCGACGTACAGATTGAGCTGACCGGCTTCTGGACCTGGGAACAGGCGCAAGAATGGCGCGATGCAGGCATTCAGCAGGTGGTTTACCACCGTAGCCGTGATGCGCAGGCCGCAGGCGTGGCGTGGGGCGACGCGGATATCAGCGCGATTAAACGTCTGGCGGATATGGGCTTCAAAGTGACCGTCACCGGCGGGCTGGCGCTGGAAGATCTGCCGCTGTTCCAGGGCATTCCAATTCACGTCTTTATTGCCGGTCGTAGCATTCGTGATGCGGCGTCCCCGGTGGAAGCGGCGCGTCAGTTCAAACGCTCAATCGCTCAGCTTTGGGGCTAAGGAGCGGGTATGTTGTCAAAACAGGTCCCGCTTGGCATCTATGAAAAGGCACTCCCTGCGGGGGAGTGCTGGCTGGAGCGGTTACAGCTGGCAAAAGAGCTGGGTTTCGATTTTGTCGAAATGTCCGTGGATGAAACGGACGAGCGTCTCTCTCGCCTCGACTGGAGCCGTGAACAGCGGCTCGCACTGGTGAGCGCCATTGCTGAAACGGGCGTGCGCGTGCCGTCCATGTGCCTGAGCGCCCACCGCCGTTTTCCGCTCGGCAGCGAAGATGATGCCGTACGCGCGCAGGGGCTGGAGATCATGCGTAAAGCCATCCGCTTTGCGCAGGATGTCGGTATCCGCGTGATCCAGCTGGCGGGTTATGACGTTTACTATCAGGAAGCCAACGATGAAACGCGCCGTCGTTTCCGCGACGGCCTGAAAGAGAGCGTTGAGATGGCAAGCCGCGCGCAGGTCACGCTGGCGATGGAGATCATGGACTATCCGTTGATGAACTCCATCAGTAAGGCGCTGGGCTACGCGCACTATCTCAATAACCCGTGGTTCCAGCTTTATCCCGATATCGGCAACCTGTCGGCATGGGATAACGACGTACAGATGGAGCTGCAGGCGGGCGTCGGTCATATCGTGGCGGTGCACGTCAAAGATACCCGTCCAGGCGTATTCAAAAATGTTCCGTTCGGCACCGGGGTGGTGGATTTCGAACGGTGCTTCGAAACGCTCAAACAGACAGGTTATTGCGGGCCTTACCTGATTGAGATGTGGAGCGAGACGTCGGACGATCCGGCTGCGGAAGTGGCGAAGGCGCGGGACTGGGTGCGCGAACGTATGGCGCGGGCGGGACTGCTGGAGGCTGAACATGCTTAAGCTTAAACAGCAGGTCTTTGAAGCCAACATGGATCTGCCGCGCTATGGTCTGGTCACGTTCACCTGGGGCAACGTGAGCGCGATCGATCGCGAGCAAGGTCTGGTAGTGATCAAGCCGAGCGGTGTGGCGTATGACACCATGAAAGCTGAAGATATGGTGGTGGTGGATCTCGAAGGGCATGTCGTTGACGGCAAATGGCGTCCTTCATCAGATACCGCAACCCATCTGGCGCTGTACCGGCGTTATCCGTCCCTTGGCGGCGTGGTGCATACCCACTCCACGCACGCGACGGCCTGGGCACAGGCGGGGCTGCCCATCCCGGCGCTGGGCACGACCCACGCGGACTACTTCTTTGGCGACATCCCCTGCACGCGTGCATTAACGCAGGATGAAGTGGAAGGCGAATACGAGCTCAATACCGGAAAGGTGATTATCGACACGCTGGGAGAATGTGAGCCGCTGCATACGCCGGGTATTGTGGTCTATCAGCACGGTCCGTTCTCCTGGGGGAAAGATGCCCACGACGCCGTCCATAATGCGGTCGTCATGGAGGAAGTGGCGCGCATGGCGTGGATTGCTCGCGGCATCAACCCACAGCTTCAGGGCATTGATGACTACCTGATGAACAAGCATTTCATGCGCAAGCACGGCCCGAATGCCTACTACGGGCAGAAGTGAATAAGTGCTCTGGAATACCGAAAAACAGTTGTAACCGGTGGTATTCCGGAGCCATTCACCAAAAAAAGCCCCCGGGCAGGGGGCAACGTCAACTATGGCTATGTTCTCGTTGTTGGCTTTCCTGGTGCTAGCGTTAAAGCATTATCGGTAAATATCTGCACTGGCGTGCATATTGCCGTTGCTGCCGGGCTCACGGGTTAACATCACGTGGTAATAGGTTGCGCCCTGCGCATCGGTTTCTTCGTTTAATGCCTGATCTGCTTCACTTTCCGTGGCGAAATTATGATTGATGTAAATTACGCCCAAGCTTTGCACATCATCCATGTTTCTGGCCTGTCGGCTGTCTATCTTGATGGCTGCCATCGCGTTTGCACTGAGCAAAAGCGCCGCCATTATGGCTAATGCGATTTTTTTCATGATATGCGCTCCACGACTACGTGCTGCGAGAGGGGGGATGCTCCTTCTTTGATTCAGGTGATCTCTGATTAAAGTGTAATCACTCATCCGGCGGGGATGCGTGACCATTTCTGATGCAGTTGTTCAAAAAAACAGCTCTTCCGGGTGTGACCAATTTTAAATCACCCACTTAGACCCGCTTCGCGCTTTGTGCGAATTATTTGTGCAATCAGCTTGAGTTTCCAGGGGCGCGCAAGTATTATGACGCGTCAATTTTTCAGCCGACCTTTAACACGTTCCTTGCCTCCCCGGGCCTCGGCTGACCCAGACAGGAGGCTGAATAATCCGTAAGGAGCAATTCGATGCGTCATTACGAAATCGTTTTTATGGTCCATCCTGACCAGAGCGAACAGGTTCCGGGTATGATCGAGCGTTACTCTGCTGCCATCACTGGTGCAGAAGGTACGATCCACCGTCTGGAAGACTGGGGCCGCCGTCAGCTGGCTTACCCGATCAACAAACTGCACAAAGCACACTACGTTCTGATGAACGTTGAAGCACCGCAGGAAGTGATCGATGAGCTGGAAACTACCTTCCGCTTCAACGATGCCGTTATCCGCAGCATGGTTATGCGTACCAAAAACGCAGTTACCGAAGCATCTCCGATGGTTAAAGCGAAAGACGAGCGCCGTGAGCGTCGCGATGATTTCGCAAACGAAACCGCAGATGATTCTGATGCTGGGGATTCTGAAGAGTAATTTCTGATGACCAACCGTCTGGCGTTGTCCGGCATCGTATGCAGGGCTCCCCTTCGAAAGGTCAGTCCATCAGGAATTCCGCATTGCCAGTTCGTGCTTGAGCATCGTTCTGTGCAAGAGGAAGCCGGGTTTCACCGGCAGGCGTGGTGCCAAATGCCCGTTATTATTAGCGGACACGAAAACCAGGCCATTACTCACAGTTTAACGGTCGGTAGCGCAGTAATCGTTCAGGGGTTCATCTCTTGCCACAAGGCAAAGAACGGCCTGAGCAAAATGGTTCTGCATGCCGAGCAGATTGATTTGATAGATTCTGGAGACTAGCCATATGGCACGTTATTTCCGTCGTCGCAAGTTCTGCCGTTTCACCGCGGAAGGCGTTCAAGAGATCGACTATAAAGATATCGCAACGCTGAAAAACTACATCACCGAAAGCGGTAAGATTGTCCCAAGCCGTATCACCGGTACTCGTGCAAAATACCAGCGTCAGCTGGCTCGCGCTATCAAACGCGCTCGCTACCTGTCTCTGCTGCCGTACACTGATCGTCATCAGTAATCGGGCACGGTCCATTAATACGACTTTAAGAGGATAAGGTAATGCAAGTTATTCTGCTTGATAAAGTAGCAAACCTGGGCAGCCTGGGTGATCAGGTTAACGTTAAAGCGGGTTACGCACGTAACTTCCTGGTTCCACAGGGTAAAGCTGTTCCAGCTACTAAGAAAAACGTAGAGTTTTTCGAAGCACGTCGCGCTGAACTGGAAGCCAAACTGGCTGACGTTCTGGCGGCTGCTAATGCTCGCGCTGAAGCAATCAACGCACTGGGCACCGTTACCATCGCGTCTAAATCTGGCGACGAAGGTAAACTGTTCGGTTCCATCGGTACCCGCGATATCGCTGATGCAGTTTCTGCAGCAGGCGTTAAAGTGGCTAAGAGCGAAGTTCGTCTGCCGAACGGCGTTCTGCGTACCACTGGTGAGCACGAAGTTGACTTCCAGGTTCACAGCGAAGTGTTCGCTAAACTGGTTGTTAACGTTGTAGCTGAGTAATTTTTTACTCTGCTCACGTTGAAACGCCGGCCTTGTGCCGGCGTTTTGCTTTTCTGGGAGACCAGAATTCATCATTTCTTCTTGTATGGTAGCTATTACTGTCGCATTCTCTGACAATAAATTGAAACGCAATTTTATTTATGAGATTTGTCATGGATACCGCTCTGCCCACGCCTGTCTTTGCTCGTCGAAATGTGGCCTATGCCTGCGCCACGCTCTGCTGTCTACTCTGGGGTAGCTCCTACCCGGCCATTAAAAGTGGTTATGAGCTTTTCCAGATCGCAACCGATGATATTCCATCGAAGGTGGTGTTTGCCGGATATCGTTTCCTGTTTGCCGGTGTGTTGTTGCTGCTGTTTGCATTGGCCCAGCGAAAACCGATTGGCAGGCTTACGCCCAAGCAGTTTGGCCAGCTCACCATCCTCGGGCTGACCCAGACGACCATTCAGTACACGTTCTTCTATATAGGCTTGGCCTACACGACGGGGGTGAATGGTTCAATCATGAACGCCACTGGAACCTTCTTCAGCGTTCTGTTGGCGCACTTTATCTACCACAACGACAAACTCAGCTATAACAAAACGCTGGGCTGTATTCTCGGGTTTGCCGGGGTAATGCTGGTGAACTTCCACAGTGGGTTAAGCGATTTCCAGTTTGTCTGGAATGGTGACGGCTTTGTGGTGCTGGCTGCTTTTATTCTCTCCGCTGCCACGCTGTACGGAAAACGCATCTCCCAGACCGTCGACCCAACGGTGATGACCGGCTGGCAGCTGGCTATCGGCGGGCTGGTGTTGGTGGGGGGCGGATATGCGACTGGCGGAACGCTGGAAGTGCACAGTATGAAGGCCATCGCCGTGCTGGGATATCTGACGCTGCTCTCATCCGTAGCCTTTGCGCTGTGGAGCATGCTGCTGAAAGTCAACCGAGTCAGTATGATTGCGCCGTTTAACTTCGTTGTGCCGGTGGCAGGCACAGTACTATCCGCCATTTTCCTCGGGGAAAATATTCTGGATATCAAATATGCGGTTGCGCTGGTGCTGGTCTGCTCGGGGATTTGGTGGGTGAACAAGCGGAGTGCCTGAGAACAGTGTGCCGGGTGGCGGCTACGCCTTACCCGGCCTACAGAACTAGCGTGCGCGAATAAAACTGCCGTCGGTCTGACGGGTAAACAGCACCTGCTGACCATTTCCGGTATCGATCGTTAACCCTGTCACCACCCCGCTGGCATTCTGGCGGATCTGCACCATCTGACCATTCTGCAGATTACTGAGCGGTTTACCTGCACCTTCCACCTTCGCCATGGCATAGACGTCGGTTGGCGGCAGGTTGTGATCCCGGAACAGCTGCGCCAGAGTTTTGCCCGGCTCTACGCGATAGGAACGCCACTGTTGCTCAATGCCGGTGGGCTGTTGCGCCTGAGGCTGAGACGGGGCGGCGGCTTGATCCTGCGGCTGTTCATCCTGAATGGGCTCTGGCTCAACCGGCGCGACCTGACCCGGATCGTTAGACGGGGTGACGAGCTGCGTCTGCATCGGCTGTGCGTCAGGCTGCGGCCGCGTCTGCGACTGAATGTCCAGTTGGGCATTGCGGGTAACGGGTGCGGTATCAACATCATCGCCCCCGGAAGGCAGCAGGAAGCCCACGATCACCATCAGCGCGCCAATGATGATCCCTCTGCGATGCAGAGGAGGCAGCTGGTCCATGATGCGAAAATTGTCCGGCGCCTGCCAGATTTTCGCCAGGGTAGGTTTCAGTTCAAATCGCCCGGGCATGGCACTCCTCCTGCTCCGCGTATTTTTTATCCTGTGTCCCGAAGTATAGTTTGCTAACTGCCTGAACGGCGTAGTAAACCCGACATCCGTGACATCAGTTCGGGATTAATCCTGGTTATCTCTATTGTTTCTGTTTCGTCGCGGTTTGTCACCTTAACTTCAGACAAAGTTTTACCCATAAGGGCATGGCTGATATGCTGCCCGCTACTTTAAATGTGATGGAAGGAAAACCCATGACCACCCCGACTTTTGACACTATCGAAGCGCAGGCAAGTTACGGTATCGGCTTGCAGGTAGGACAGCAGCTGAGCGAATCCGGCCTGGAAGGTCTGTTACCAGAAGCGCTGGTGGCGGGTATCGCTGACGCGCTGGAAGGCAAACAGCCTGCCGTTCCGGTTGACGTCGTGCACCGTGCGCTGCGTGAAATCCACGAACGTGCTGACGCCGTGCGTCGTGCGCGCTTTGAAGAGATGGCCGCCGAAGGTGTGAAATATCTGGAAGAGAACCGCGAGCGTGAAGGCGTGAACAGCACCGAGTCTGGTTTGCAATTCCGCGTGATCAATCAGGGCGACGGCGCAATCCCGGCACGTACCGACCACGTTCGCGTACACTACACCGGTAAGCTGATTGACGGTACCGTCTTCGACAGCTCCGTGGCGCGCGGCGAACCGGCTGAATTCCCTGTGAATGGCGTCATCGCAGGCTGGATTGAAGCCCTGACCCTGATGCCGGTCGGTTCTAAATGGGAACTGACTATTCCGCATAACCTGGCCTACGGCGAGCGCGGCGCTGGCGCGTCCATCCCGCCATTCAGCACCCTGGTCTTTGAAGTCGAGCTGCTGGAAATTCTGTAATCGACTTTTCTTATTTCCTCTCCCCGGTTGGGGAGAGGAAAATAGTTTAAAAACCTACAGTTACGACGCTATCAACATTTTATCTTGCAAACGAAACTGTTGCGTGTATTTTTGTGAGCTGTTTCGCGCTGTATGAGTGATATGACACTCACTTTCAACATATTATTAACATAATATCTAAATCATAGTATTCATCCCGCCGATTCTTACCTAATATCGATTAGCCCTTACAAGGGAACGTCATCTTTTGACGTATTTAAAGGCCAGAAGAGCCTTAACAACACAGACAGGCATAAACAGGAAAAAATCACATGGTAGATCAGGTCAAAGTCGTCGCCGACGAAGAGGCGTCGTCTGAACAGTCGCTACGGCGCAATCTCACAAACCGTCATATTCAGCTCATTGCGATTGGGGGTGCCATCGGTACCGGGCTGTTTATGGGCTCAGGCAAAACCATCAGTCTCGCCGGACCGTCAATCATATTCGTCTATATGATTATCGGTTTTATGCTGTTCTTCGTGATGCGTGCAATGGGTGAATTGCTGCTCTCGAACCTCGAATATAAATCCTTCAGCGACTTCGCTTCTGACCTGCTCGGGCCGTGGGCGGGCTATTTCACCGGCTGGACCTACTGGTTCTGCTGGGTCGTCACCGGTATGGCGGACGTTGTGGCGATTACCGCCTACGCGCAGTTCTGGTTCCCGGGTCTGTCGGACTGGGTCGCCTCGCTGGCGGTCATTGTCCTGCTGCTGAGCCTCAACCTCGCCACCGTCAAAATGTTCGGTGAGATGGAGTTCTGGTTCGCGATGATCAAGATCGTGGCGATTGTCGGGCTCATCGTTGTGGGTCTGGTGATGGTTCTCACCCACTTCCAGTCGCCAACGGGCGTTCAGGCGTCGTTTACCCATCTGTGGAATGACGGCGGCTGGTTCCCGAAAGGCATCAGCGGCTTCTTTGCCGGCTTCCAGATCGCGGTATTTGCTTTCGTGGGCATTGAGCTGGTGGGCACCACGGCGGCGGAGACCAAAGATCCGGAGAAATCTCTCCCACGCGCCATTAACTCTATTCCGGTTCGTATCATCATGTTCTACGTCTTCGCGCTGGTCATCATTATGTCCGTGACGCCGTGGAGTTCCGTGGTGCCAACCAAGAGCCCGTTCGTTGAGCTGTTCGTGCTGGTAGGCCTGCCTGCTGCCGCGAGCCTGATTAACTTCGTGGTGCTGACCTCTGCTGCTTCGTCTGCCAACAGCGGCGTATTCTCCACCAGCCGTATGCTGTTTGGTCTGGCACAGGAGGGCGTGGCGCCAAGCGCGTTCGCCAAGCTGTCTAAGCGTGCGGTACCGGCAAAAGGGTTGACCTTCTCCTGCATGTGCCTGCTGGGCGGCGTGGTGATGCTCTACGTCAACCCAAGCGTGATTGGCGCGTTCACCATGATTACCACGGTCTCTGCGATCCTGTTTATGTTCGTCTGGACCATCATCCTCTGTTCATACCTGGTGTACCGCAAGCAGCGTCCACACCTGCATGAAAAATCGATCTACAAGATGCCGCTGGGCAAGCTGATGTGCTGGGTGTGCATGGCGTTCTTCGTCTTCGTGCTGGTTCTGCTGACGCTGGAAGATGATACCCGTCAGGCACTCATCGTGACGCCGCTGTGGTTTATCGCGCTGGGGCTGGGCTGGGTGTTTATCGGTAAGAAACGTATGGCAGGCATGCGTTAAGCATGTTGCCGGGTGGCGCTGACGCTTACCCGGCCTACGTTCGAGGACGTTGTAGGCCCGGTAAGCGCTAGCGCCACCGGGCTTTTTTATTTATCAGCTAAAGCCCGCGGGAACAGAACGTTGTTCTCAAGACTGATGTGTTCCATCAGGTCGTCGATCGTTTCGTTAATGCCGTTGTACATCGCTTTCCACGTTGTGCACGCTTCTGGCGGCGGCGTGAAGTTGTGGGTGGTGTGTTTGATTACCTCCAGCAG
This sequence comes from Enterobacter sp. KB-221C9, assembly GCF_041320715.1. Taxonomy (NCBI): domain Bacteria; kingdom Pseudomonadati; phylum Pseudomonadota; class Gammaproteobacteria; order Enterobacterales; family Enterobacteriaceae; genus Enterobacter; species Enterobacter sp. KB-221C9. Next base: position 341,182 of record NZ_JBGIWG010000005.1, read on the forward strand.
TTCACCCGCGTCATCGTGCTCGCTTTCCATCACGCTGATAGGCCCCATCGCCTGGCTTCCCATTCCCTGTTTAATCATCGGGAAGAGGATCTGCTCTTCTTTCATCATGTGGCTGGAAAGCTCTTCGTGCAGCATCGTCAGGTATTTCGCCAGACCGCGCGGTACGGAAGGTTTGTCGGCATGTACGCGCTCGACTTTGGTTGCCTGCAGGATCAGTTCCGGCAGCTGTTCGCGGTGACGGTCATGGTATCGCACGATGATATGGTCGATGATTTCAGCGAGCGGGGCGGTTCGCCAGTCTTTGTCGACGGGCTGCTCGGCCAGCAGCGCCAGCTCTGCTTCAATCACCTCAACGTCCAGCTCTTTGCGTGAGGCCGCACGCGCCAGGGTTTGCTTACCGCCGCAGCAGTAATCCATATCGTATTTACGGAACAGCGCAGAAGCGCGAGGAATGGAGAGCGCCAGCTCGCCAAGGGGTTGGTCGCGAAAGGCCATAGCAGTTACCTCGTCATTAATAATATAAGATGCATATTAAATGCATCTTTATGGTAGCGCTATAACCCTTTAGAGGGACGGGTAAAAGTGAGATGTGGATCACAAAAAATATTCGATTTAACTCTCTGAATGGACTTAGGAAAGTGGTTTAGAAACTTTTTAAAGGTGTAGAAACAGTAAACAACCCGCCGCGCCTGCCGATATATCCACGTCAGACAAACCTGCATATAACAAAGGCAACGCATGTTTAAACGTATAAAAGTCATTACCCTTCTGATTTCGGTGCTGCTTGTGCTCGGCATCATGCAAGTGATTTCCGCCGGTATCTTTATCAACGCGCTGAACAACGATAAAGACAACTTCACCGTGTCGCAGCTCTCCAGCCAGAACGTGGCGGAGTTTACCGATGCGTGGATCAGTCTGAACCAGGCTCGCGTCACCCTAAACCGCGGGATGTTGCGCCTGCAAAGCAGCATGGCCTCGCAAATTAACGGCGGTCAGCTGAATGAGCTGGTGACGACGGCGAAAAATCTGCTGACTGAAGCCCAGGTCCATTACGATAAATACTATGCCTTGCCGAATACGCCAGGCCTGGACGAGAACCTGGCTAACCGGCTCGAAGAGCAGTACCGCATTTACTCTGCAACGCTGACCCAAATGAACGTTCTGCTGAGCCAGGGCAATCTGGAAGATATGTTCAAGCAGAATGCAGAACAAAAGCAAAATGCGATGCAGACGGTTTATCGTGAATGGCGTGAAGCGCAGGCTGCGCTCACCGATAAAGGCATTCAGGATAATGAAAGTGATTACAAACACATCCTGTGGATCCTCTCTGCGGTCATGCTGCTGGTGATTGTGGTGATTATTTCCAGCTGGGTAGCCATGCGCCGCGTGCTGCTGTTGCCTCTGGAAGAGGTGATTAACCATATTCGCGCCATCGCGGCAGGGGATTTAACCCAGCCGATTCAGGCTGACGGTAAAAATGAGATGGCCATCCTGGCGCGCAACGTTCAGGAGATGCAGACCTCGCTGGCGAACACGGTGGGCGTGGTGCGTGAAGGCGCAGATACCATTTACACCGGTGCAGGCGAAATCTCTGCGGGCAGCAACGATCTCTCCTCCCGTACCGAGCAGCAGGCCGCTTCTCTGGAAGAAACGGCAGCCAGCATGGAACAGCTGACGGCAACCGTTAAGCAGAACGCCGATAACGCGCGTCAGGCTTCCCGTCTGGCGCTGGACGCCTCCTCAACGGCGAAGAAGGGCGGTAACGTGGTGGAAGGCGTGGTGCGTACAATGGACGAAATCGCTACCAGCTCCAGTAAAATCGCGCAAATTACTAACGTGATCGACGGTATTGCCTTCCAGACTAACATTCTGGCGCTGAATGCGGCGGTGGAAGCGGCGCGCGCGGGCGAGCAGGGCCGTGGTTTTGCGGTGGTGGCAGGGGAAGTCCGTACTCTCGCACAGCGCAGCGCCCAGGCGGCGAAAGAGATTAAAGCGCTGATCGATGATTCCGGCGAGCGCGTGAACGCGGGCTCCCAGCTGGTTAACGAAGCCGGGGAGACGATGGCGGAGATCGTCAATGCGGTCACCCGCGTCACCGACATCATGGGCGAAATTGCCTCGGCCTCTGACGAGCAGAGCCGCGGTATCGATCAGGTAGGCCAGGCGGTAGCCGAGATGGACCGCGTGACCCAGCAGAACGCCTCGCTGGTAGAGGAGTCCGCGGCCGCTGCAGCAGCGCTGGAAGATCAGGCTGCACGCCTGAACGAAGCGGTGGCGGTGTTCAAAATCACCCGCAACCAGGCGGTTAAAGCGGCACCGGTGAAAACCTATGTACCAAAAGCGCAGCCCGTAGCGGCGGCGTCTGAAGGGAACTGGGAAACGTTTTAACATCATGCCGGGTGGCGCTGGCGCTTACCCGGCCTACAAAACGGCTCCTCGTAGGCCGGGTAAGGCGGAGCCGCCACCCGGCAAAAATCACATCTCCGACGCCGGAACGACCCTCGGTTTTTCCGGCTTCGCTCTTACCGCCATCACCACCCCCACCACCAGCAGCGCGATCCCGCAGGCCGTGAATAACGGTGGTACGCTCTGGCGCATCAGGAAGGTATAAAGCAGTCCGGCCAGGGTTTCGAAGACAATCAGCGGCCCTAAAATCACCGTCGGCAGCTTCTGGCTGGCAATGTTCCAGCACAGCGCGCCCACCCATGAGCACAGCACCGCAATCGCCACCATCAGGCCGATAAACACCCACGGTCTTGGCCCGAAGGGCTGGGCGAAGTCCGGCTGTTGATGGCCCAACCAGATGCACGCGCCAGCATATCCCACCAGTGAGACGGGCAGGGTGACCAGCGCCTGCGCCGTCGCCCACATCATCGGATGCTTGTCCGGGTTTTCCCGCAGCCAGCGCGCATTGCGCAGGGCATACCATGCCCAGCACGCCACGGAAATGAACGCCAGCACAATGCCAGAACCGTAACGCCACAGGTCAATATCCACCTGCCCATGACGCAGCTCGGCAATATTCACGCATACCAGCCCCGCTGCGGTGCAGACCAGCGCCGGGGCCATTTTTGACCACGCCAGTTTACCGTCGCGATGGCTGTAGAGCAGGTTAGCAAAGACGGGGATAACGACCGGCAGCGTGCCGATAATCATGGTAGATACCGGCGCGCCGGTACGCTGGATGGCACTCGCGAGGCAAACGTAGTAGATAAGATTGCCCATCATGGTCAGCGCCAGCGCGGTACCCCAGTCCTTGCGGCTGAGCTGACGCAAGCGCGCGCGTCCCAGCCACGCCAGAGGCAGGGCAATCAGCCCCAGCGCCAGATAACGTCCGGTCGACTGCAGTATTGCCGGATACTCGGGCACGATCAGCGGGCCGACAAAAATCAGCCCCCACATCATCCCGGCCAGCAGGGCATACAACACACCACTAATCATTTTTCCACCCACAGGTATTTACGCTGTATGCAGTGTAGGAGGGGAAAATGCGCGGGTATTGTATGAGGTTGCGCATTAGCGCCGGGTGACCTGCTTCTGGTAGCGCACGGGGGTAATGCCGTAGCGGTGGGTAAACGCGCGGGTTAAATGCGACTGGTCGGTCAGTCCGGTTGCGGCGGCGACCTCTGCCGCGGGCATGCCGTGGGTGAGGAACGCTTTAGCGCGCCAGAGGCGAATGGCCATCAGCATCTGGTGCGGCGTAACGTGAAAATGGGCTTTGAACTGGCGCTGGAAATGGTACGGGCTGAGCGAAACGACGTTGGCCAGCTCGTCCAGCGTCAGGGCGCGCATATAGTTGTCGTGCAGATACTCGCGCACGCGTTCGAACCGGTGCGCGCCTTCCAGAACCACCGGCGCGTGATGGGCAAACGGCCGGAAGGTCTCAATCAAATCCAGCAGCAATCCTTTTTGCGCAAGCGGATCGTCCGTGTGCCACAGACCGTAAATGAGCCTGCCGATTTGCTGCGAGCGCAGTGGGTCATGACGCGTGACATCGCTAAACCACCAGTGCCGGAGGCCGGTCACCTCTTCCAGCAGGTCGGGTTCGATATAGACCATCCGGTAGCGCCAGCCGCCTTCGGTGGCGGATTCACCGGTATGGATCTCGTCCGGGTTCATGGTGACGACGGATTTTTCCGCCGCGAGATGCTGGGTACCGCGATAGCGAAAGCGTTCGGCACCGGTTTCAATCGTGCCGATCCCGAAGGCTTCATGGGTGTGAGGCTCAAAGGCGTAGTCAGAAATATGCGCGTGATAAAGCTCCAGGCCCGGCAGCTGCGCCAGATGGCGAAAGCGTGCGCTGTCTCTTTCATCAATAAACTGTTCCGGTACGCCTTGCACGGTAAGCCTCCTCGTGGTCATCTTTTCATTATCAGAGATGACCCGAGGGGATGCCACAAAAAATAACCAATCCTTAACAATTACAGGATGGATTTGACGCTCTCCGCCAGCGTTGTGGTCGGGCGACCGATCAGTTTGCTCAGCGTATGGCTATCGTCAAAGAGTCCCCCTTTGGACGCGCCCACATCGGAGTCCGCCAGCATATCTGCCAGTCCGGCAGGCAGGCCAACCCCCTTCAGCGCGGCGGCAAAATCCGCTTCACTGAGATTCTGATAGGTTACCGGCTTCCCGCTCTGCTTGCTGAGTTCAGCCGCCAGCTCGCTCAGCGTCCAGCCGTGGTCGCCCGCCAGTTCGTAGACCTTGCCCGCATGGCCCTCTTCTGCGATCACTTTGGCTGCCGCCGCGGCATAGTCGGCACGGGTCGCAGCGGCAATTTTGCCTTCGCCTGCCGCACCAATAAATACGCCATGTTCCAGCGCAGGCGGCGCGCTCGCCAGATAGTTTTCGGTATACCAGCCATTGCGCAGCAGGGCATACGGAATGCCGGACGCCGCGAGCGCTTTTTCAGTGGCAACGTGTTCAACGTGCAGACCCAGCGGTGATTTGTCCGCATGCAGCAGGCTGGTGTAGGCGATAAATTTCACCCCTGCCGTTTTGGCGGCGTTAATCACGTTCTGGTGCTGGGTTGCGCGCTGGCCGACTTCGCTGGAAGAGATCAGCAGCAGCTTATCCACGCCGCTCAGCGCGGCGGTGAAGGCGGCTTCATCCGAGTAGTCCGCCTGACGAACCACAATTCCCTGCTGGCTTAAGGCCTGCGCTTTCGCCGGGTTACGTACGATGGCCACAATCTGGTTGGCCGGTACGGTTTTCAACAGCTGTTCGATAACGAGATGGCCAAGCTGGCCGGTAGCGCCGGTAATCGCGATCATGATGAATCTCCTTCGTGTTTGTCTGGTGTTGTGGCACACTAGCACCATAGCTAACTTTTAGTAAGTACGTACAAAAAGGTAAGTATGAAAACAACGATACCCACGCTCAGCGAACAAATGCGCGATGGCAATCTTTTCGCGGAGCAGTGCCCTTCACGCGAGGTACTCAAACACGTGACCAGCCGCTGGGGTGTCCTGATTCTGCTGGCCCTGCGCCAGGGAACGCATCGCTTTAGCGATCTGCGCCGTAAAATGGGCGGGGTGAGCGAAAAAATGCTGTCCCAGTCGCTCCAGGCGCTGGAGCTGGACGGGTTTGTCGATCGCGTGTCGTATCCGGTGGTGCCGCCGCACGTAGAGTATAGTCTGACGCCGATGGGGATTGAGGTCAGCGAGAAGGTCGCCGCGCTGGCGGACTGGATTGAGGTAAATACGCCGAAGGTGATGGCGAATCGGGACGATCGTGCGGCGTAAAAGCCGGGTGGCGGCTTCGCCTTACCCGGCCTACCCGTAATCTTCCATCCCGTAGGCCGGGTAAGCGGAAGCGCCACCCGGCACAATCACCGCTACCTGCTCAAATCCACCTGATAAATCGCGAACCCGATATCATCCGTCGCGACCTGTTTCATCGGATACTGCGCCTTGTCCTTAATAAACGCGGCAGCTTTATCGGACGGCGACGTTTCAAAGCGGATGTCCAGTTTCGTATCGCTGTGGATCGGCGCGAGACGCCAGTTGTTATCCACTGCCGGATGGATTTCGCCCGCCTTCTTCGATTCCGCGCTGATCCACGCCGCCAGCACCGAGCGGTTCTCGTCCGGCGAGGCAAAGGCGATGTGGCTATCTCCCGTACCGGCAAACTTACCGCCGTAGGCGCGGTAGTTATTGGTCACCACCAGGAAGGTAGCATTCGGGTCAATGGCCTTGCCGTTGAAGGTCAGGTTTTTGATGCGCTCCGCCTGCGGGTTAATCGCCTGACACTCGCCGTCATATTTCGCCGGCTGGGTGACGTCAATCTGGTAGTTCACGCCGTCGATCACGTCGAAGTTATAGGTGCGGAAGCCGTCCCAGTTAATCAGCGACTGCGGCTTACCGCTGTGCGGGTCAATCTGGTTAAACTGTCCGGCAGAGCACTCCAGCCACTCTTTCACCTCCTGACCCGTCGCTTTTACCACCACCAGCGTGTTCGGGTAGAGGTAGAGATCGGCAGCGTTACGGAAGGTCAACTGGCCCTTTTCGACTTCAACATAGCTTGCCGGGTCATTCTTACGCCCGCCCACCTTGAATGGCGCAGCGGCTGACAGGACCGGCAGTTTTGCCAGATCCGGATCGCCCTGCACAAAGTGTTCGGCATAGGCTTTCTGCGCCATATTGACGACCTGAACGGTCGGGTCGTCCTGCACCAGCGCCAGGAAGCTGTACATGTTGTCGGCGGATTTGCCGATCGGCTTGCTGACGAATTCGCGCGTGGCGTCGTGATCGTGCTTCAGCACGTCGACCAGCTTTTTATCTTCAGCCGCCAGCGATTTTTTTGCCGCAGCGTCGTAAATCGGGCGTGCCTCTGCTTTTGACTGCGTCACCTTCCAGCTGCCGCTGTCGTTATTCAGCACCAGATCCACCACGCCAAGATGGTCGCCCCACATGCCCGGCATCACCGACGGCACGCCGTTGAGCGTCCCTTTCTCAATGTCCGCGCCTTTGATGCTGGCGAAATCTTTGCCCGGGAAGACCGCGTGGGCGTGGCCGAACAGGATCGCGTCGACGCCCGGGACTTCACTCAGATAGTAAACGGAGTTTTCTGCCATGGCCTGGTACGGATCGGCGGAGAGACCCGAGTGGGCGACAACGACCACCAGATCGGCGCCTTTTTCGCGCATTTCCGGCACGTATTTGCGCGCGGTTTCGGTGATGTCGTTAACGGTCACTTTACCGTCGAGGTTGGCTTTATCCCACGTCATGATCTGCGGCGGGACAAAACCGATATAGCCGATTTTCAGCGTCTGTTTTTTTCCGTCCTTGTCGACGACGTTTGTCTCTTTAATCAGATAAGGGGTAAAGAGCGGTTTTTGGGTCTTAACGTCGATGATATTGGCGTTAACGTACGGGAATTTCGCACCGGCCAGCGCGTCATGCAGGTATTTCAGACCGTAGTTGAATTCGTGGTTGCCGAGGTTGCCGACGGTATAGTCCAGGGTGTTCATCGCCTTATACACCGGATGGATCTCGCCTTTTTTCAGCCCCCTGGTCGCCATGTAATCCCCGAGCGGACTACCCTGAATGAGATCGCCATTGTCGACCAGCACGCTGTTTTTCACTTCGCTACGCGCCGCATCGATCAAACTTGCCGTGCGTACCAGTCCGAATTTTTCCGTTGGGGTATCTTTGTAGTAATCGAAGTCCATCATGTTGCTGTGCAGATCGGTCGTTTCCAGAATACGCAGATCTACCGTCGCCGCCTGTACGCTTGCTGCAACCAGCGTCGCCAGAAGCGTTGCACTAAACTTAATCATCAGAGGAGTCCTTTTTTCGATGCAGACCACAAAAGAGTATGTATCTATAGCGTGTTGCTTACAGAAATGTGAATCCTGACAGAAAAAAGTCACCTGAAACCGGAATTGCTTCACAGATAGCGGAATTGTTCACATTACGATATAACTAAAACAAAGAGTTAACCTCACTGCGTTAACAAAGAGGTGGAAAATGCTAGATAAAATTTGTCAGCTCGCACGGGATGCGGGAGATGCCATCATGCAGGTGTATGACGGTAGTAAACCTATGGAGGTGGTCAGCAAAGCCGACGACTCTCCGGTCACGGCGGCGGATATTGCTGCGCATAAGGTGATCCTGAAAGGGTTACAGGCCTTAACGCCGGACATCCCCGTTCTGTCAGAAGAAGCGCCGCAAAGCTGGGACGAACGCCAGCACTGGCAGCGCTACTGGCTGGTCGATCCGCTGGACGGGACAAAAGAGTTCATCAAGCGCAACGGTGAATTCACCGTCAATATTGCCCTGATTGAGAAGGGCAAAGCGGTGCTGGGCGTAGTTTACGCGCCGGTAATGAAGGTGATGTACAGCGCTGCAGAAGGGAAGGCGTGGAAGGAAGAGTGCGGCGTGCGCAAGCAGATCCAGGTGCGCGATGCGCGTCCACCGCTGGTGGTGATTAGCCGCTCGCACAGCGACAGCGAGCTGCAGGAGTACCTGCAGCAGCTGGGTGAACACCAGACCACGTCGATTGGCTCATCGCTGAAATTCTGCCTGGTGGCGGAAGGCCATGCGCAGCTCTATCCTCGCTTTGGGCCAACCAACGTCTGGGATACCGCGGCAGGTCATGCCGTTGCCGCGGCCGCCGGGGCGCACGTTCATGACTGGCAGGGCAAGCCGCTGGACTATACCCCGCGCGAATCCTTCCTCAACCCCGGCTTCCGCGTCTCTATTTATTGAGCCAGCAGCTTATGCAGCAGGTCGACAACCTGCTGCACCTCTTCCTGGGTCAACGCGCCGTCTTTCGCCCATTGTACGCGGCCCTCTTTATCCAGCACGACAATCGCGGAGCTCTCTTCCTCAAGCTGCCAGGCCTTACGGGTTACGCCGTTGCTGTCGACGATAAACTGCGACCACGGATAGAGCTTTTTATTGCTCTCAAGGCTTGAGCGCACAAACATTCCGGAGCCCGGAATAGCGTCGTCGGTATTCACGATCGTGGTGGTCTGGTAGCGGTCGTGAGGGAATTTTGCGGCCTTGATCGCTTCCACCAGGTTGGCATTTTTCTCTTTTGCGGATGTACGACCGGCAATATGTTGTACAACTCTCACTTTGCCCGCGAGCTGCGCGCTATTCCAGGGTTTGTAGCTAAACTTATCATTGTCGAGAATCAATTCTCCCCGGTCAGCAATGCCGACTGGCGGTACACGTTGTCCTTTTTCAATGCTGTGAGCGGAAGCCCACAGGGGCAGCAGCAGGCAAGCTGCTGCAAGGATATTACGTAGGGTCATGGCGTTTCCTTATTGTTTGCAGGTGATCCGACCACTTGGTCTTGCGCTTTTAATCATAAGTGCGATCAATGGGGTTTTCCCGCAATCCCGATGCCAGTTTGCGGGTGAACGCACATATCCATGAAAAAACGACGGCTTATACTGCTCTCAGTCACGCTTTGCAAAGATTATTCTGAATAATTGTAATCAAACGGTAAATAAACTTATGCACACTGGGTAACACCGTAGTTCTGGTCTATAGTCATTGGGCATTAAAATTTGCGCTCAGGACAGTCGGGCCGATTGTGGCACCGCAAGGGCGTATGATTCGCAGGAGATACAAGAATGAAAATTTTCCAACGCTACAACCCGCTTCAGGTGGCGAAGTACGTGAAGATCCTGTTCCGTGGACGGTTGTATATCAAGGATGTTGGCGCTTTTGAGTTTGATAAGGGCAAGATCCTTGTCCCAAAAGTGAAGGACAAACAGCACCTGTCTGTGATGTCCGAAGTCAACCGTCAGGTTATGCGTCTGCAAACTGAGATGGCTTAACCAACGTGCTATGCAGTAGTTAGTAGATATAAAAAGACGGCTCCCGATGGGAGCCGTTGATGTTTGTGGGTCGGGTACTTTACGCCGACACCTTCTCTTCCGCGTCCGGCAGCCTCGGCACCAGTACGGTCGGTTTGTTGTCGATGCGCGTCACCAGCAGCTGGTCGATGCGGTAGTTATCAATATCCACCACCTCAAACTTGTAGCCGGAGAACTTCACCGAGTCGGTACGTTTCGGGATTTTACGCAGCATAAACATCATAAAGCCGCCGATGGTCTCGTAGTTGCCGGACTGCGGGAACTCGTCGATATCCAGCACGCGCATCACGTCTTCAATCGGTGTACCGCCATCAATCAGCCATGAATTTTCGTCACGCTGAACAATCTGCTCTTCCAGCCCCTGGCCAACCAGGTCGCCCATCAGCGTGGTCATCACGTCGTTCAGGGTGATAATACCCACCACCAGCGCGTATTCGTTCATGATAACCGCGAAGTCTTCCCCGGCGGTTTTGAAACTTTCCAGCGCTTCAGAGAGCGTCAGGGTGTCCGGCACAATCAGGGTATTGCGGATCTGCACGCCGCTGTTGAGCGCCAGGCTCTGGTTCGCCAGCACGCGGTTCAGCAGGTCTTTGGAGTCGACGTAACCGATGATGTGGTCGATATCTTCATTACAGACCAGGAACTTGGAGTGCGGATGCTGCGCCACCTTGTTCTTCAGGCTCTGCTCATCTTCATGTAAATCGAACCAGATGATGTTCTCGCGGCCGGTCATGGAAGACGGCACGGTACGGGATTCCAGTTCGAATACGTTCTCAATCAGCTCGTGCTCCTGCTTGCGCAGCACCCCGGCCAGCGCGCCGGCTTCCACGACGGCATAAATGTCGTCAGACGTGATGTCGTCTTTACGCACCATTGGCAGCTTGAAGATGCGGAAAATCACGTTTGCCAGGCCGTTGAAGAACCACACCAGCGGACGAAACACGTACAGACAGAAGCGCATCGGGTTGATGATACGCAAAGCCACAGCTTCTGGCGCAATCATACCGATGCGTTTCGGGGTCAGGTCTGCAAAGAGGATGAACAGGCCAGTCACCAGCGAGAACGAGAGAATAAAGCTCAGCTGTTCGGCCAGTTCAACGGACATGTACTTAACAAAGAGGCTATAAAACGCCGGGGAAAAAGCCGCATCACCCACGATACCGCCGAGAATGGCGACCGCGTTGAGGCCGATCTGCACCACGGTGAAGAACATGCCGGGGTTTTCCTGCATTTTGAGGATGCGGGTGGCATTGATGTTGCCTTCATCAGCAAGCAGCTTCAGTTTGATTTTACGGGACGCGGCCAGCGAGATCTCGGATATCGAGAAAAATGCACTGACGGCAATAAGGCAAAGTATTACTAAAATACTGTTTAACATAGTTTATCCGGCTTCTCGCCAGATCCTCAGAAGGGGAGTTGATACCATTTGTGTGAAAACACATTGAACATCAGCTCGTAGCGTTGAGCCGATTATTTCAGCGGGTAGTATAGCGTAAAGAGATGTAAATCTGCCAGAGGTCACATTTTTGGCGAAAGTGCCCGGAGAGGGCGGCCGGCGAGTGGTTGTAAAGTTATGAGACAACGCGGTCGCCTCCTTGAGCGCCACGCGGCTCGCGTGGCGCTGGAGCGGCAATCAGGCCAGCTGTGGCGGCAGGCAGACGCCGATGCCCCCGATACCGCAGTAGCCGTACGGGTTTTTATGCAGATACTGCTGGTGATCGTCTTCGGCATAGTAGAACGGTTTCGCGGTGGTGATTTCCGTGGTCACTTCGCGCGTATCGCCCGCTTCACGCATGGCCTGCTGGAAACGCTCAAGGCTGGCGCGCGCGGCGGCATCCTGCTCAGGCGTGAGCGGATAAATAGCCGAGCGGTACTGGGTGCCGTGGTCGTTGCCCTGACGCATGCCCTGCGCCGGATCGTGGTTTTCCCAGAAGACCTGCAGGAGCTGTTCGTAGCTAATCACCGCAGGGTCATAGACCACGCGTACCGCTTCCGCATGCCCGGTTTCGCCGGAGCAGACTTCGCGATAGGTAGGATTCGGCGTGTAACCGCCCGTGTAGCCGGCTGCCGTGCTGTAAACGCCGGGCAACTGCCAGAAGAGGCGCTCAACGCCCCAGAAACAGCCCATGGCGAACAGGGCGATTTCCATTCCCTCCGGCACGTTAGTCATGGAATGGTTATTGACGGCGTGTAAGGTCGCCACAGGCATAGGGGTGTTGCGTCCCGGTAATGCATCAGCTTGTGAAACCAGATGCTTTTTGTCGAATAAACTCACGGTGGGGCCTCCCGGGGTGCGATGTTTCAGTTAAGGTTGTCACGAAGCGTTTAATTGAACACAATAAATGCGCTGAATGAGTCTAGATTTAATCATAAGAAATATTTGGGTGTTATACCCATTTTCAACCCGCGATTCGGGTTTTTGGCCAGCAGGCCGTATTTTGCCGCGGAGCGGCACTTCATTTGCTTCCAGGGTGGAAACAGGGATATTCAGGAGAAAACGTGACAAAAATCCGCCAGTTATGTTTGGTCAGTTTGTTGCTGACAAGCGGGATTGCCAGCGCGGCGAATGTCCGTTTGCAGGTTGAGGGGTTATCCGGGGCGCTTGAAAAAAACGTGCGTGCGCAGCTGTCGACCATCCAGAGTGATGAGGTGACGCCGGACCGGCGTTTTCGCGCGCGCGTCGATGACGCCATCCGTGAAGGGCTAAAAGCGCTGGGGTATTACGAACCCACCATTGATTTCGATCTCCGTCCGCCGCCAAAGAAGGGGCGCCAGGTGCTTATTGCCCGCGTTTCGCCGGGTGAGCCGGTACTGATTGGCGGTACGAACGTCATCCTGCGCGGCGGGGCGCGTACCGACCGGGATTACCTGGACCTGCTCAGCACGCGGCCAAAAGTCGGTACCGTGCTTAACCACGGCGACTACGACCATTTCAAAAAAGAGCTGACGAGCGTTTCCCTGCGTAAGGGCTACTTCGACAGCCAGTTCAATAAAAGCCAGCTGGGCATTGCGCTGGAGCGACGTCAGGCCTTCTGGGATATCGACTACGACAGCGGGGAACGCTACCGCTTTGGCGATGTGACGTTTGAAGGTTCGCAAATTCGTGAAGAGTATCTGCAAAACCTCGTGCCGTTCAAAAAAGGGGATTACTACCAGTCGAGGGACCTGGCGGAACTGAACCGTCGTCTTTCCGCTACCGGCTGGTTTAACTCCGTGGTTGTCGCACCGGAATTTGAGAAGTCTCGCAAAACCAAGGTGTTGCCGCTGCATGGCGTTGTCTCGCCGCGCACCGAGAACACCATTGAGACCGGTGTTGGCTACTCGACGGATGTCGGACCACGCGTGAAAACCTCGTGGAAAAAGCCGTGGATGAACTCGTACGGTCACAGCCTGACCACCAGCCTGAGCCTCTCTGCGCCCGAGCAGCAGCTGGATTTCAGCTACAAAATGCCGCTGCTGAAAAATCCGCTTGAGCAATATTACCTTCTGCAGGGCGGTTTTAAGCGCACCGATTTGAACGACACCAAGCAGGACTCTACGACGCTTGCGGTCTCCCGCTTCTGGGATCTCTCCAGCGGCTGGCAGCGCGCCATTAACCTGCGCTGGAGCCTGGACCACTTTACCCAGGCCAACGTCACCAACACCACCATGCTGCTTTATCCGGGCGTGATGATCAGCCGTACCCGCTCGCGTGGGGGCCTGATGCCGACCTGGGGCGACTCGCAGCGCTACTCCATCGACTATTCCAACTCCGCCTGGGGCTCCGACGTGGACTTCTCCGTCCTGCAGGCGCAAAACGTCTGGATCCGCACGCTGTATGACAAACACCGCTTTGTGATGCGCGGCAATCTCGGCTGGATTGAAACGGGAGACTTCGAGCGCGTTCCGCCGGATCTGCGCTTCTTCGCCGGGGGCGACCGCAGCATTCGTGGGTATAAGTACAAATCGATCTCGCCTGAGAACGAAAAGGGCCAGCTAACCGGTGCGTCAAAACTGGCGACGGGGTCGCTGGAGTATCAGTACAACGTCAGCGGAAAGTGGTGGGGCGCCATGTTTGTTGACGGCGGTGAAGCGGTGAACGATATCCGCCGCAGCGACTTTAAAACCGGCGCGGGCGTGGGCGTACGCTGGCAGTCACCCGTCGGGCCCATCAAGCTCGATTTCGCCGTGCCTGTCGGCGACAAAGAAGAACACGGATTACAGTTTTACATCGGTCTGGGGCCTGAATTATGAGTTTATGGAAGAAGATAAGCCTCGGGGTGCTGATTTTTATCGTGCTGCTGCTCGGTACGGTGGCGTTTCTGGTGGGAACGACGACCGGGCTGCATCTGCTGTTTAACGCTGCGAACCGCTGGGTGCCGGGGCTGGAGATTGGTCAGGTAACGGGCGGCTGGCGCGATCTGCGTCTGAAGAACATCCGCTACGAGCAGCCGGGCGTGGCGGTGAACGCCGGGGAGTTCCATCTCGCGGTGAAGCTGGGCTGTCTGCGTGACAGCAAGCTCTGCGTCAACGATCTGTCCCTTAAAGACGTTAACGTGGCGATAGATTCGAAAAAAATGCCGAAGTCTGCGCCGGTCGAGGAGGAGGACAGCGGCCCGCTGAATCTCTCCACCCCGTACCCGATCGCGCTCTATCGGGTGGCGCTGGATAACGTCAATATCAAAATCGACGACACCACCGTTTCGGTGATGGATTTCACCTCCGGCCTGCGCTGGCAGGAGAAAAACCTGACCCTGACGCCGACGTCCCTGCAGGGCCTGCTGATCGCGCTGCCGAAAGTGGCGGACGTGGCGCAGGAGGAGATCGTCGAGCCGAAGATCCAGAACCCGCAGCCGGAAGAGAAGCCGCTGGGCGAAACGCTGAAAGATCTCTTCTCGAAGCCTGTCCTGCCGGAGATGACCGACGTTCACTTGCCGCTGAACCTCAACATCGAGGAGTTCAAAGGCGAGCAGCTGCGCCTGACCGGCGATACCGATCTGACGGTCTACACCATGCTGCTGAAGGTCAGCAGCATTGACGGCAACATGAAGCTCGACGCGCTGGATATCAACACCAACCAGGGCTCGGTGAACGCGTCAGGGAACGCGCTGCTGCGCGACAGCTGGCCGGTGGATATCACCCTCAACAGCGCGCTCAACATCGATCCGCTGAAAGGCGAAAAGGTGAAGGTCAAAGTGGGCGGGGCGCTGCGCGAGAAGCTGGACGTCGGGGTCAATCTCTCCGGCCCGGTGGACATGGTCCTGCGCGCGCAAGCGCAGCTGGCGGAAGCCGGGCTGCCGCTCAATCTGGAGGTTGTCAGCAAGCAGCTTGCCTGGCCGTTCACCGGCGAAAAGCAGTTCCAGGCCGATGACCTGAAGCTGAAGCTGAGCGGCAAGATGACCGACTACACGCTCTCGTTCCGCACCGCGGTGAAGGGGCAGGGCGTGCCGCCCGCAAACATCACGCTGGATGCGAAGGGCAACGAGCAGCAGGTCAACCTCGACAAGCTGACCGTCGCGGCGCTGGAGGGCAAAACCGAGCTGACCGCGCTGCTCGACTGGCAGCAGGCGATCAGCTGGCGCGGCGAGCTGAAGCTGACGGGGATTAATACCGCCAAAGAGGTGCCGGACTGGCCGTCAAAACTGGATGGCCTGATCAAAACCCGCGGCAGCCTGTACGGCGGTACGTGGCAGATGGACGTGCCGGAAATTAAGCTCACCGGGAACGTGAAGCAGAACAAGGTTAACGTTGAAGGCTCGGTGAAAGGCAACAGCTATCTGCAGTGGATTATCCCGGGACTGCACGTGGCGCTGGGCCGCAACACGGCGGATATCAAAGGCGAGCTGGGGGTGAAAGATCTCAATCTGGACGCCACCATCGACGCGCCGAATCTGGATAACGCTCTGCCGGGCCTGGGCGGCACGGCGAAAGGTCTCGTGAAAGTGCGCGGCACGGTCGACGCGCCGCAGCTGCTGGCGGACATTACCGCCAATAACCTGCGCTGGCAGGAGCTGAGCGTTGCCCGCGTCCGCGTGGAGGGGGATGTGAAATCCACCGATCAGATTGGCGGTAACCTGAACCTGCGCGTGGAGCGTATTTCTCAGCCGGACGTGAACATTAACCTGGTCACCCTGGACGCCAAAGGGAACGAGAAGCAGCACGATCTCCAGCTGCGCGTGCAGGGCGAGCCGGTCTCCGGCCAGCTTCACCTGACCGGCAGCTTCGACCGCAAGGAAGAACGCTGGAAAGGAACGCTGGACAACACCCGCTTCAACACCCCGGTCGGGCCGCTGGCGCTGTCGCGCTCCATTGCGCTGGACTACCGCAACGCCGAGCAGAAGATCAGCATTGGGCCACACTGCTGGACCAACCCGAATGCGGAGCTGTGCGTGCCGCAGACCATTGATGCGGGCGCGGAAGGGCGCGCGCAGATTAACCTCAACCGCTTCGATCTGGCGATGCTGAAGCCGTTTATGCCGGACACGACCCAGGCCAGCGGCGTCTTCAGCGGGAAGGCCGATGTGGCCTGGGATACTACCAAAGAGGGGCTGCCGCAGGGCAGCGTCACGCTGTCCGGGCGTAACGTGAAGGTGACGCAGGAGGTCAACGACGCCCCGCTTCCGGTGGCATTCGACACCCTGAACCTGAGTGCCGATCTGCATGACAATCGCGCACAGCTGGGGTGGACAATCCGCCTGACCAACAACGGTCAGCTGGACGGGCAGCTCCAGATTACCGATCCGCAGGGACGGCGTAATCTGGGCGGCAACGTCAATATTCGTAACTTCAACCTGGCGATGGTGAACCCGATTTTCGCACGCGGGGAAAAAGCCGAGGGCATGCTGAACGCTAACCTGCGTCTGGCCGGCAACGCGCAAAGCCCGCAGCTGTTCGGCCAGCTGCGTCTCAGCGGTGTGGATATCGACGGCAACTTCATGCCGTTCGACATGCAGCCCAGCCAGATTGCGATGAACTTCAACGGTATGAGTTCAACGCTGAGCGGCTCGGTGCTCACCCAGCAGGGGCAAATCAACCTGAGCGGCGACGCGGACTGGAGCCAGATCGATAACTGGCGCGCCCGCATCGCGGCGAAGGGGAGCCGGGTACGCATCACCGTACCGCCAATGGTGCGCCTGGACGTCTCGCCAGACGTGGTCTTTGAGGCGACGCCAAGCCTCTTCACGCTTGACGGACGCGTCGACGTGCCCTGGGCGCGCATCGTGGTTCACGACGTGCCGGAAAGTGCGGTCGGCGTCTCAAGTGATGAAGTTATGCTCAATGAAAATCTGAAACCTGTCGAACAGAAGAGCGCTGGCATACCGATTAATAGTAACCTTATCGTGCACGTGGGGAATAACGTGCGGTTGGATGCGTTTGGGCTGAAGGCGAGGCTCACGGGCGACCTGAAGGTGGCGCAGGATAAACAAGGGCTTGGCCTGAACGGGCAGATCACGATTCCTCAAGGGCGTTTCCACGCCTATGGTCAGGATCTGATTGTCCGCAAAGGCGAGCTGCTGTTCTCCGGTCCACCGGATCAGCCACTGTTGAACATCGAAGCGATTCGTAACCCGGAAGCGACGGAAGACGACGTCATTGCCGGCGTTCGCGTCACCGGTTCTGCTGACGAACCGAAGGCGGAGATCTTCTCTGACCCGGCGATGTCGCAGCAGGAAGCTCTCTCTTATCTGCTGCGTGGACAAGGTCTGAATAGCGGACAAAGCGACAGCGCGGCGATGACCTCGATGTTAGTGGGTCTGGGGGTTGCACAAAGTGGGCAGGTTGTGGGTAAAATCGGCGAGACGTTCGGCGTAAGCAATCTGGCGCTGGACACCGAGGGCGTGGGTGACTCTTCGCAGGTGGTGGTCAGCGGATATGTGCTGCCGGGTCTGCAGGTAAAATATGGTGTGGGGATCTTTGACTCACTGGCAACACTCACGTTACGCTATCGCCTGATGCCTAAGCTATATCTGGAAGCAGTGTCCGGCGTAGACCAGGCACTTGATCTGCTCTATCAGTTTGAGTTTTAGCAATGCGAATATTTGTGTACGGCAGTTTACGAACCAAGCAAGGCAACAGTCACTGGATGACCAATGCCCTGCTGCTGGGGAATTACAATATCGAGAACTACCAATTGTACAGTCTGGGCCACTATCCAGGCGCGGTTCCGGGGGAAGGAACAGTACAGGGTGAAGTTTATCGTATTGACAATGCTACGCTTGCCGAACTTGATGCCTTGCGCACCAGGGGCGGTGAATACGCTCGCCAGTTGATCCAGACGCCATACGGAAGTGCGTGGATGTACGTTTATCAGCGTCCTGTTGATGGGCTAACGCGGATTGAAAGCGGTAACTGGTTAGACAGAGACCAGTACTGATAAAAAACAACGCCACCGTAAGGTGGCGTTGTTTTTTTGCGCCTCTTGCCGGGTGGCGCTGCGCTTACCCGGCCTACATGTTCATCGCAGGCCGTGCAAGCGTAGCGCCGTCCAGCCACAAAAAAGCCCCGACTCGCGGGGCTTTTTTTGATCGGCAGTAAGAATTACTTCTTAGCAGCGCGTTCGAAAGAGGCGATGATTTCTGCTTTCGCCGCTTCTGCGTTGTCCCAGCCGTCAACTTTAACCCACTTGCCTTTTTCGAGGTCTTTGTAGTGCTCGAAGAAGTGAGTGATCTGCGCTTTCAGCAGCTCTGGCAGGTCGTTCACATCTTTGATGTGATCGTATTCTTTGCTCAGCTTGGTGTGCGGAACCGCAACCAGCTTCGCATCTTCACCGGATTCGTCGGTCATTTTCAGCACGCCAACTGGACGGCAGCGAATGACGGAGCCTGGCTCCAGTGGGTATGGCGTTGGGACCAGCACGTCAACCGGGTCACCGTCCAGAGACAGGGTGTGGTTGATGTAGCCGTAGTTGCACGGATAGAACATCGCGGTAGACATGAAACGGTCTACGAACAGGGCGCCGCTCTCTTTGTCCACTTCGTATTTGATCGGATCTGCGTTAGCCGGGATTTCGATAACTACGTAGATGTCTTCTGGCAGTTCTTTACCCGCTGGGACGTTGAGTAAGCTCATGTCGGTGTCCTTTAAAATGGATGGTAAACAAGTGGCAGGTATTATAGCCAACTCGCGCTGAATGTCTCCGCCTGTTTTCGCTTTCTCTCCCCGCTTTCACCACTTTTCAGACCGATTCCATGACAGGAAAATCCATAAACGCAGCCGCATTTTTCATGGCGAAATGAAAGCGATTACAAACTTGTGATTAACGTTTTATTCACTTTTCTGAAGTGTGATGTAACGCAATTCGTTACATATTTCATGGGCTATAGTCATTCCGCAGAACATCTTTTAACCAACAATAACTCACCCTACGAGGACGTTCATATGTGGAAGCGCTTACTCCTGGTCACAGCAGTTTCGGCAGCCATGTCGTCTATGGCGATGGCCGCTCCCTTAACCGTAGGTTTTTCGCAAGTCGGCTCTGAATCTGGCTGGCGAGCGGCAGAAACCAACGTGGCGAAAAGCGAGGCTCAGAAACGCGGCATTACCCTGAAAATCGCCGATGGTCAGCAAAAACAAGAGAATCAGATCAAAGCCGTGCGCTCCTTTATCGCCCAGGGCGTGGATGCCATCTTTATTGCACCCGTCGTGGCGACCGGCTGGGAACCCGTCCTGAAGGAAGCGAAAGACGCTGAGATCCCGGTCTTCCTGCTCGACCGTTCCATCGACGTCAAAGACAAATCCCTCTATATGACCACCGTTACCGCCAACAACGTGCTTGAAGGGCAATTGATTGGCGACTGGCTGGTGAAGCAGGTCGACGGCAAGCCGTGTAACGTCGTTGAGCTGCAGGGGACCGTCGGCGCGAGCGTGGCCATCGACCGTAAAAAAGGCTTTGCTGAAGCCATCGCGAAAGCGCCAAACATCAAGATTATCCGCTCTCAGTCCGGCGACTTTACGCGCAGTAAAGGTAAAGAGGTTATGGAGAGCTTCATTAAGGCTGAAAACAACGGCAAGAACATCTGCATGGTTTACGCCCACAACGATGACATGGCGATCGGTGCGATTCAGGCGATTAAAGAAGCGGGGCTGAAGCCGGGCAAAGATATCCTCACCGGATCTATCGACGGCGTGCCGGACATCTACAAAGCGATGATCGACGGCGAAGCCAACGCCAGCGTGGAGCTGACGCCGAACATGGCGGGCCCGGCTTTCGACGCGCTGGAGAAATTCAAGAAAGACGGCACGATGCCTGAGAAGGTGACGGTCACCAAGTCCACGCTCTACCTGCCTGACACGGCGAAAGAAGAGTTAGAGAAGAAGAAAAATATGGGCTACTGATCCAGTGAAATTGCCGGGTGGCGCTGCGCTTACCCGGCCTACGGGAACGTGCCGGGGACGTAAATATGAAAACTGAACAACACCAGGAAATCCTCCGCACAGAGGGCTTGAGTAAATTCTTTCCCGGCGTAAAGGCGCTGGATAGCGTTGATTTCAGCCTCCGGCGCGGTGAGATTATGGCGCTGCTGGGCGAGAACGGCGCGGGAAAATCGACGCTGATTAAAGCCCTGACCGGCGTTTATCACGCCGATCGCGGTACCATCTGGCTGGAAGGCAGTGCCATTTCGCCAAAAAATACCGCCCATGCCCAACAGCTGGGGATTGGGACGGTGTACCAGGAAGTGAACCTGCTGCCGAATATGTCGGTGGCGGATAACCTGTTTATTGGCCGCGAGCCACGACGCTTTGGCCTGCTGCGCCGCAAAGAGATGGAGGCGCGGGCGACAAAGCTGATGGAATCGTACGGCTTCTCCCTCGACGTCCGCGAGCCGCTGAACCGCTTTTCCGTGGCGATGCAGCAGATCGTCGCCATTTGTCGCGCGATCGATCTCTCCGCGAAGGTACTTATCCTCGACGAACCCACCGCCAGCCTCGATACCCAGGAAGTAGAAATGCTCTTTACCCTGATGCGCCAGCTGCGCGATCGGGGCGTGAGCCTTATCTTCGTTACGCACTTCCTCGATCAGGTCTACGAGGTGAGCGATCGCATTACGGTGCTGCGCAACGGCAGCTTTGTCGGCTGCCGCGAAACCCGCGAGCTGCCGCAGATCGAGCTGGTCAAAATGATGCTGGGCCGTGAGCTGGAAACTAACGCCCTTCAGCGCGCAGGGCGCACGCTGCTGAGCGAGAAACCGGTCGCCGCCTTCAGCGATTACGGCAGGAAAGGGGTGATCTCGCCGTTTAACCTTGAGGTTCGCCCGGGCGAAATTGTCGGGCTGGCGGGCCTGCTGGGCTCCGGCCGGACCGAAACCGCCGAGGTGATCTTCGGGATCAAGCCGGCGGACAGCGGCAGCGCGCTGATCAAGGGCAAACCGCAAACCCTGCGATCGCCGCATCAGGCCTCCTGTCTTGGCGTCGGCTTCTGCCCGGAAGACCGAAAAACGGACGGTATTATTGCCGCGGCCTCGGTGCGGGAAAATATCATTCTGGCGCTACAGGCGCAGCGCGGCTGGTTAAGGCCTATCCCACGAAAAGAGCAGAACGCCATAGCCGAGCGCTTCATCCGCCAGCTCGGCATCCGCACCCCGAGCGCGGAACAACCTATCGAGTTTCTTTCCGGCGGCAACCAGCAGAAGGTTCTCCTCTCGCGCTGGCTGCTGACCAAACCCCAGTTCCTGATCCTCGACGAACCAACCCGCGGCATTGACGTCGGTGCGCACGCTGAAATTATCCGGCTTATCGAAACGCTGTGCGCGGACGGTCTGGCGCTGCTGGTCATTTCGTCCGAGCTGGAAGAGCTGGTGGGCTATGCCGATCGCGTCATCATCATGCGCGATCGCAAACAGGTGGCAGAGATCCCGCTGGATAAGCTGTCCGTTCCGGCAATCATGAATGCCATCGCGGCATAAGGAGTGAATCGTGATGCCCCGTTCACTTTCGCAAACCGGTGAGTCAAAGCGCCGCTTCAGCTGGCCGACCGGCACGCCGCAAATCGCGGCGCTGCTGGTGGTACTGCTGGTGGATAGCCTGGTCGCGCCGCATTTCTTCCAGATTATCGTGCAGGATGGCCGCCTGTTTGGCAGCCCGATAGATATTTTAAACCGTGCCGCACCCGTGGCGCTGCTGGCCATCGGGATGACGCTGGTCATCGCCACCGGCGGGATTGACCTCTCCGTCGGCGCGGTGATGGCTATCGCCGGGGCTACGGCCGCCTCCATGACCGTGTCCGGACACAGCCTGCCGGTGGTCCTGCTGGCGGCCTTGGGTACCGGCGTGCTGGCCGGATTATGGAACGGCATTCTGGTGGCGGTGCTGAAAATTCAGCCCTTTGTCGCCACCCTGATTTTAATGGTGGCCGGGCGCGGCGTGGCGCAGCTGATTACCTCCGGGCAGATTGTCACCT
The DNA here is from genome assembly GCF_041320715.1 of Enterobacter sp. KB-221C9. NCBI lineage: Bacteria > Pseudomonadati > Pseudomonadota > Gammaproteobacteria > Enterobacterales > Enterobacteriaceae > Enterobacter > Enterobacter sp. KB-221C9. The sequence continues at coordinate 363,387 of NZ_JBGIWG010000005.1, forward strand.
TTAACTCCCCGAGCCTGGCGTGGCTCGGTAGCGGCAACCTTCTGTTCTTCCCGACGCCGGTGATTATTGCCCTGGTCACGCTCGTTGTCTTCTGGCTCTTCACCCGCAAAACGGCGCTGGGGATGTTCATTGAAGCCGTCGGGATCAACATCCGCGCCGCGCGCAACGCCGGGGTCAACACCCGGCTGATGGTGATGCTGACCTACGTGCTGAGCGGCGTGTGCGCCGCCATCGCCGGGGTCATCGTCGCGGCGGATATTCGCGGGGCCGACGCCAACAACGCGGGACTCTGGCTTGAGCTGGACGCGATCCTCGCGGTGGTGATCGGTGGCGGATCGCTGATGGGCGGGCGCTTTAACCTGCTGCTCTCGGTGATAGGCGCGCTGATCATTCAGGGCATGAACACCGGGATCCTGCTTTCGGGATTCCAGCCGGAGCTCAACCAGGTGGTGAAAGCGGTGGTCGTGCTCTGCGTGCTGATCGTCCAGTCGCCGCGCTTTGTCAGCATCATTAAGGGGATCCGTGGCCATGATAAAACGTAATTTACCGCTAATGATCACGCTGGGCGTGTTTGTGCTGGGCTATCTCTACTGTCTGACGCAGTTCCCCGGTTTTGCCTCGACGCGCGTGATCTGCAATATCCTGACCGATAACGCCTTTTTAGGCATCATCGCCGTCGGGATGACCTTTGTGATCCTCTCCGGCGGGATCGATCTCTCCGTCGGGTCGGTGATCGCGTTTACGGGCGTGTTCCTCGCGAAGGCGATCGGCTTCTGGGGGATCTCTCCGCTGGTGGCGTTTCCGCTGGTGCTGGCGATGGGCTGCGCGTTTGGCGCCTTTATGGGGCTGCTGATCGACGCGCTGAAAATCCCGGCGTTTATCATTACCCTCGCGGGAATGTTCTTCCTCCGTGGGGTGAGCTATCTGGTGTCGGAGGAGTCGATTCCGATTAACCACCCCATCTACGACACGCTCTCAAGCCTGGCGTGGAAAATTCCCGGCGGCGGCCGCCTGAGCGCGATGGGGCTGCTGATGCTGGGCGTGGTAGTGATTGGCATCTTCCTCGCCCATCGTACCCGGTTTGGCAATCAGGTGTACGCCATCGGCGGTAACGCCACGTCGGCAAACCTGATGGGGATCTCCACCCGCAGCACCACCATCCGTATCTATATGCTCTCAACCGGGCTGGCGACGCTGGCGGGTATCGTCTTCTCGGTGTATACCCAGGCGGGCTACGCGCTGGCAGGGGTAGGGGTCGAGCTGGATGCCATTGCTTCAGTGGTGATTGGCGGCACGCTGCTCAGCGGCGGCGTTGGGACGGTGCTGGGGACGCTGTTCGGCGTGGCGATCCAGGGGCTGATCCAGACCTACATTAACTTCGACGGCACGCTCAGCTCCTGGTGGACGAAAATCGCCATCGGCATTCTGCTGTTTATTTTTATTGCCCTGCAGCGGGGGCTGACGGTGCTCTGGGAGAACCGTCAAAGCTCGCCTGTTACCCGCGTAAACACATCGGTAACAGAGCGATAACACGCTGAATTTGCTTAAAGTCTAAACATTTTCCGGTAGCGGCCGATACTCTTTTTTTATGCCCAGAAATATCTCGCTACCGGAAATAATATCATGCTTAAAACGCTATCGATTCGTACCGGCTTGCTCTCTTTACTGGCCGTTATGACCCTTCTGCTGCTGATTGTCAGCGGCATTGGCATTTATGCCCTCACACAGAGTTCTTCTTCACTGCAGCGTATTAATCACCTTCAGGGTGAGCAGATGGTGCAGCTTAATTCAGGCTATACGCTGATCCTGCGCGCGCGCAATGAGGCGGGCCAGGCCGTCCGCATGATGGAAATCGGCATGCTGGACGATGCGGCCAAAGCGGTAAAAAACATCAATCAGGAAGTTGCCCTGGCCCAGAAAACGCTGAAAGGCGTGATCGACGGCGGCGTGGCTGACGAGCAGGGGCAACAGCTGCTCGATAAAGTGGCGGCCAGCCTGGCGACGTACAGCCAGCAGGGGATCAACCCGATGCTGAAAACCCTGAATGACCAGAGCGCGGACGGATATTACGATCTGCTGGAGAAGACGCTGATTCCGGTGGCGAAGCAGTTTGATAACGATATGCAGGCGTTTCAGAAATGGAGCGAAGCGCGTGGTCAGGCGGAAGTGAGTGCCGTGCAGGCGAGTAAAACCCGCGTACTGATCCTGATTATCGTCGCAGCGCTGCTGACGGCGGGCATTATCGTGCTCGCCTGGCTGGTGCTGCGCCATATGCTGCTCAAGCCACTCTCGGCCTCTATTGCGCAACTGGAGAACGTGGCGGCGGGGGATTTAACCCATACGCTGAATGCCCCCGCGAGCCAGGAGTTTAACCGCCTCAACGCGGTGATAGAGGAGATGCGACAGTCGCTGATGAACTCGGTTATGCGGGTACGCGATGCCAGCGCGCAAATTGACACCGGTAGCCGCGAGCTGACGCTGGGAAACCGCGATCTTGCCGAGCGTACGGAATCCACCGCCACGTCGCTTGAGCAGACGGCGGCCAGCATGGAACAGATCACCGCGACGGTGAAGCTCAACGCCGATAACGCCGAGCAGGCGCACCAGCTGGCGAAGTCGGTGTCCGACACGGCCGATCACGGCAGCGAGATGGTCTGCTACGTGATTGAAAAAATGCGCGATATCTCCGGCAGCTCGGCGCGCATCGCCGACATCCTGAGCGTGATCGACGGTATTGCCTTCCAGACCAATATCCTGGCGCTTAACGCCTCCGTGGAAGCGGCGCGCGCGGGCGAGCAGGGGCGCGGGTTTGCCGTCGTCGCGGGCGAAGTGCGAAACCTCGCCAGCCGCAGCGCCGACGCGGCGAAAGAGATCCGAACGCTTATCAGCGATTCGCAGACCCACGTTAACGAGGGCAGCGATCTGGCCCAGCAGGCTGGCGAAACGATGGATGAGATCGCAACAGAAGTGCTGCGCATGACCAAACTGATGCGTGAAATTGCGACCGCGTCCCAGGAGCAGAGCCGCGGCATTGAGCAGGTGAATATCGCGGTGAACCAGATGGACGAAACCGCGCAGCAGAATGCGGCGCTGGTGCAGCAATCCTCCGCCGCGACCCGCTCCCTTGAGGAGCAGTCGCGTCAGCTGATGGAAGCCATGTCATCATTCAAAGTGACGACTCAGACCGCTGCATAATATTACCCAGCCCCGGTACGTTCTGTGTCGGGGTTTTATTTTTCCCGGAATTAACTGCCCCAATATTATCGTGTATTTCACCCATTAATATTTCCAGCGAGCTGGTTAAGGCTAACGCTTTTTCCGTCGGTTCAAGATATAAACCTTTACGGAAAAATAACGGCTCATCAAAGAGTTGATTAAAACGCTTTAATGCCAGACTCACCGCGGGGCGGGACATCTCCAGACGCAAAGAGGCCTTTGCCATGCTGCCGCAGCGGACGATTTCAATAAATACAGGGATAAGATTTAAATCAATGCCGGTATTAGCACGGGAATAATTTTTCATTGCGATTCTGCTCCACGAAATATCTGTCAAACTGTTATGGAAATAATGCAGGAGCAGTGGTGAATATTAAAGCATGTTTTTTATAAACACTTATACGGTAAAATATATAAATGACCAGGGGAGCCAGAACGGCTCCCCTGAAGAGAGGTATTACGCGTCCGGATACTCACGGATAAAACGTTCAACGTCTTCAACCATGTGGTTGTTACCGACGAAGAATGAACGGCGCTGGTGAAGGCTTTCCGGCACGATATCCAGAATACGCTCTTTACCGTCGCTTGCTTTGCCGCCCGCCTGTTCGGCGAGGAACGCCATCGGGTTGCACTCGTACAGTAGACGCAGCTTCCCGTCCGGGTGGCTGGCGGTGCTTGGGTAGAGGTAGATACCGCCTTTCAGCAGGTTACGGTGGAAATCCGCGACCAGAGAGCCAATATAGCGGGACGTGTAAGGGCGCTGAGTCGCTTTATCTTCTTCCTGGCAGAATTTAATGTACTTCTTCACGCCGTTCGGGAATCGGATGTAGTTGCCTTCGTTGATGGAGTAGGTGTTGCCCTTCTCCGGGAAGCGCATACGTTCCTGGCTCAGGCAGAAAACGCCCAGTGACGGATCGTACGTAAAGGCGTGAACCCCGCACCCGGTGGTATACACCAGCATGGTGGAGGAGCCATAAACGACGTAACCGGCAGCAACCTGATTAATGCCCGGCTGCAGGAAATCTTCTTCGGTCACCGGCGTGCCAACAGGCGTGACGCGGCGGTAGATGGAGAAAATGGTACCGACAGAAACGTTAACGTCGATGTTTGAGGAACCGTCGAGCGGATCCATCAGAACAACGTATTTCGCGTGTTCACACCCTTCGAAAACAACAATCTCATCTTCTTCTTCGGAGGCGATACCCGCAACGATGTCGCGCGCGCGCAGTGCAGCTTTCAATTTTTCATTTGCGAACAGATCGAGTTTCTGTTGAACCTCGCCCTGAACGTTCTCGGCACCGCTGGCACCCAGGATATCGACCAGACCGGCCTTGTTGATATCACGGTGGATGATCTTAGCGCCCAGCTTTATTGCCGACAGCAAAGCAGTGAGTTCACCGGTAGCATGAGAGAACTCGTGCTGCTTTTCGACAATAAATTCACCTAACGTTTTCATAACACTTTCCCTGCATCTTTGTGAGTAGAGCGATTGTATGTTCACTAAAACGACTAAAGCCCAACAATCTTAACAAATATTCAAATAGTAGCGCAGAGGTGAATCGCGCCAGCAGGATACGGATTTTCCTGAAATGCGTTTCACACCCGCTGACATGTGAGTAAAATGTGCGCCACATTGAAGAAGGATAGTGACGTATGCGCATTCATATATTGGGGATTTGTGGCACTTTCATGGGCGGACTGGCAATGCTGGCGCGCTCGCTGGGCCACGAAGTGACAGGTTCGGACGCCAATGTGTATCCGCCAATGAGCACGCTTCTGGAGAAACAGGGCATCTCGTTAATTCAGGGCTACGATGCCAGCCAGCTGGATCCCGAGCCGGACCTGGTGATCATCGGCAACGCCATGACCCGCGGCAATCCGTGCGTCGAGGCGGTACTGGAACGCAATATTCCGTTCATGTCCGGCCCGCAGTGGCTGCATGACTTCGTCCTGCGTGACCGCTGGGTGGTTGCCGTTGCCGGTACCCATGGCAAAACCACGACCGCGGGCATGGCAACCTGGATCCTCGAAGCCTGCGGCTACAAGCCGGGCTTCGTGATTGGCGGCGTACCGGGTAATTTCGACGTTTCTGCGCGTCTGGGTGACAGCCCGTTCTTTGTGATCGAAGCCGACGAATACGACTGCGCGTTCTTCGACAAGCGCTCCAAGTTCGTGCATTACTGCCCGCGCACGCTGATCCTCAACAACCTTGAGTTCGACCACGCGGATATTTTTGACGACCTGAAAGCGATTCAGAAACAGTTCCACCACCTGGTGCGCATCGTGCCGGGCCAGGGGCGCATCATCCTGCCGGAGAACGATATCAACCTGAAGCAGACTCTGGCGATGGGCTGCTGGAGCGAGCAGGAGCTGGTGGGCGAGCAGGGCCACTGGCAGGCGAAGAAACTCAACGCCGATGCCTCCGAGTGGGAAGTGCTGCTCGACGGTGAAAAGGTGGGTGAGGTGAAGTGGGGCCTGGTGGGCGAGCACAACATGCACAACGGCCTGATGGCCATTGCTGCGGCGCGTCACGTGGGCGTTCTGCCTGCGGATGCGGCCAATGCGCTGGGCTCGTTTATCAATGCCCGCCGCCGTCTGGAACTGCGCGGTGAAGCCCACGGCGTTACCGTGTATGACGATTTCGCGCACCACCCAACGGCTATTCTGGCCACGCTTGCCGCCCTGCGTGGCAAGGTCGGCGGTACTGCCCGCATTCTGGCGGTGCTGGAACCGCGATCGAACACCATGAAGATGGGCATCTGCAAAGACGATCTCGCGCCGTCGTTAGGACGCGCCGACGAGGTCTTCCTGCTGCAGCCGCAGCATATTCCGTGGCAGGTGGCCGAAGTGGCCGATGCCTGCATTCAGCCTGCGCACTGGAGCGCGGATGTGGATGCGCTCGCGGATATGGTGGTGAAAGCCGCTCAGCCCGGTGACCACATTCTGGTGATGAGCAACGGCGGTTTTGGTGGGATCCATCAGAAGCTGCTGGACGGTCTGGCGAAGAAAGCGGAAGCGGCAGCCGCAGAGTAAAAAAAAGCCCGGTGGCGCTGACGCTTACCGGGCCTACATTTTGCACGACCTTGTAGGCCGGATAAGGCGTTTACGCCGCCATCCGGCGCAAAACCGCACGGATTACTCTTCGTTCTCAGACAGCTCGCGCAGATACTGGAAAATCAGGCGCGCAGACTTCGGCGGCTTATTCCCTTCTTTCTCTTTCTTCGCGTTGCGGATCAAGGAACGCAGCTGCTGGCGGTCGGCATCCGGCCACAGGTTCAGCACTTCCGGTACCGCATCATCACCTTGTTCAATCAGACGATCGCGGATCTGCTCAAGCTTGTGGAAAAACGCAACCTGCTGGTTGTGGCGGTTTTTCAGCTTGTCCAGCGCCTGGCGGATCGGTTCAACGTCGCGCTGACGCAGCATTTTCCCGATAAGCTGAAGCTGGCGACGACGGCCTTCTTTTTTGATTTTCTGTGCCAGTTCAATGGCATCACGCAGATCCTGGTCGAGCGGGATCTTGTCCAGCGCGTTTTTACCCAGTTCTACCATTTCTGCGCCAAGCTGTTTTAACTCTTCGGCGTCACGTTTAATTTCACTTTTACTGACCCAGATGATCTCATCATCTTCGTCTTCGATGTCATCACCGGGAACGTCGTCGAGCCAGTCTTCGGGCTGCTTAGTCATGTCAGGCTCCTTAAAAAAGAGGCTAATGTTACCAGTTAAGACGCGCACTGAAAAACGGTTCTCTGTTAGACTTCAGATAACTCTCTCTTACAGTATGGCATTTGCGATGAAAGTAACCTCACAAGTTGAAGCGCAGCGTAAGATTCTTGAAGAAGCCGTCTCCACCGCGCTGATGCTTGCTTCAGAAAAATCAGATGGCGCCGAAGTGGCGGTCAGCAAAACCACCGGCATCAGCGTGAGCACCCGCTATGGTGAAGTGGAGAACGTCGAATTCAACAGCGATGGTGCGCTTGGGATTACGGTGTATCACCAGAATCGCAAAGGCAGCGCGTCATCCACCGATCTTAGCCCGGATGCCATTGCCCGTACGGTGCAGGCGGCGCTGGATATCGCCCGCTATACCTCCCCGGATCCTTACGCGGGCGTGGCGGATAAAGACCTGCTGGCGTTTGACGCGCCGGATCTCGATCTTTTCCACCCGGCGGAAGTGACCCCGGACGAAGCGATCGAACTGGCCGCGCGCGCCGAGCAGGCTTCCCTGCAGGCTGATAAGCGCATCACCAATACCGAAGGCGGCAGCTTCAACAGCCACTACGGCATCAAAGTCTTCGGCAACAGCCACGGGATGCTGCAGGGCTACTGCTCCACCCGCCATTCGCTCTCCAGCTGCGTCATCGCCGAAGAAAACGGTGACATGGAGCGCGACTACGCCTACACCATTGGCCGCGCGCTGGAGGACTTGCAGTCTCCTGAGTGGGTGGGGAAAGAGTGTGCCGAGCGCACGCTGTCTCGCCTGTCGCCGCGCAAACTCTCCACCATGAAGGCTCCGGTCATTTTTGCCAACGAAGTGGCGACCGGCCTGTTTGGCCATCTGGTCGGCGCGATTGCAGGCGGCTCGGTGTACCGTAAATCGACCTTCCTGCTCGACTCGCTGGGCAAGCAGATCCTGCCTGAATGGCTGACCATCGAAGAGCATCCGCACCTGCTGAAAGGGCTGGCCTCCACGCCGTTCGACAGCGAAGGCGTACGCACCGAACGTCGCGATATCATCAAAGACGGTATTCTGACCCAGTGGCTGCTGACCAACTACTCCGCGCGCAAGCTGGGGCTGAAAAGCACCGGACACGCGGGCGGCATCCACAACTGGCGTATTGCCGGACAGGGCCTGAACTTTGAGCAGATGCTGAAAGAGATGGGCACCGGCCTGGTCGTAACGGAACTGATGGGGCAGGGCGTAAGCGGCATTACCGGGGATTATTCTCGCGGTGCGGCGGGCTTCTGGGTAGAAAACGGCGAAATCCAGTATCCGGTGAGCGAGATTACGATTGCCGGCAACCTGAAGGACATGTGGCGCAATATCGTTACGGTCGGTAACGATATTGAAACACGTAGCAATATACAGTGTGGTTCTGTACTTCTGCCGGAAATGAAAATCGCCGGCCAGTAACACCCTTAAAGGCGTTTTAATAATAAAAAAGGAAGTGAGCAATGCGTAAACACCTGTTAGCGATCGTCGCGGCTTCAACGCTGGTTCTTGGATCTTCTGCGTTTGCTGCCGATCTTGAAGACGACATGGGCATCCTCGGTCAAAACCTGAAGGTGGTGCAGAAGACGGACAATGCGGCTGAAATGAAAGACGCGCTGACCAAAATGCGTGAAGCGGCGCTGGACGCGCAAAAAGCGACGCCTCCGAAGCTGGAAAGCAAAGCGGCAGACAGCGCAGAGATGAAAGACTATCGTCACGGCTTTGACGTGCTGGTCGGCCAGATCGACGGCGCGCTGAAGCTGGCTAACGAAGGCAAAGTGAAGGAAGCCCAGGCGGCGGCCGAGCAGTTTGCGACGACCCGCAACACGTATCACCAGAAATACCGTTAACCGATCGCGCATCTGACAAACAATCAGCGGGGGCCAGTGGCCCCCGTTTTTTTTACGCGGTAATAAGTAAACCCTATCGCCATCACATTTTTGCGTCACCACGCCTGAACGTTTTCGTTTCCCCGGCGCGCGTTTTGCCGCTGGAATACGTGATATTCATCACGCAAATACCGTGATTAATCCAGATTCACCGCATTTATGTGGCACAGATCACTGCCGCGGCTCGCCTTTCCACTTCGAAGTGGAAAACAACTCGCTACAAACAATTCCCCCCCAACGTTAGTTTTATTCCAGAGCCATTAACGGGGTAAGACCAGTGATTAACGGAGCGGTAATGAACGACGTTGGGGAACAGGCGGAGCAAACAGAACAGCTCGCGAACACCATGCTGCAGCAGGTTTATGCCCTGCTGGCCCGGAACAACATCATCCCCAATGCGGTACAGGAGCAGATGCTCACTTCCCACGTGCGCGCAATGGCGCACCGGTCCGTGACCGGCGAGCCGCTGCCGGAGGTTGAAGCAGAGCTGTTTGACGAAATTTCACCGGATTCAATGCGGCTCGCCCGTGAAGTGGTCGCGCAGTTTGGCAATCTTCCTGATGAAGAAGCCTGGCTGCTCTCCGTTCACTTTGAAGTCGCGAAAGACAACCTTTAAGGAGCAACACATGGAACAGATTACAGTCGTGATTGGCGATCGCCTGGGTAAAGGTCAGAAAGTGGCTGCCGGTGTGGAAAAAGCAGGTGGGCGCGCGGTGGTTGTGCCGGGCATGGCGGCGGATATGAAGCTGGGCGACATGATGAAGGCGGAGAACGCCACCTTCGGCATCTCCTTCTGCGGCAGCGGCGGCGCGGGTGCCATCACTGCCCAAACTAAATATGGCTACAAGGCCAAATACGGGATGCGTTCCGTGGAAGAGGGCGTGACCGCCATCAACGAAGGCTGCAACGTGCTGGGCTTTGGCTTTATGGATAAAGAAGAGCTGGGCGAGCGTCTGGTACAGGCGTGGCAGAAGAAATACGGCGCATAAGCATGAAAGAACAGTTCACAACCACGGTGAGAGTGAAGGGGAAAGGCGACGCCAAAGCGCGCGCCTTTGCCGACGCGCTCAACCACGTTCAGGCCGCGGTGATGAAAGCCTCACCGCATATCTTACTGCGTATTGAGCCACAGGATGTGCAGGTCGTTCAGGCGCAAGAAGCGGTGCGTAAAGAAGCGTTTCTGTTCTTCTTTCTGCGCCGGGAAAGACGCACCTACAGCGTGGAGCTGGATGTGACCGTCAACGTGACCGCTATCAATCTCGACCAGGTGGATTTCGTCACGCAACGCTGATTATTCATAAAAGGGCAGACTGATGTTCTTAATTATATTAATAAAATCGCTCATCATTGGCGGCCTGGTTGGCGTCGGTGTCGGAGCCGGGGCTGCACGCATGTTTCATGCGCCTACCACACAGGGTATGGGCGCGTTTCGTACGTTGGGGGAGCTGAACTCCTGTGAAGGGGATCCTGCGTCCCACTTCTCCTTTGGGTTAGGTTTCTTCTTTAACGCCTGGGCCTCTTCCGTGGCCGCAGGTGCCTTCACACAGGACGTTGACCACCGCATCATCCCGAACTGGGGTGCTGCTGCACTGATGATCAAAAACCGTAACGTCGGCGAAACGCTGCACGACCCGCGCAAAATGGCAATTGCCTGCGGCGCGATCGGCATGATCGTCGTGACCTTCCTGAACCTGACCGCCTCCTCCGTTCCGGCAGCGCTCCAGGTCACCGCCGTCAAGGTGCTGGTACCGGCGGCTAACCTGCTGGTGAACACCGTCATGCCGGTGATCTTCTGGCTGGCGGCCATCGACGCGGGTAAAAAATCGGGCTTCTGGGCCACCATCTTTGGCGGCGCGGCGCAGCTAATCATGGGCAACGCCGTACCGGGCCTGGTGCTGGGGATCCTGATCGGTAAAGGCGTGGAAGAGAGCGGCTGGAACCACGTCACCAAAGTGATGATGGCGGCGATCGTCCTGCTCTTCGTGCTGAGCGGCTTCTTCCGCGGCTTCGACATGAAGATGATCGAATCCTTCCATCTGACCGTGCCGAACTGGCTCGACATGATCCACAACTCGCTCAGCGGTAAATAACAGGAGCCTCTAAATGGAACAGAATAAAGGTTTTTGGTATGCCGACTGGTCGTTCCCGATCTTCGTTGGCCTGCTCTCCTCCGGCGTCTTCGCCGGGACGCACATGTACTACCTCTACGGCATCGGCGCGTTTAACGAAGTGGCCTTCGTGGCGATGCTGAAAGCGGGGATGGACACCGGCGTATACGGCGCGGTAGCGGCGTTCGGCGCGAGCTTCCTGTTCGCCCGTATTATCGAAGGGTCGCTGGTCGGTATTCTCGATATCGGCGGCGCCATCCAGACCGGCGTGGGCCTCGGCGTTCCGGCGCTGCTGCTGGGCGCGGGCATCATGTTCCCGGTGACCAACTTTATTGCCGCGCTGATTACCGGCCTGGTGATTGGTCTGGCGATTGGCTACGTCATTATTCTTGCGCGTAAGTTCACCATCAACCAGAGCAACTCTACCTACGGTGCAGACGTGATGATGGGCGCAGGTAACGCCTCCGGCCGCTTCCTCGGGCCGTTGATTATCCTCAGCGCCATGACCGCCTCCATTCCTATCGGCGTCGGTTCCCTGCTGGGTGCGCTGGTGTTCTACATCTGGCAAAAGCCGATCACCGGCGGCGCCATTCTCGGTGCAATGCTGTTGGGCTGGCTGTTCCCGGTCGCCCTTTAATACCCGCGGGCGCTCAGGCGCCCGCCTTATCAGGAGATCCTCATGTTTGATTTACTCCTGCGCCGTGCGCGCCTTGCCGACGATACCCTGACCGATATCGCCATTCAGGACGGGAAGATCGCGGCGCTGGGCGACATTGACGCCCCCGCGCATAAAACGGTTGAGCTGAACGGCGACGTGTTCGTCAGCGCAGGCTGGATTGACTCCCACGTTCACTGCTACCCGAACTCCCCGATTTACCACGACGAGCCGGACAGCGTGGGCATTGCCACCGGCGTGACCTCCGTGGTGGACGCGGGCAGCACCGGCGCCGACGACGTGGACGATTTCTACGACATCACCCGCAGGGCCTCTACCGAGGTGTTTGCCCTGCTGAACATCTCTCGCGTGGGGCTGATCGCCCAGAACGAGCTGGCCAACATGGCGAATATTGACGCCGACGCGGTGAAGCAGGCGGTGAAGCGCCACCCTGATTTTATCGTCGGCCTGAAGGCGCGCATGAGCAGCAGCGTGGTCGGTGAAAACGGCATTACGCCGCTGGAGCGCGCGAAAGCCATTCAGAAAGAGAACGGCGACCTGCCGCTGATGGTGCACATTGGCAACAACCCGCCGAACCTCGACGAAATTGCCGAACTGCTGAGTTCCGGCGACATCATCACCCACTGCTACAACGGCAAACCCAACCGCATTCTGACGCCCTCCGGCGAGCTGCGCGCCTCCATCACCTCCGCCCTGAAGCGCGGCGTGCGCCTGGACGTCGGCCACGGTACGGCGAGCTTCAGCTTTGAGGTGGCGAAACGCGCCATCGCGATGGGCATTCTGCCGCACACCATCAGCTCGGATATCTACTGCCGCAACCGCATCAACGGCCCGGTCGGCTCGCTGGCAAGCGTGATGTCGAAATTCCTCGCCATCGGCATGTCGCTGCCGCAGGTGATTGACTGCGTGACCGCGAACGCCGCCGACGGCCTGCGCCTGGCGCGTAAGGGCCGCATTCAGCCGGGTCTCGACGCCGACCTGACGCTATTTACGCTTAAGCGCCAGCCGACGGTGCTGACGGATGCCGAAAACGACAGCCTGCAGGCTGAACACATTCTGGTGCCGCTTGCCGCGATCCGCGCGGGCAAGGGCTACATGACCGAACAAGGGAGCACGGAACATGCCTTCGATTTATGAGAAGTACAACTTAAAGCAGGTGATCAACACCTCTGGCCGCATGACGGCGCTGGGGGTCTCCACGCCGCGCCCGGAAGTGGTTCAGGCGGCAATGGACGGCATGAATCACTATTTCGAGATGAAGGATCTGGTCAACAAAACTGGGGAATACATCGCGAAGCTGCTGGACGTGGAAGGCGCGACGGTAGTTTCCTGCGCGTCGGCGGGCATTGCCCAGTCCGTGGCGGCGGTGCTGGTAAAAGACAGCGACTGGCTGCTGGAAAACCTGCACGTCACCCCGATTGAGAACAACGAAATCGTCCTGCCGAAAGGCCACAACGTGAACTTTGGCGCGCCGGTGGGCACCATGGTGGCGCTGGGCGGCGGCAAGCTGGTGGAGGCGGGCTACGCCAACGAATGCTCTGCCGATCAGCTGGCGGCGGCGATCACCCCTCGCACCGCGGCGATCCTTTACATCAAATCGCACCACTGCGTGCAGAAAAGCATGCTCAGCGTCGAGCAGGCGGCGGTGGTGGCGCGCAAGCACGATCTCCCGCTGATCGTCGATGCGGCGGCGGAAGAAGATCTGCATACCTATTACCGTTCCGGTGCGGATCTGGTGATCTACAGCGGCGCAAAAGCCATTGAAGGGCCAACCAGCGGGCTGGTGATCGGCAAAACCCAGTACGTCGAGTGGGTGAAGCGCCAGACGGCGGGCATTGGCCGCGCGATGAAGGTGGGTAAAGAGGGCATTCTTGGCCTGACCTGCGCCATCGAACACTACCTGACGGCGACCAAAGAGAGCGGAGCCGAGATGGTGGCGAAGATGACGCCGTTTATCGAGGCGCTTAACACCCTGAACGGCGTGACCGCGCGCGTGGTCTGGGACAGCGCCGGTCGCGATATCGCCCGCACCGAGATTAAGTTCGACGAAGCCGCAACCGGCGTCGGCACGGGCGATCTGGTGGCGAAGCTGAAACAGGGCGAATACGCCATTTACTTCCGTGGCTACAAGGCCAACGAAGGGATTATCGAGGCGGACGTGCGCAGCGTGAACGCAGACCAGCTGAACATTGTGTACCGCCGCATTAGCGAAGTATTAGGACAGGAGAAAAAAGCATGAAACTGACCCCCAACTTTTACCGTGACCGCGTCTGCCTGAACGTGCTGGCAGGATCGAAAGCCAACGCCAGCGCCATTTACGAGGCGGCGGAAGGTCACGTGCTGGTGGGCGTGCTCTCCAAAAATTACCCGGACGTGGCGAGCGCCGTCGCCGATATGCGTGAATACGCCGCGCTGATTGATAACGCGCTCTCCGTAGGCCTGGGCGCGGGGGATCCGAACCAGTCGGCGATGGTGAGCGAAATTTCCCGTCAGGTGCAGCCGCAGCACGTCAACCAGGTCTTTACCGGCGTGGCCACCAGCCGCGCGCTGCTGGGGCAGAACGACTCCGTGGTGAACGGCCTGGTCTCTCCGACCGGCACCGTCGGGATGGTCAAGATCTCTACCGGACCGCTGAGCAGCACCGCCCCGGACGGCATCGTACCGGTAGAAACCGCGATTGCCCTGCTGAAAGATTTCGGCGGCAGCTCCATCAAATACTTCCCGATGGGCGGCCTGAAGTGCCGTGACGAGTACAAAGCGGTGGCGGAAGCCTGCGCCCGTCACGACTTCTGGCTGGAGCCGACCGGAGGTATCGATCTGGAAAACTATGAGGAGATCCTGCAGATCGCCCTCGATGCGGGCGTGAGCAAAATCATCCCGCATATCTATAGCTCGATTATCGACAAAGCCAGCGGCGACACGCGCCCGGAAGACGTGCGTACGCTGCTTGCGATGACGAAGAAGCTGGTGAAGTAAAACCTGCCCCTCACCCTAACCCTCTCCCAAAGGGAGAGGGAACCTCTACCCCCTCTCCCTTTGGGAGAGGGCCGGGGTGAGGGGAAACACACCGCACACACCTGAAGGAGCCACCATGCACACCCGTACCCTGCTTGTTGCTTCACTCTCAATGTTCGCCACCGCCGCCATCGCCCAGACGCAGTACGCCTGGGTGGGCACCTACAACCCCAACGGCGAAGGGCTGTACCGCTTTACCGTTGACCCGCAAAGCGGCGCGCTGGGGAATAAAACGCTGGTGAGCAAGCTGCCGAACGCCGCGCAGCTGGCCGTCTCGCACGACGGCAAAACGCTCTATCTGGCAAGCGAAGTCGAGCAGGGCGTGGTGCAGGCGCTGCGGGTGGGGGATAACGGCGCGCTGAGCGAGCTGAATCAGGTGGCCTCCGGCGGCGCGGGGCCGGTTTATCTTTCCCTGACGCCGAACGGTCGCCATCTTCTGGTGGCAAACTACGTCAGCGGATCGATCGCAGTGCTGCCCGTTAACGCAGACGGCAGCCTGGGGGACGCCACGGACACACATCAGGATCAAGGTGAACCGGGCGCGGCGAAGCCGGAAGCGGCAGCGGAGGGCAGCTTTGCCATCAGCGATCATAACGGCCCCCACGCGCACATGATCGCCGCCGATCCGAGCGGGAAATACGTCTTTTCCACCGATCTTGGGCTGGATCGCCTCTACCAGTACCGGTTTGACGATCGAACAGGGAAGCTGACGCCGAACGATCCGCCGTTTATCAGCGCCTCCTCAAAAGGCGCCGGGCCGCGCCACTTTGTCTTTACGCCAAAGGGCGATGCCCTGTGGCTGATTAACGAAGAGGCGTCTACGCTCACCCATTATACCGTGAGCGCCAACGGCACCTTAAAAGAGGGCAAAACGCTTTCCGCCCTGCCGGAAGGTTACAAAGGCACCAGCTTTGCTGCCGGGCTGGCATTAAGCGCCGACGGCAAACAGCTGTATGTGGCTAACCGTTTGCATAACAGCATCGGGCACTTTACCGTAACAGCGGAAGGAACGCTGACCCATCAGGACGATATCTGGACGCGCGGCGACTATCCGCGCACCCTGACGCTCGATAAACAGGGTCGCTGGCTGTACGTCATGAACCAGCGCAGCGACAACATTACCCGTTTCCGCGTCGGTCAGGACGGCAAGCTCAGCTTCGAACCGGACTACACCCCGGTCGGCAGCCCATCCCAGATGGTCATTTCACCTTAAGCCGTAAGAGGACAAACCCGTGCGATTTCCGAACCAACGTTTAGCGCAACTGTTCGATCTGTTGCAAAACGAGACGCTGCCGCAGGACGAGCTGGCGCAGCGGCTGTCGGTCTCCACGCGAACCGTCCGTGCCGATATCACCGCCCTGAACGCGCTGCTGGCCAGCCACGGCGCGCAGTTTATATTGAGCCGGGGCAACGGCTATCAGCTCAAAATTGATGATGCCCAGCGCTACCAGCAGCTGCAGGCCTCCCACCCGCGCGCGCTGCGTATTCCCCGGACCGGGCCGGAGCGCGTGCATTATCTGGTGGTGCGTTTTCTTACCTCGGCATTTTCTCTTAAGCTCGAGGATCTGGCGGACGAGTGGTTCGTCAGCCGCGCCACGCTGCAAAGCGACATGGCGGAAGTCCGCGAGTGGTTCCACCGCTATAACCTGACGCTGGAAACGCGTCCGCGCCACGGCATGAAGCTGTTTGGCAGCGAGATGTCGACCCGCGCGTGCCTGACCGATCTGCTCTGGGAACTGGCGCAGCAGGACAGCCTGAACCCGCTGGTGACCGACGTGGCGCTGAATGCGGGCGTGGCGGAGCAGATGGTGCCCGTGCTGCACGAGGCGCTGACGCGTCATCACATCCGTCTGACCGATGAAGGGGAGCTGTTCCTGCGCCTGTACTGTGCGGTGTCGGTGCGGCGCATCAGCGAGGGCTATCCGCTGCCGGAATTCCACGCCGAAGACGTGGAAGAGAACGTGCGCGAGGCGGCGAAGGATATCGCCGTCACTATCCAGCAGCTGGCGGGCAAAGCGCTTTCACCTTCTGAGGAGAGCTGGCTCTGCGTGCACATTGCCGCGCGGCAGATCCAGGAGATTGCCCCGAGCGCCATTAACGCCGATGACGACGAAGCGCTGGTCAACTACATCCTGCGCTACATCAACACCCACTATAACTACAACCTGCTCAGCGACGCGCAGCTGCACGCGGACCTGCTCACGCACATCAAAACCATGATCACCCGCGTGCGGTATCAAATCATGATCCCCAATCCGCTGCTGGATAACATCAAGCAGCACTACCCGATGGCGTGGGATATGACCCTCGCGGCGGTGTCGAGCTGGGGAAAATACACGCCGTATGTGATCAGCGAAAACGAGATTGGCTTCCTGGTGCTGCATATCGGCGTCGGGCTGGAGCGCCACTACAACATCGGCTACCAGCGCCAGCCGCGCGTGCTGCTGGTGTGCGACGCCGGTAATGCCATGGTCCGCATGATTGAGGCGGTACTGCAGCGTAAATACCCGCAGATCGAGGTCACGCGCACGCTCACCCTGCGCGAGTACGAGCTGGCGGAAACGATTGGCGAAGACTTTGTGATCGCCACCGCCCGCGTCAGCGAAAAGTCGAAACCGGTGGTGACGATCGCCCCGTTCCCGACCGACTATCAGTTAGAGCAGATCGGCAAGCTGGTGCTGGTGGACCGCACCCGCCCGTGGATGCTGGATAAATACTTCGACGCGGCCCATTTCCGCATCATCGACAAGCCCGTTGATCAGCAAACGCTGTTCCGGGAACTGTGCGCGCAGCTTGAAGGCGAGGGGTTTGTCGGCGCGGAGTTCCTGGATTCGGTCGTCGAGCGTGAAGCCATCGTCAGCACCATGCTCGGCGACGGTATTGCGCTCCCGCACTCCCTCGGCCTGCTGGCGCAGAAAACGGTGGTCTATACCGTGCTCGCCCCGCACGGCGTCCAGTGGGGCGACGAAACCGCGCACGTCATCTTCCTGCTCGCCATCAGCAAAAGCGAATACGAAGAGGCGATGGCGATTTACGATATCTTCGTCACCTTCCTGCGTGAACGGGCGATGTCGCGGCTGTGTGGCTGCGGAGATTTTGCCGAGTTTAAGGCGGTGGCAATGGAGAGTTTGAGCCGGTTTTGAGAGGTGTTATCCAGAATTCGATGTAATGCGAATGTAATGCTAAACTGCATTACACATTCGATTTTACTGGAGGCATAATGGCCACGCTGAACGTCCGACTGGATGACAAACTCAAAAACGAGGCTTATGCCGTGCTGGAAAAACTTAATATCACCCCAACGGAAGCCGTGCGATTACTGTTTCAGTACGTCGCGGAGACGGGACGCATGCCCGTCAAAACGGTCACCATTAGCGACAGTGAAGATGAATTGATACAGGCTGTCCGGGATCGGCTGGCTAATCCGCAAAAGGGAATCAAGGTTAGTCTGGATGACTTATGAACTGGCATTTGATCCGAGGGCGTTAAAGGAGTGGAGCAAGCTGGGGGAGACTGTAAAAGACCAGTTTAAGAAGAAACTTGCGGACGTGTTGGTGAATCCCAGGGTCGAAACGGCCCGCCTGCATGGTCTACCGGATTGCTACAAAATAAAACTCAGATCCCAGGGTTATCGTTTGGTCTATCAGGTTCAGGACAATGTTGTAACGGTATTTGTTATCGCTATCGGTAAGAGAGAGAAAGCAGCCGTTTATCATGATGCAAACAAACGGCTCTAACGATCAACGCAGATGATGCACAACCTGATTGCTGCTGCCGCGCCAAATCAGCGCAGGGTCTTTTAAATCCTGCACGAACTTGCCGTCGACCAGGACGTTAATCAGATCCACCACTTCCATTTGCTGCGCGTTCAGCTCTTCCAGCCTGTAGCCCGTCCAGACCCAGATATCTTTTCCCGCACACTCTGCCCGAATGCGCTTCACCAGCTTCAGGATATCCGGCACGTTTTGCGGGTGCAGCGGATCGCCACCGGAAAGTGAGATCCCCTGGCGCTGAATGCGCGTGTCGTTCAGGTCGTTGACGATCTTGTCTTCCATCTCAGCGGTAAACGGCATGCCGGAGTTCAGACGCCAGGTGCTTTTGTTGTAGCAGCCGGGGCACTCATGAACGCAGCCTGAGACGAACAGGGTGCAGCGGGTGCCGGGACCGTTGACGATGTCGACGGGGTAGTATTGATGAAAGTTCATAGCGGATAACCAAGCCGGGTGGCGCTGCGCTTACCCGGCCTACAGTGTGAATGCGGATTGTAGGCCCGGTAAGCGTAGCGCCACCGGGCATAAATGTGGCAGAGGGTTACCCGATCTGCCCATTCCCCAAATGCTTCACGCGGCGCTTCACCTCTTCCTGCTTGCCGGCGTTAAACGGACGCGCGTCCGGGCTACCGAGATAGCCGCATACGCGACGGGTCACGGAGACGCGGGCGGCGTCGTGGTTGCCGCATTTCGGGCAGGTAAAGCCTTTACTCGTACACTCGAACTCACCGGTAAAGCCGCACTCGTAGCACTCGTCGATTGGCGTGTTGGTCCCGTAATACGGCACGTGCTGATAGCTGTAATCCCAGACGTCTTCCAGCGCCTTCAGGTTGTGCTGAATGTTCGGATACTCGCCGTAGCAGATAAAGCCGCCGCTGGCGATCGGCGGATAGGCCGCTTCGAAGTCGATCTTGTCGTACGGGTTCACCTTTTTCTCCACGTCGAGGTGGAAGCTGTTGGTGTAATACCCTTTGTCGGTCACGCCTTCCACAATCCCGAACTCGGCGGTGTCCAGACGGCAGAAGCGGTCGCACAGGTTCTCGCTCGGCGTGCTGTAGAGGCTAAACCCGTAGCCGGTTTCCTCTTTCCACTGGTCAACCGCGTCGCGCAGGCGCTGAACGATGGCGATGCCTTTTTCGCGCAGGGCCTCGCTGTCGTACATATGCGTATCGCCCGCCAATGCGTTGATGGTCTCGTGAATACCGATATAGCCCAGCGAAATGGACGCGCGACCGTTTTTGAAGATCTCCGACACGTCATCGTCCGCCTTCAGGCGCACGCCGCAGGCCCCTTCCATATAGAGGATCGGCGCGACGCGGGCCTTGACCCCTTCAAGGCGCGCAATGCGGGTCATCAGCGCTTTGCGCGCCAGCTGCAGACGCTCGTCCAGCAGCGTCCAGAATTCAGCTTCATTGCCTTTCGCCTCCAGCGCGATGCGCGGCAGGTTCAGGCTGATGACGCCCAGGTTGTTACGCCCGTCGTGGATCTGCTCGCCGTTTTCATCTTCGTACACGCCGAGGAAGCTGCGGCAGCCCATAGGCGTTTTAAACGAACCGGTCACTTTGACGACCTGATCGTAGTTCAGGATGTCCGGGTACATACGTTTGCTCGCGCACTCCAGCGCCAGCTGTTTGATGTCGTAGTTCGGATCGCCAAACTTGTGGTTCAGACCGTCGCGGATGGCGAACACCAGTTTCGGAAACACCGCCGTTTTGCGGTTCTTGCCGAGGCCGGAAATACGGTTGCGCAGGATGGACTGCTGGATCAGTCGTGATTCCCAGCTGGTGCCCAGGCCAAAACCAAAGGTCACAAACGGCGTCTGACCGTTGGCGGTGTGCAGCGTGTTCACTTCATATTCCAGCGACTGGAAGGCGTCGTAGCACTCTTTTTCGGTGCGGGAGTGCGCGTAGCCGTCAGCGTCCGGGATCTGCCACTCTTCGGCCGTTTTACGATGCTTGTTGAAGCTGGCCGTCACGAACGGGGCCAGCACTTCATCAATG
Source organism: Enterobacter sp. KB-221C9 (assembly GCF_041320715.1). Taxonomy (NCBI): domain Bacteria; kingdom Pseudomonadati; phylum Pseudomonadota; class Gammaproteobacteria; order Enterobacterales; family Enterobacteriaceae; genus Enterobacter; species Enterobacter sp. KB-221C9. The sequence goes on from NZ_JBGIWG010000005.1 coordinate 383,773, forward strand.
CGGTTAATCGTGGTGCCGCCATAAATGTGGCTGGCAACCTGAGCGATAATCTGCGCGGTGACGGCGGTGGCCGTGGAGATCGACTTAGGCCGTTCAATCTCGGCGTTACCCATTTTAAAACCGTGGGTCAGCATGCCTTTCAGGTCGATCAGCATGCAGTTGAACATCGGGAAGAACGGCGAATAATCGAGATCGTGGTAGTGAATTTCACCGCGCTCGTGCGCCGATACCACGTCGCGCGGCAGCAGGTGCTGGCGGGCATAGTGTTTGGCGACGATACCGGCCAGCAGGTCGCGCTGGGTCGGGATCACTTTACTGTCTTTGTTGGCGTTTTCATTGAGCAGGGCAGAGTTAGTCTGCTCCACCAGGCCACGGATCTCCTGGTTCAGACGACCGCGCTTCTCACGCTGCACGTCACGATCGTGACGGTACTCAATGTAGGCGCGCGCCAGCTGCTTGTAAGGCCCCGCCATCAGCTGGTTCTCAACCGCGGTCTGGATCTCATTGATATCGACCTGGCTGCGTTCGTTCATCTGACTGCTAACGACTTCTGCGACGGTGGCGCAGTAATCTGCGTCATCGACTCCCGCTGCTTTAGCTGCACGCAGAATGGCTTCCTGGATGCGCTCTGATTTAAACGGCACTTTACAGCCATCACGTTTCATCACATGCGGTGTCATGATCACTCCATTTTTTGAAAACAGGTTATCCACAGAGGTGGAGAAGTATTCACCGGGCGTATTCCCCGCCGGGCCAAAGACTTCCCGCGTTCCCAGCTCGTGTTATCCACAATTCCGGCCAGCGTAAGCGCCGTCTTGTTGTTGGAATAGTAGACGATAAATACAAGATGTTGGGTCGGCGTGCATTTTAAGTGCTACATATAGTGATTTGCATCAAACATGTTTGCGATTTATTTGATGCAGAACAAAGTAAAAAGACGAGAGTACAAACGGCGGGCGCTTCAGCGATTGTAAAGGCGTACGAGAAAAATCTGATTAATTATTCAACAAAAACAGTAAAATAAGCCGGGTGCTGGGCAGCACCCGGCAGGGAACGTTACTGCTGCAACCACCAGACGGCTTCAAACGGACGGAGCGACGTCGTTTGCGGTGCCGGGTAGTTACTCATCAGCACCTGCGGCTTATCGCTGAGAGCGTCTGTCTGCCATTCCTGAGGCGTATGGCTCAGGTTTGCCACCACTATCAGCGTCTGCCCCTGCCACTGACGACGGTAGCACCACAGGGAAGGATGTTCCGGCAGGAGATCCTCATAATCCCCCCACGTCAGCACCGGCAGGGTTTTGCGCAGGCTAATCAGCGACTGGTAGGTGTAGAACACCGAATCCGGGTCGTCCAGCGCCGCGCGGGCGTTCACCGTTTCGTAGTTGTCGCAGACGCCAATCCACGGCTCGCCCTCGGTAAAGCCCGCATTGTGCGATGCGTCCCACTGCATTGGGGTTCGCCCGTTATCGCGTGACTTACTCGCCAGAATCGCCAGCAGTTCATCCGGCTCGCGGCCGCTGGCGCGCAGTTCGGCGAACATGTTCAGGCTCTCCACGTCGCGATAGTCGGTGATGCGGCTGAAGTGCGGGTTAGTCATCCCCAGCTCTTCGCCCTGATAGATATACGGCGTGCCCTGCATGCCGTGCAGCACCATGCCGAGCATCTTCGCGGCATGAACGCGGTATTCGCCTTCGTCACCAAAGCGCGACACGATGCGCGGCTGATCGTGGTTACACCAGAACAGCGCGTTCCACGCTTTGTTGTGCATCCCCTGCTGCCAGTGGCGGAAGAGGGTTTTCAGCGCCACGAAGTCCGGCTTCGCCTTCGTCCACTTTTCGCCGCCGGGGTAGTCCACCTTCAGGTGATGGAAGTTAAAGGTCATCGACAGCTCGCTTCCGTCGAGCGACGCGTACTGCTGGCAGTTCTCCAGCGAGGTCGAGGACATCTCGCCCACCGTCATCAGGTTGCGCGGGGTGAAGACGTCGCGGCTCATCTCCTGTAGATATTCGTGAACGCGCGGCCCGTCCGTGTAGAAGCGGCGGCCGTCTCCGATGTTGTCGTCCGGGAAATCCTGGTCTTTTGAAATCAGGTTAATCACGTCCAGACGCAGGCCGTCCACGCCGCGATCGGCCCAGAACTCGCACACCTTTTTCAGCTCGGCGCGCACTTCAGGGTTTTCCCAGTTGAGGTCCGCCTGCTCCGGCGCAAACAGGTGCAGGTAATACTGCTCGCTCTCGGCGTGCCAGCGCCAGGCGTTGCCGCCAAACTTGGAGCGCCAGTTGTTGGGAAGCTGCTCCGGCGTGCCGTCGCGCCAGATGTAGAACTGGCGGTACGGGCTCGCTTTGTTCAGCGACTCGCGGAACCAGGCGTGCTGCGTAGAGGTGTGGTTAAACACCATATCCAGCACGATGCGGATGCCGCGCTCGTGCGCCCGGGCAACCAGCTCGTCGAAATCATCCAGCGTGCCGTAGGCCGGGTCGATGGCGGTGTAATTTGCCACGTCGTAGCCGTTATCCACCTGCGGGGAGATATAAAACGGCGTCAGCCAGATGGCGTCAATGCCGAGAGTTTTCAGATAGTCCAGACGCTGCGTCACGCCGCGCAGATCGCCGGTGCCGCTGCCGGTGGTGTCCTGGAAACTCTTTGGGTAAATCTGATAGATGACGCCGTTCTGCCACCAGTGAGGGAGAGTATTCATAATGCGTTCCTGCAAATGCGAAGGGGCGCAACTGCGCCCCGAAAGAGAGAATTAAACAATCTGCAGCGAGCCCTGACGGAACTTGCGCTGGTAAACCACGGTGGTGAGCGCCATTGGGACGATAATCGCGATGGCCATCGCCAGGGCAAACACCTGCCAGTAAGCGGGCTGGATGGAGAGAATGCCCGGCAGGCCGCCGACGCCAATCCCGTTCGCCATCACGCCGTTCAGACCGCACACCAGGCCCGCCAGACCGGAACCGATCATCGCGCAGAGCATCGGGAAGCGGTATTTCAGGTTGATACCGTACATCGCCGGTTCGGTGACGCCGAGGTAGGCGGAGATGGCCGCCGGAACGGAGATCTCACGCTCGTTGTGCTTACGGCTGACGATGATGATGCCGGTCACCGCAGAGGCCTGTGCAATGTTAGACAGGGCGATAATCGGCCAGACCGGCGTGCCGCCGAGGCTCTGGATCATCTGCATATCAATGGCCAGCGTGGTCTGGTGTACGCCGGTGATCACCAGCGGGGCATACAGGAAGCCGAACAGCGCGGCACCGATTGGCGCGAAGCTGCCTGTCATCAGGTGACGCACCGCGAAGGCCACGCCGTCGCCGATCATGCGGCCAAACGGACCGATAAAGGCGTGTGCCAGGAACACGGCAATAATCAGCGAGCAGACCGGCACCACCACCAGATAGAGGTAATCCGGCACGATGCGCTTCAGGCGCGTTTCAATAAAGCCCAGCGCCAGACCGGCCAGAAGTGCCGGAATAACCTGCGCCTGATAGCCCACTTTGGCGATGGTAAACAGGCCGAAGTTCCACACCTCAGGCACCTGCTGACCAAGTAAGTAAGCGTTCATTAACTGCGGAGAGACCAGCGTGACGCCCAGTACGATACCGAGAATCGGCGTACCGCCCATTTTGCGCACCGCGGACCAGCAAATCCCGACCGGCAGATAGAAGAAGATCGCTTCGCCAATCAGCCACAGGAAGTCGTAGATGCTTTGCAGCGCCGGGTACATCTGCGCCAGCGTTTTGCCGTCGCTCATCGGCACATCGCCGATGACGTTACGGAAGCCTAAGATTAAGCCCCCGCTGATCAGCGCCGGCAGCAGCGGGAAGAAGATCTCCGCGAAGTGCGAAATCAGCTGCTCGTGCCACTTCATATTCTGGCGCGCGGCCTTCTTCGCCTGCTCTTTATCGGCGGAGGAGTGCCCGGTTGTCGCCAGCAGAGCCTGATAGTAATCGCCCACTTCGGTACCAATAACGACCTGGAACTGACCGGCGTTGGTAAAGCAGCCTTTGACCATGGAAAGTTCTTCAATGGCCTTCGGGTTGGCTTTGGCCGGATCGTTCAGCACGAAGCGCAGGCGGGTGATGCAATGGCTGACGGTGGCGATGTTCTCGCGGCCGCCGACCAGGACAATCAACTGATCAATATCTGCTTGTTTAACTTTACTCATCATGAAACCTCATGACAGATGGTGAGGGGGTGTAATGACCTGAGCGCAAGCCTACTCCTTCAGCGTGACGGCGAAAATGGGAACGTTCCCGAAATCAGGCGAAGATCACAATAATCTGTTTTAAGGGGGTTACGAAAGGTGAGCGGGAATAACGATCTGACGCGGCTCAGCGCGCCCGTTGATCTGCTCGATAAGCTGCGTAGCGGCCTGTCTGCCGGACTCGGCGTAGCCCGGATCGACGGTGATGATCTCCGGGTGCAGGAACTTCATCAGCGGCGTGCTGCCGACGCTCGCCACCTGCAGGTTATCAATGCGCTGCTCCTGCAGATATTTGCTGGCACCCAGCGCAAGGGTATCCGTGGCGCACACCAGCGCGGTGGTCTGCGGCGTCAGGACGCTGGCGACCTGCTCGTAGCCCTGCTTCATTCCCAGCCCCGGCAGAGAGGCCACGGCGGAGAGGTTGTGCTTTTTGCAAAAGGTCAGGTAGGCCTCATGGCGACGCTTGCCGGTGGTGACGTCCGCGTGCGGAACGCCGAGGAAGCTGATGTGGCGATGGCCTTCGTCAAACAGGCGCTGCATCAGGGTGATAATCGCGCCCTCGTCGTCATAGCAGACGGAGGCAAAGCCGTGGGCATCGCGCGCCAGCAGCACCAGCGAAGGCTGCCAGGGTTTCAGCATCTCGTCTTTAATGCCGGTAAAACCGAACAGCACCACGCCATCAATGTTGCGGCGCTGGAGCATACCCAGATGCTCTTCAACCAGCTGCGGAGAAAACTGACTCTCCATCATGATTGGATCATACCCCTGCTCGTAGAAGGCGGGCAGCATGGTCTGCACGGCGAGGTTTTCAGACAGAGAATCCAGACGCGAGACAATAATGGCGACGACTTTGTCACTTTGCCCGCGCATGGCGCGCGCGGAGCGGGAAGGGGAAAAGCCGTGCTGATTCATGACCGCCTCAACGCGCTCGCGGGTGCGTTCGCTGACGCCGCTTTCGTTGTTCAGCACGCGTGAGACGGTCGATTTCCCCACGCCGCTTAAACGTGCGATGTCTTTAATTGTTAGGCGGTTCTGCATGCTGTATTCCCTGTAACAACGACGATGTAGTGAATTGAGCCTAATGCCATAGCATGATTTCGCTATGGGCAAAGTCTGGTTTACGTTCGGTTTATTTGCAGGGGGGTATAATACCGCCCGAATCGTCACAAAGGGTACGCTTAAATCCTTATACTGCGCGGCGACACCCTACTTTTTACTTACCGGAGGCTTCATGGATCCCGATCCCACACCTCTCCTGAACGGGAGAATGCGTTCTATCCGGTAAGCCAGCCTGTTGCTGACTCACCGGTGATGTGAGGCAGCAACGCCACAAACGTTCCTGCTTGAAAAATTGAGTGCCTCTCAGGTACGGCCTTGCCACGCCTGAAGGAAATGCTGCGTCCGCATTCGCGGATGCGGAGGAATGACTATGTTTAAAAATATCACCCGGCAGCTGCAGGCCCTGCTGAGCCGCCACCTGCCACACCGTCTTGTTCAGCGCGACCCGCTGCCAAACGCCAAAAACATGGCGGAGGCGGCGATCCCCGCGTCCCTGACCGAACGCTGCCTGAACGTGGCGGCAATGGATGAAAACGAAGTCTGGCGCGCGTTCGGCGGGCACCCGGAAGGGCTAAACGCGGCCGAAGTGGAAAAAATCCGCGCCGTGCACGGCGATAACCAGATCCCGGCGCAGAAGCCCTCTCCGTGGTGGGTGCACCTGTGGCTCTGCTATCGCAACCCGTTCAACCTGCTGCTGACCGTGCTCGGCCTCATCTCTTACGCGACGGAAGATCTGTTTGCCGCAGGGGTGATTGCCCTGATGGTGGGCATTTCCACGCTGCTGAACTTTATTCAGGAGGCCCGCTCCACCAAAGCGGCCGACGCCCTGAAGGCGATGGTCAGCAACACCGCGACCGTCTCTCGCGTGATTAACGATCTCGGCGAAAACGCCTGGGTGGAGCTGCCTATCGACCAGCTGGTGCCGGGCGATCTGGTGAAGCTGGCGGCGGGGGACATGATCCCGGCGGATTTACGCATCATCCAGGCGCGCGATCTGTTCGTCGCGCAGGCCTCCCTGACCGGGGAATCCCTGCCCGTTGAAAAGGTGGCGCGCAGCCGCGACCCGCAGCAGATGAACCCGCTCGAGTGCGACACCCTGTGCTTTATGGGCACCACGGTCGTCAGCGGCACCGCGCAGGCGATTGTTACCGCCACCGGGGGCAACACCTGGTTTGGTCAGCTTGCCGGGCGCGTCAGCGAGCAGGAGAGCGAGCCGAACGCCTTCCAGAAAGGGATTGGCCGCGTCAGCATGCTGCTGATCCGCTTTATGATGGTGATGACGCCGATAGTGCTGCTGATCAACGGCTACACCAAAGGCGACTGGTGGGAAGCGGCGCTGTTCGCGCTCTCCGTGGCCGTTGGCCTGACGCCGGAAATGCTGCCGATGATCGTCACCTCCACGCTGGCGCGCGGGGCGGTCAAGCTCTCTAAACAGAAGGTGATCGTTAAACACCTCGACGCCATTCAAAACTTTGGCGCGATGGACATCCTTTGCACCGATAAAACCGGCACCCTGACGCAGGATAAAATCGTGCTGGAGAACCACACCGATATCTCCGGCAAAACCAGCGAGCGCGTCCTGCACAGCGCGTGGCTGAACAGCCATTACCAGACCGGGCTGAAAAACCTGCTCGACGTCGCGGTGCTGGAAGGAGTGGATGAAGAGTCTGCCCGCACGCTCTCCGGCCGCTGGCAGAAGGTGGATGAGATCCCGTTCGACTTCGAGCGCCGCCGTATGTCGGTAGTGGTGAGCGAGCAGACGGACGTGCATCAGCTGATTTGCAAAGGCGCGCTGCAGGAGATCCTCAACGTGTCGACGCAGGTTCGCTATAACGGCGACATCGTGCCGCTGGACGACACCATGCTGCGCCGCATCAAGCGCGTCACCGACAACCTGAACCGTCAGGGGCTGCGCGTCGTGGCGGTTGCGAGCAAGTTCCTGCCCGCGCGCGAGGGTGACTATCAGCGTATCGACGAATCCGATCTGATCCTCGAGGGTTACATCGCATTCCTCGATCCGCCGAAAGAGACCACCGCGCCGGCGCTGAAGGCGCTGAAGGCGAGCGGCATTACCGTCAAAATTCTCACCGGCGACAGCGAGCTGGTGGCGGCTAAAGTGTGCCATGAAGTGGGGCTGGACGCGGGGGAGGTCGTGGTGGGGAGCGACATCGAGCACCTCTCCGACGACGAGCTGGCGAAACTTGCACTGCACACCACGCTGTTTGCCCGCCTGACGCCAATGCACAAAGAGCGCATTGTCACGCTGCTGCGGCGCGAAGGGCACGTTGTCGGCTTTATGGGCGACGGCATCAACGACGCGCCCGCGCTGCGTGCGGCGGATATCGGTATCTCGGTGGACGGCGCGGTGGATATCGCCCGTGAAGCGGCAGATATCATCCTGCTGGAAAAGAGCCTGATGGTGCTGGAGGAGGGCGTGATCGAAGGTCGCCGTACCTTTGCCAACATGCTTAAGTACATCAAAATGACCGCCAGCTCCAACTTCGGTAACGTCTTCAGCGTGCTGGTGGCGAGCGCGTTTCTGCCGTTCCTGCCGATGCTGCCGCTGCACCTGCTGATCCAGAACCTGATGTACGACGTGTCTCAGGTGGCGATCCCGTTTGATAACGTCGACGACGAGCAGATCCAGAAGCCGCAGCACTGGAACCCGGCGGATCTGGGGCGCTTTATGCTGTTCTTTGGTCCGATCAGCTCCATCTTCGACATCCTGACCTTCTGCCTGATGTGGTTTGTGTTCCACGCCAACACCCCGGAACACCAGACGCTGTTCCAGTCCGGCTGGTTCGTGGTGGGGCTGCTGTCGCAGACGCTGATTGTGCACATGATCCGCACCCGCCGCATTCCGTTCATCCAGAGCCGCGCCGCGTGGCCGCTGATTGTAATGACGGGCATTGTGATGGCGCTCGGCATCGCGCTGCCGTTCTCGCCGCTGGCAGGCTACCTGCAGCTGCAGGCGCTGCCGCTGAGCTACTTCCCGTGGCTGGTGGCGATCCTCGCGGGCTATATGGTGCTGACGCAGATGGTGAAAGGATTCTATGCGCGCCGGTATGGTTGGCAGTAACGGCAAGCCCGGTGGCGCTGCGCTTACCGGGCCTACGATCAGAATGTAGGCCCGGTAAGCGCAGCGCCACCGGGCAATAGCTTTCCTCCCAAATTCAACAACCTGTGATCTCCGTCGGCGCATTCGCTTGACGACAAATTGAGCGCATGTTAACAGAATGTTTTGCCTTTATTTGGCCCGTCAGATAAGGAACATTCATGTTACGGTACAGTCTCTTAACCGCCGGGCTAATGCTCGGCGCCTCTGCCTTCGCCGCCCCGGCAGGCGATCTCCCCTTAATGCCCTGGCCTGCCAAGGTTGAACGCCCGGCGACCCAGGGCGCGCTGGTGCTTAACGATAAAATCTCTGTCAGCGTCAGCGGGGACGATCTCGGCGACGCGGTCAACCGCCTGCGCCAGCGCATTGCCCTGCAAACCGGCTGGACGCTGCAGCCTCAGGCTGAAAAGCCAGACAAACCGACCATCCGCATCGCGATTGCCAAAAAGGTAAAACCGCAGCCGCTGCCGGACAGCGATGAAAGCTATAGGCTCACGGTGGACGCCAACGGCGTCGATATCTCCGCCAACACCCGCTTCGGCGCGCTGCGCGCCATGGAAACGCTGCTCCAGCTGATGCAGAACGGAGCGGGAAATACCTCGCTGCCGTGGGTCACCATTGAAGATTCGCCGCGCTTCCCGTGGCGCGGGCTACTGCTCGATTCGGCGCGCCACTTTATCCCGCTGCCGGATATCAAACGTCAAATCGACGGCATGGCCGCGGCAAAGCTCAACGTTCTGCACTGGCACTTAACCGACGATCAGGGCTGGCGCTTCAGCTCGAAGCGCTACCCTAAGCTGACGCAGCTTGCCAGCGACGGGCTGTTCTACACCCCTGAACAGATGCGCGAGGTGGTGCGTTACGCCGCCGAGCGCGGCATTCGCGTGGTGCCGGAGATCGACATGCCGGGCCACGCCTCGGCGATTGCCGTGGCCTATCCGGAGCTGATGAGCGCGCCGGGGCCGTACGCAATGGAGCGCCACTGGGGCGTGCTGAAGCCGGTGCTGGATCCGACCAAAGACGCAACCTACGCCTTCGCCGACGCGATGGTCAGCGAACTGGCGGCGATCTTCCCCGATCCGTACTTGCATATCGGCGGTGACGAGGTGGACGACAGCCAGTGGAAAGCGAACGCCGCGATCCAGAATTTCATGCGCGATAACCGGCTGGCGGACAGCCACGCGCTGCAGGCGTATTTCAACCGCAAGCTGGAGACGATCCTCGAGAAACACCGCCGGCAGATGGTCGGCTGGGATGAGATCTACCATCCTGACCTGCCGAAAAGCATTCTGATCCAGTCCTGGCAGGGGCAGGACGCGCTGGGGCAGGTGGCGCAGAACGGCTACAAAGGGATTCTCTCGACGGGCTTCTATCTCGACCAGCCCCAGTCCACCGCCTATCACTATCGCAATGAAAATGTCCCGCAGGGGCTGAACGGCGTGGATATGATTGCAGACACCGACAGCGCCCAGAGCTGGGCCTTCACCATGCCGCGCCTGAAGGGCAAGCCGGTTGAGGGGAGCTTCACGCTGGTGAAAGGGGATGCCGGCTGGCGCGGATTTATTGATTTTGCCGGGAAATCCCGCCGTGCGGTGCAGGACATTGAATGGCGTGACGACAACCAGGTGACCTTCACCGTCGACACCTGGATGGGCGAGACGCGCCCGGTGGTTTCCGTCGATAACGATAAGCTCACCGGCTATTTCCTGGTGGGGAACACCCGCTACCCGATAAGCGGCACGCGTCTGGACGACGTGCCGAAAGGCATTCCGCCCGTCGTGCCGGACGTGGCGAATCAGGCCAACCTGCTCGGCGGTGAGGCCGCGCTGTGGGCGGAGAACGTGGTCGCGCCGGTGCTGGATATCCGCCTGTGGCCGCGCGCCTTTGCGGTGGCGGAACGCTTATGGTCCGCGAAGGACGTCAACGACGTCGACAACATGTACACCCGCCTGCAGGCGATGGACAGCTGGTCAACGGTGTCGGTCGGGCTGCAGCAGCATACCCAGCAGCAGGTACAGTTCACGCGCCTCGCCGGGAATGCCGACACGCTGCCGCTGCTGATCCTCGCTCAGGCGGTGGAGCCCGCGCAGTATTACACCCGTCAGCACCTGAAGTTCCAGGCCGGAAATTATCATCAGTTCGAACCGCTCAACCGCTTCGCCGATGCGCTGAACGCCGAAAGCGCCACCGTGCGCCAGATGCACAAATGGGCGGACCGCCTGGTGAGCGATGCGGAAGACACGGAAAGCGCCGACGCGCTGCGCCACGTCTTTAACCGCTGGCAGAGCAACACCAGCGACGCGCTGGCGCTAAGCGAAAACAGCTATCAGCTGAAGGCGATGAAGCCGGTGATTCAGGAGGTGGATAAGCTGGCCTCGATTGGCCTGCGGCTGACGGATCTGGTGGCGCGCCAGGGCACGCTGGATGACAAAGAGATCGCCTCGATTCAGAGCGAGCTGGACAACGCGGCGAAGGTTCAGGACGAGGTAGTGATTGCGGCGGTCTATCCGCTGGAGACGCTGCTGCGCGCGACGCGGGATCAGTAACAAAAGCGCCCGGCGGCACTTCGTTTGCCGGGCCTACGTGACGTGTAGGCCCGGCAAACGAAGTGCCG